>CAIQWF010000135.1 GCA_903875455.1 uncultured Pseudomonadota bacterium
AGCCTTTGTTATCAACAATGGTCAGATAGCAATTATCGCCGCATTGAAAATCAGAAATAGTGCCCACTAAAGTTTTGCTGGCGGTTTTTTTCGCCTCGGCTGGTGCAATGTTTAAAAAACAAAGACTTGTTAGTAAAATTAATATTATTCTTTTCATTTTTTTACCTTGAATTTATCGAATCAACATCAGATACAACTGCTAGAATACCTTTAAAACTTAAAACACCGAAAAAATTCTTCGCCTTTCAGACCGCATCTGACAGGAAAACAGATAGGATTATGAAAAAAAACAAAGCCAACTCACTGTTTGTAGCTATCGTGCTGATAAGTGTCGGTTCCATGCTGTACAGTCTTGCAGAAACTACGGAAAAACAGATACAGCTTTCTGAAGAAAAAATCCTTCAGGAAGCGGTTGCGCATTTTGACAACATGGTGATTACCCGCAGCTGGAGTGCGATTTACGGCGGCGTTTATGTCAAACCGATTCCTGGCCTTAAGCCCAATCCGTATTTACCCAATAACACTTTACAAACCGCAGACGGGGAGCAGCTGATTAAGATTAACCCCGCCTGGATGACCCGGCAGATTTCAGAACTGTCCAATAAAAAAAGTCGTTACTACTACAAAATCACCAGCCTGAAGCCGATAAACCCGCATAACGCCGCCGATGCCTTTGAAACCCAGGCTTTGAAATATTTTGAGCAACACAGCGATAAAAAATATTATTACTATCTAAGTCCTGATAAAAAAGTTTTTAATTTCATGGGTGCGTTAAAAACAGAACCAGCCTGCCTGACTTGTCACGGTTATCAAGATTATAAAGTCGGGGATATTCGCGGCGGCATTCGGGTCACCATGCCCACCGATTTACTGCAACAGGAAATTCATACAATCCGCACTCAGGCCAGCAATAATCTGATTTTTATTGTGATTCTGGCCAGCGGGGTGTTGTTGATTTTTTTTCGCTTTACCGCAGCGGTTTACCGGCATCAGCAAAAAATTGAAAGTCTTAATGAATTGCTGGAGAAAAAGGTTGCGGACAGAACCCGCAGTCTGGAAAAGATGTATTGCCATGAGAAATACATCAAGGATTTATTGAAAACCGTTGCCAATGTTAATGAACTGTTGCTGGCTTCAATGTCGATACAAAGTGTATTGCAAAACAGTGCTAATGAGTTGACAAAACACCAGCACTACCGTTTTACCTGGGTGGGGATGATAAAAGATAATCTGCTGGAAGTGGCCCATAAATCAAATGATGCTCCTGAAATCATTGATCGCAGCGTTTACAGCCTTGATAAAGATTTGACCAGTGAGCAAACCAGTGCCGCACTTCAGGCTATCAGCCGCAACTGCACGATCATAGAAACATACCAGCCTCCGCAGAGCGGGACAGGAAAAAAACGCCGCACCACTGATTATAACCTGCATTGGCTGATTGCTATTCCGTTGATTGCCAACGATTGTGCCAGCCCGTTTGGGGTGTTTAATGTTTATTCAGACCGGGAAAGCGGTTTTGAGCCGGAAGAAATTAATGTGCTGGAACGGCTTGCCACCGACATTGGTCTGATATTGCATTCGCACAAGCAAAAAGCGATTCTGGAGCAGATGGAATTACAGCGGGTTTCCAATTATGAGGAAACGATTCTGGCTTTTGTGAACATCATAGAGCAACGCGACACTTATACTGCCGGCCATACGTTGCGGGTGGCTGAATACTGCAAAAAAATCGCTACTGCCTTAAAGATTGAAGCGAGGGAAATTAAAAAACTGGAACGGGCTGCCATTTTGCATGATATAGGAAAGGTTGCCACCCCGGATGCGGTGCTGCTCAAACCTGGCAAACTGAGCAACCTGGAGTATGAACTGATTAAGCAACATGCTTATGCCGGTTATAATATGCTGTCGAAAATTGACATGTATAAGGATTTGGCGGAAATCATCCGCTGTCATCATGTCCGTTATGATGGTAAAGGATATCCTCCTACGCAATCGCCCGACGATGTGCCATTTTTAGCGCATATCATGGCTGTTGCCGATGCCTTTGATGCGATGACCACCAACCGGATTTACAAACCCAGACAAACTGTTTTGCAAGCTTTGCAGGAGATAGCTTGTTATTCCGGCAGTCAGTTTCACCCTAAAGCTGCACAAGCGGCCATTGAAGTGCTGCAAGATGTGGAAATTGTCAATGCCAGCCAAACGCCAAATACTGATCTGGAGCGAAAACGCTTTTCCTATTTTTTTGAAGATGGCTTGACCAATCTTTACAACGAAAGCTACCTGCAAGTTATTTTGTCCAATATTGACCGGAAACAACAGTGCTTTTATCTGATTTTGTTGAATAACTTTTCGCAATACAACAAAAAATACGGCTGGGAGCAGGGCAATGTTCTGTTGATAAAGCTGGTCAAAACTTTAAAAGAGTGTTTTCCGCAGGCTTTGGGGTTTCGTTTTCGCGGTGATGATTTTGTGTTGCTGTTTGAGCAACATGTTGAAATAGAAAAAGGCTATCTGGAAAATCTGCCATTGCTGGCGGACAATGAAATCGGCGTGATGGTGAAACATCTGGAGCTCGACAGCATTGATTATGACATCAACACTGTTTATGAAAAAGCTGTTAAAACCAGAGTGTAATTGACCTGAATTCTTTTAAATTGCCTACCATGAAGATTTTATATTCTAACAACTTTGCTGATGTTTTGTTGCGGCAGAATGTTAAGATAAGCACTCATTTTTGGGAGAAGAACTATTATGCAAATCAAGATTCCATTTGATTCATCCAAACCGGTTGCCGGTGAGGCAAGTGTTGAGATTAACAGGCCTGTTCAGCAGGTTTTCTCCTATATCGGCAAAAACTTTTTTAACAATTATCCTAAATGGGCAGTGGAAGTGATTAAGTTTGAACCGCTGGATGGCAAAGAGGTATTTATTGGAGCCAAAGCCAGACAGATTCGGCAGGAAAATAATGCCCAAATCGAATCGGTTTTTGCCATCACGGATTACCAGCCCGATACAAAACTGGTTTTTCAGGGTGTACTTGACCCTTATAAACAGAGTTATTTGCTGGAAAGTGCTGAGAAAAACCAACCTGTTCGCCTGACTTTTCGTTTTGAGCTGCTGGATCTGGATATTTTCATGCGGCCTTTTCAAAAACTGATTCGTTCCGCAATTGAAGAAGGAGCGGAAAATACGGTTGAAAATATTAAAAACTTGATCGACGTTGAATATAATTAAACGTAAATTTGTATAGCACAGATTAGGGAGACTTGATTATGAACTTTGTGGTTGAAAAAGATGCTGGTCTGATTCCGCAGGTGCTGGCCGCGATTTTGGATGAGTGTGTGAACGGCGTTACGTTGGCAGATCCTGATCTGGAAGATGCGCCGATTATTTATGCCAATAAAGCTTTTGAACGCTTAACAGGTTACAGCCAGGCGGAAATTATTGGCCATAATTGCCGTTTTTTGCAAGGCGATGACCGGGAGCAGGAGGGGCGTTTCCAGATTTCGAAGGCCATGCGAGATTGTCAGGGCGTGGAAGTCACGCTGCGCAATTATAAAAAAGACGGCACCTTATTTTACAATCATCTGAAAATAGTGCCTTTGTTTGATAAAAAGCAGCGGGTTATTTATTATCTGGGTGTGCAGTACGATATAACCGAGCGGATTAATGCCACGAATGAAATCAAATCCTTAACCGAACTGTTAAACGAACGCAATCCTGAATAAAGTTAAGTGTTTTGCCAACCTGTTTGAAAAGGTGTTTTTATGAATGCAGTAGAAAGTGCTAATAACGCGGGTGGTTTAATTTTTAACCAAGTCCTGTTCGGCTTGGCGGTAGTCGCGTTTATTGTGTTGCTGGTACTTGAAAAAGCCAAACCGTATCGGCATTTTTCGGCCAAAATTGCCAAAGAGTCTTTTGTCACCAACACCGAAGCGTTTTTAATCAATAACCTGATTTTGACGGTATTAAAAGCCTCGTCATTGTTTTTGGTGGCCCAACAATTTGCCTCGCATGGCTTATTAAGCGGGCTGTCCGATGGTCCAGTCAAGTGGCTGCTGACTTTTGTGCTGTTTGATTTCGCGATTTATGCCTGGCATGTTGCCGGCCATAAATTTGAATGGCTGTGGCGGTTTCATAAAATTCATCACAGCGATAAAAGCTTTAATGTTTCCACCGGCTTTCGCTTTCATGTTTTTGATTTATTAATCGAAATTATCTACAAATGTCTGTTTGTAATCGTGATTGGTGTCAATGCCTATCTGGTGCTGTCGATTGAAATTGTGGAGCTGTTTTTCATTTTTTTCCATCACGCCAACATTCGGGTTCCCAACGAAGAGGTTATTTCACAGTGGATTATTACCCCATGCTTACATCGTACCCATCATTCCACCTTGCGCAAAGAACACGACAGCAATTACGGCATTGTCCTAGCAGTGTGGGATCGGTTATTTAATACTCGTCTGGAGTTGGTTCCCGAAAACATTGGGCTGGATTTGATTGAAGCGGAAAATTTTATCCAGCTGTTTTCACTGGCATTTATTACTGAACGAAAAATCAGGCAATTATTTGGCTGGATTCCAAAAGGCAAAAAAGAATAATCACCTTCATTAACTGTTAGGGAGCTTTGCGATGCTGATTAAAACCCAAAATGATATTCCTGCCAGTGAAATTACTGATCCGCTGATTTATCAACAGCGGCGTACCGTTATTAAAGCGATGCTTGCGGCGACCATTTCCGGCATTGCAGATAGGCAAGTGTGGGCAGAGAACGCCAAACCGAAATGGGCGAATTTACCTAAAGGCAGTTTGTCTGATAACTCTTTGACAGCGACTTCGGCAGAACTGGTAAAAAGTTACACCAACTATTATGAATTCTCTTTTAATAAAGACGATTCTACCAAGCTGGCACAAGCCTTGAAAACCGATCCCTGGTCGGTAGAAATCAGCGGCGAACTGGAAAAGCCGGGCCATTATCATTTGGAAGATTTGTTGCGGCAGCAAACTTTGGAAGAGCGAATTTACCGGTTTCGCTGTGTCGAAGCCTGGTCGATGGTGGTGCCCTGGATAGGGTTTTCGCTGGCCAGTTTATTAAAATCGCTGAAGCCATTATCGACAGCGAAATTTGTCAAATTTACCACGCTTTATCAACCGGAAACCATGATTAACCAGCACAGTAACGCTTTGCTGGAATGGCCGTATACCGAAGCGTTGCGGATTGATGAAGCCATGCACCCATTGACTATTCTGGCGGTGGGGATGTATGGCGATATTTTGCCGAAACAAAATGGTGCTCCGTTGCGGCTGGTGGTGCCGTGGAAATACGGATTTAAAAGTATCAAGGCGATTGTCAAAATTGAACTGTTAAAAAGACCGCCGCTCACCACCTGGAACAAATCTGCACCGAAAGAATACGGCTTTTATGCCAATGTAAATCCGGCGGTTTCTCATCCGCGCTGGAGTCAAAATAGCGAACGGCAACTGGGCAGCGGTTTTTTTACCCCGCGCCGTCAAACTGAATTGTTTAATGGTTATGGTGAGCAGGTGGCCTCGCTCTATCGTAATATGGACTTACAGCATTTTTTCTGATGATTATGCAAATCGGCAAATTAAAATTATTTCTGATTGCGGCAGGTTTAATTCCGTTGTTGTGGCTGGTTGTTGATATTGCGGGCAATCAGTTAGGCGGCAATCCGATTCAGGCTGTGCATATTCGCCTGGGCGATTGGGCCTTACGGTTTTTATGGCTGACTCTGGCAATTACTCCATTGCAAACCATTACCCAGTGGCGCGGCCTTAGTGATTATCGGCAATTGTTTGGCTTGTACGCTTTTTTTTATGCCAGCTTGCATTTGCTGGTGTATCTGACTGTCGATCAAGGGTTGATGTGGCGGATGATAGCAATTGATATTATCGAAAGCCCTTATATCTGGTTCGGGGTGCTGGCTTATCTGATTGTGTTGGCATTGGCGGTGACATCGCCTAAAGCCGCCAAAAAAAAGCTGGGAAAAAACTGGAAAAAACTCCATCGCTACATTTATATAGCTGCCGGAGCGGCGATTATTCATTATTTCTGGCAGCTAAAAGGTAATTTGGCTGAACCTTTATTGTATTTGCTGCTGATATTGTTTTTGCTGGGGTTTCGGATTTTGGTCTGGCTCAAAAAACGCTATCCAATAAGAGTAAGAATGTAAAAACTCAACGGGCTGATTTTTCCAACCATGCCCATTAAATTCTAAAAAAGCCACAAACAAAAATGCCAGACACTCTTCAAGTACCTGGCATTCTTTATTAACAAAGCCGATTTAAAAGGTTATTTATATCTAATCAAGCTTCAGCTTCAATCTGCTTGGTGATATACCACTGCTGCAAAATCGACAAACAGTTATTGCAAATCCAGTACAACACCAATCCCGACGGGAAGAACAGGAAAAACACTGTCAGCATAATCGGGAACATCTGCATCACTTTTGCCTGTACCGGGTCAACCGGTGCCGGATTCAAACTTTGCTGAACCTTCATCGAAATCCCGTATAAAACCGGCAGCAGATAAAACGGGTCTTGCGCAGACAAATCCTGAATCCACAACAAAAACGGCGCCTGACGAATTTCAACGGTTTCAATCAAAACCCAGTACAGAGAAATAAACACCGGAATCTGCACCATAATCGGCAAACAACCGCCGAGCGGATTAACTTTTTCCCGCTTGTACATTTCCATCATTTCCTGATTGAAACGCGGCTTGTCATCGGCAAAACGCTCCTGCAAAGCTTTCAGCTGTGGCTGAATTTTGCGCATTCTCGCCATTGAGCGGTAACTGGCTTGCGACAATTTGAAAAACAATAACTTGATTGTCAGGGTTACCCCCAAAATTGCCAGGCCCCAGTTGTTTACAAAACTGTAAATTTTGGTCAGCAGCCAATAAATCGGTTTGCCAATCACTGTCAGCCAGCCGTAATCAACTGTCAATTCCAAGCCTTTGGCATATTTTTCCATCGCGGTTTGTACTTTCGGGCCTGCATACAATTGCGAGGTAAACTGCATTTCCGTATTGACCGGCACTGTTGCAGAAGGTGAATAAGAGCCAATCGCAAAGCGTGAGTTTTGCAATTCTTTGGAATAAAAATGATTGTTTTGCTCTGCCGGAGGAATCCACGCTGCGGCAAAATAATGTTGAATCATCGCTGTCCAGCCACCTTTGGAGGCAACATCCAAGGCATCTTTAGCCATGTCATCAAAGCTGACTTTCTTGTATTTGTCCGACTCGGTATAAACCACGCCACCGGTATAAGTTCTGATGAAAGTGCTGGCCGCCTTGTCAACATAGTTGGTTCTGAGCAGTTGATTATATTGCTTTCCTGACCAGGCACGATTGCTGTGGTTAGTGACTTTTTGGCTGACGGTAATACCATAACTGCCACGGGTGAAAGTTAAGGTTTTAGTTACAGTCAAACCTTGGCCGTTATCCCAGGTTAAAGGCACTGACAGGGTATTTTCAGTCGGTTTTAATTCGTAACTGGCTTGCTGGAAATTAAGTTTTTGATGATGATCCGGCACCAGAGCAGATTCTGCATCAGCAATCAAACCGCTTTGGGCGGCAAATTCTTTTTCGGGGTCTGGTGTAAATAACCGGATTGGAGCCAAATTGACTTTTTTCTTTTCCATTCCCGCCAATGCCCGCAAGGTATTGACAGTGGTGTTTTCTTTTTCCAGCGGATATTGCAGCAAATCCAGACTGCGGATAGTGCCGCCTTCCGAATCAATTTCAAGTGCAAATAAGTCGGTTTTAACTTTGATAATCGCAGCGGCTGCCGCTTTTGCATTGGCAACAGGAGTAACAGCAGATGGGCTGGCAGGATTTGCAGGTGTTTGTGCCGCCGTATCAGCTTTGCCATCAATTATCGGACGGTCTAACGCGCTGAGTGCAGGTTTCGGACCATAATCTGCCTGCCACGCTTCCCATAGCATGAAACTGATTGTTGCAAACGCAACCATAAGTAGAAATCTAATATTATCCATTCTTTTTACCAAATTTTTCTGGAACAGGATCAAGCCCGCCTTCATGGAAAGGGTGGCATTTTAATAAGCGTTTGAGCGTGAGATAGGAGCCTTTAACAATGCCGTGCAGCGTGATGGCTTCTACGGCATAATTTGAACAACTAGGGTAAAAGCGGCAGCGATTCCCAAGTAAAGGACTGATAAAATACTGATAGAATTTTATAACAGCTATAGCTAAGAATCGCATCGTTTTACCAATTGCAGCAGGTGTTTTTCCAACGACTGTCTCAACACTTCAGGAGACGCGGTTAAAGCGTCTCTACGAGCCAAAACCACAATATCCAGCGCGGTTAAACTGTGTTGCCGTAATCTAAAGCTTTCTCTGGCAAGCCGTTTCAAGGTATTTCTGTCGACTGCCCGTTTGATTACTTTTTTCGCAATTGCCAAGCCTAGCCTCGGATGATCAAGCTGATTCCTGATGGCTAACAATGTAAAATATTTGTCTGAAGATTTTACAGGCTGGGCAAAAACGTTTTTATAAGCGGCGGGAGTTCTTAGGCGTAACTGCGGGGGAAAGCTAAAATCTGATTTTGACACACAACAGCCGGCTAGACTGTCAATTCGTAACGACCTTTCGCGCGACGTGCACTTAATACTTTACGTCCACCTTTGGTTGCCATTCTGGCGCGGAAACCGTGAGTTCTAATACGTTTGATTTTGCTGGGTTGGTATGTTCTTTTCATTGTGACGAGACCTGAATAAGTTTAAAGTTAATGAAAAACGGGTAAAAAAGACTGCGGATAATAAAATGAATGCAGCTGTTCTGTCAATGTTATTGATTGATTAGCACTATTTGGACAGAATAACAGGCAATTTTTGCTTTATTGAGAGTTTTGTGAAAAATCGCAACTAAACAATTTCTAAAGAGGAAAATGCGATGGAAATAAAGGAAGAAAAAACTGCCAAGAAAAAACAGCGGCGTTTTCCCTGGATTAGCTTAGCGTTTTTGCTCATGATTGTCGGATTTCTGGCATTTATTACCATTCCTGCTTATCAAGATTATATGAAGCGGGGAAACTGGTCAAAAACCAATGCCAACATAGCTCCTTTAAAACTGGCTATTGGGGAATGCTTGAGCGATAACGAAGGAAAATTAACCGGTTGTGATGATCTAGGTGAACTTGCCAAATATGGTATTACTGCCCTGCCAGCTGCAAACGGTATTTTTTCTGCCGTTGCTATTATCAAGGATAATGCCGCCATTAGAGTCGTTGGCAGCCCTAATCTGGGCAATTGCGTGATTGATTTTGTGCCGACAGTTAATAAAAATTATGGGACTGTCACCTGGGAAGTAACGCCGCGACCACACGAAAACGGCGGCGACACTTTAGCAAAATGCCACTCGTATTTTTTCTGCGAGTAGATTAGCCCGAACATAACAAAGCGCGGTTTTAAGTTGCAACAATTACCTTTTCAAGCCCAAAATGATGAACCTTAAAAACAGACAGGCCGGCTATTTGCTGGAAATTCCGCTGCTAATGATGGTAGTGATTATTCTGCTGGCGATTTTTCTGCCTCTGCTGCCGAAAATCATTGCCAAAATTCTGTTGGTAATCGGCGTGTTAATCTGGATTGCCGGCAGTTATTACATGTTGATTATCCCCGGCTGGCAACCGGATGTTTATGTGAATCAACGTTTGCGTTTTCCGTGGAACTGGCTGGCTTTTATCGCCATGAGCGCGTTTCTGCTGTTTGTAACGGCCATTTATGTCTGGCATGGCTAACATGGTTTTTTGAAATTATCCGCAGCTAAAATTCTTGCTTTTTTTGCAACAGACTTAGATGATTAGCTAATTGCTGAACGGGCTGTTTTTCTAACAGTGCAAAAGGCCGGTAACAGGAAACCAGACAGGGAGGTTTTTCGCTCTTTAAGAGCCTACAGTTGGCATCTTCCAAGTGCTAACAGCGTTTTAGGAAAGCACCATGAATGCGTCTGCCGCGATAGAGGAACTGCTGGAAAAAATCAAACTGCTGGAAATTGAACTGATTGAAGAACTGCAAAAACAGCAACAGGAATTTTCTTATGAAATTTACAAACGCAAGGTGTTATTCTCGGAAAATATCATCCTGCGCCACAAACAATACACCCAGCAACTGCTCAACTACCTGATTGACACCCCGCTTAAACATTTTCTCAGCATTCCTTTTATTTGGGCCTGTCTTATTCCTGCATTATTAATGGATGTTACCGCAAGTCTCTATCAATTCGTTTGCTTTCCGATTTATGGAATTCCGAAAGTCAAACGTCAAGACTATATTATTTTTGACCGTCAGTTTCTGCATTATTTAAACCTGATAGAAAAACTCAATTGCGCCTATTGCAGTTACGTTAATGGTTTAATTGCTTATATTCAGGAAATAGCCGCCCGCACCGAGCAGTTCTGGTGCCCGATTAAACACGCACAACGCCTGAAAAAACTGCACAGCCGCTATCAAAAGTTTATTGAATACGGCGATGCGGAAGGCTACCGGGCTTATCTTGAAAAAGTCAGACATGATTTTAAGGATTTGGAATAACCACAGTTTCACAACATGATGCGGCGCTTTCTCCTCAGGCAATATCGCAAGGTTTATCGTTACGATAACTGGATGCGGCATCGTTTCACTGCAACCGGGCATTTATTTATCACGGTGATGATTGCGGCGGCGGTTTTGGGGGTGGATACCCGCCACAGCAACACTTATCAGCTGTTTGCTTTTCTGTTGGTAATTTTGATTTTCGCCCGCCTGAACAGTTTGTTTAATCGCCTGAAGCTTCAGATAAAACGCCAGTTGCCGCATTATGGCACAGTGGGTGAGCCGTTCAATTATACGGTTACTTTAACCAATTTAACCGGCAAGCCATATTCCGACCTGGCATTTATTGAACAATTGCTGGAGGATTTTCCTGATTATGCCGAGCTACAACGTTTTTTTCGCTCCAACAAACAATCGTTATTAAAACGCGGCATCAGCTTTAATCAATGGCGGCGTTATCTGGCCTATCAGCGCGGCGGCACTATTCCTGAAACAGCGGTGCCGGAACTGGGGAAAAAATCAACAACAATTGCCATTCATTTCACTCCGTCACGGCGTGGAAAATTAACCTTTGCCGAAAGCTACGTCGCCAAACCGGATTTATTCGGCTTATACCGGCGTTTGCTTCCTCTCAACGAACCGCAAAGCTGTCTGGTGCTGCCCAAACGTTATCCGCTTAAACCGCTGTTACTGACCGGCAAACGCAAATATCAGGCCGGCGGCGTGTCATTGGCCAATTCGGTCGGCAATTCTTCAGAATTTATGGCGTTGCGTGATTATCAGCACGGCGACCCGCTTAATAAAATCCACTGGAAAAGTTTTGCCAAGCACGGCAAGTTAATTGTCAAAGATTATCAGGATGAATATTTTGTCCGCCGCGCCTTGTTGTTGGATACTTTCACGGCGAATGCAGCAGTCGAACAGTTTGAGGCGGCAGTTTCGGTGGCAGCTTCATTGGCACTGGTTGAGGAGCAAAATGAAGCCTTGCTGGATTTGATGTTTGTCGGCGACCAGACTTATTGTTTTACTAGCGGTCGAGGTGTCAATCATCTGCCGCATTTGCAGGAAATTCTGGCTTCGGTGCAAGGCAGTGACAAGGATAGTTTTTTGCAATTGCAGCAGGCGGTATTAAGTCGGGTCGGGCAATGCTCCAGTTTTGTCTGTGTGCTGATGCTTTGGGATAAAGCACGTCAGCAGCTGATTAAAAACCTGAGCGCACACGCTTTGCCGGTTGCAGTATTTTTATTGCATGATGGTTCTTTATCCAGAGAACAATGCCCAAACCAGCCGGAGTTTTTTTATTTGCTCAATTATCAAAATCTGGCAGCAGAGCTGGCGGCGTTATGAGCAACATCATAATCTTTCTGGTTTGCAGCCTGTTGTCATGGGCGTGGTTATTAAACACCTGGGGGGAGGCCGGGTTGATAATCCTGATTATTCTCACGGCAAAAACCACTTCCTGGCGCTGGCAGATTACCCAGCAACAGTTTTATCGCTGGGGCGATTTATCCTCGCTGTTGACCGTAATGTTGCTGCTGTATTTTTATTTTATTCAAATCACTGACCGGCCGATTTTTATCGGCTTAAAGTGGTTGCCGCTGCTGTTTGCGCCGGTGTTGTTTGCGCAATTATTCAGTACCGAGCAGAAATTGCCGTTAGGAACCCTGTTTTATTCGTTCCGCAAAATCCAGCCCGGTACCGCTAAAACTTTGGATTTTCAACTGCCTTATGCGAGTTTGACCTTGCTAAGTGGCGGCGCGGCTAATGTTCAGAATATGAGCTATTTTATTGTCGCCAGCGTTTTTATGCTGGGCGTGCTGTGGTCGGTGCGTCCCAAACACACGCAAAAATGGCTGTGGCTGCTGCTGGTTCTGGTGATGATTTCGTTAAGTCATCTGGGGCAATTCAGCTTAAGGCGATTGCAAGGTATTCTCGAATATAAATCCATTGAATGGCTGACTGGTTTAAATGTTGACCCGTTTAAATCTCAAACCTCAATTGGTGATGTCGGCGAGATGAAACTGTCCGATAAAATCCTGTTTCGGGTGAAAACCGGTATGCCGGTGTATTTGCTGCAAGCCAGTTATAACCGCTATGCCGGAAAATCCTGGACTGTTTCTGATTATGGTTTTAGCGCTGACAATCCGGTCAAAGCCCAGCCTAAACAATTGCTCCAGCATCTGGAAATCTTGCAGCAATTCAACCAGCGTGAGGAAATTCTGGCGTTGCCGGATGGCACGGTAGACATTACCGGCATCACCGGTTCTGATTTTCAGTACAATTCTTTAGGGGCGGTGAAAATCGTTGATACCCCCGATTTTGGTAATTACACCGTGATTTATACCGGCAAAAGAACCGATACCCCGAACCGACATGATCTGCAAATCCCCAAGCAGCATCAGGACTGGATAACGCAGCTTGGTAAGCAATTAAAATTATCCAGTCTAAAACCCGCTATTGCCGCGCAAACCATTCAAAGCTATTTTCAGCGCAACTTTCATTACAGTTTATATTTAGGCTCAGAACCGGATGCCGATTTGGCTTTGCGGAATTTTATCCTGAAGCGCAAAGCCGGGCATTGTGAATATTTTGCCGCCGCTTCGGTGTTACTGCTACGGCAGGCGGGGATTCCGGCACGGCTGGCGAATGGTTATGTGGTGGAGGAGTTTGACCTGCAACAGAATCTATATCTGGTTCGCAGTCGTCATGCTCATGCCTGGGCAATTGCCTATTTCAACGGTTTTTGGCAAATTGTCGATTCGACGCCGTCACAATGGTTGCAAATGGAAGAGGAAAAAGCCAGTCTGTTTCAGCCGATAACCGACTGGTTTTCCAAACAGCTGTTTTTGTTTAAACAGTGGCGGCTGCAACAGAATGAAGAGCAGAATCCGCTCTGGCTGGCGGCGGCAGAGTTGCTGGCTGTTTATGTATTTTGGCGGATTTATTCAGCGCGGCGGCAATTAACCCGCGAAAGCAAAAAACTCAATTTAGCCAATGAAGCTGTTATCAGTTATCAGGGGCTGGATTCTGAGTTTTATCTTATTGCCCAACAATTTCAGGACACGGAATACGAGAAAAATCAAAACGAAAGCACGCAGGAGTGGGTGAAAAGATTGCAGATGCCGGAATTAATCGCGCTGTATAAACTGCATTATCAACTGCGTTTTGATCCTTGTGGTTTATCGTTTGAAAATCGCAAGCAGCTACAGCAGCAAGTTAATAGCTGGTTGAAAAATCAGTGAGAACATAGCCAAAACCATAAGTAATCTTGAATCCGTCTAGTGAGCCAATATCAACAGTTGGGCAATAAAAAGAAAAGACAGTTCATGAGGATTGTGATTTGGTTTTAAGCGCCCAGGTCTTTAATTGTTAGCCCGGCACAATATGACATATAATGTGAAACAGACTTTTTGTCACAACTATTTCTTATCCTGGTCAAAACAAATGGTTTAAAGCATGAGAACAATTATTCGTATTGCAGCATTTGTTTTCGCAATCTGGCTGCTGAATCATCCAAATACCAAAGCCTTGATAAAAGGCATTAGCAGCGTGGCGGTGGAGTCACCTGTTGAAAAAGCCAGGGCGGATTTTCGCGCCGAAGCCGAAAAACAAGCCAAAGCACGGGAAGAAGCCAGAGCCAAGGAAATTGATGCCGCGCTGGAAAAAATGGATCACGGAAAATCAGAATAATGTGAAAATTCTGTTTTTAGCATCGAAGGTGTCTTAAATTTTAAAAACAATATCTGCATAGAGGTCGGCAATGAACAGACTATTTTTTTCCCTTCTCCTGACTGGCCTGGTTTCAGGCTGCGTGTCTGTGCCTGAACAGGCTGTTGTTTCCCAGGAGATGGTGCTAAAAGGCATTGAAATAGCTCAAAAAAATCAGGTTACGCTGATTAATGCCTATGCCGATGACCAGGTTGATATGGTTAAAAAAAGCATGTCAACCTCGGTTCTTGATTCGGTATTGAAGAAACAGCTGAAAGACCGACACTCGTTACCCGCCGATGAGGTTAAAAAACTGATTCTGGAATATGCCAATGATTTGATTAGCAAAATCAACAAAATAGAAGTGCAGCGCCGCGATTTATTAATAGAGTCAAATGAAGGATATGGCGAATTGCTCAGCCTGAGCAAAAGCAATCTGAATTTAATCCGCTCGTTAAGCAAATCCACAGAACAGCAGGAAAAGTTTCTTGGTAGCTATAATCAAAAGCTACAGAATGTCGAAGGCGTACTTAAAAATTTTGTTAAACCTTAAAGGAGTTAATCATGGGGCTTTTTGATGATGAATATAACCAGCAAATGGGTGAATCACGTTTTAGTCAGTTAAAACTTGATGAATTGTTTCCCACCCCCGAAGACAAACAAAATTTGCAGAATGTAATTGCCGCATTGGATCAGGCCACTAGTGATAATCTTGCCAAACTGAAAATGCAGGAACTGGGCGAAAAAGGACTGGAAGTCTTAATAAAAATAGCGAAAAAAGTTTTGCTTTAAGCTTGCTTAAAAAAACTAGATATTTAGGAAAGCATCGCTAATAACGCAATGGAAAAAGAAAAAAAATACCTGTTATTAAACTGGATTTTATTGACAGGATATGGCTGCATCAATCTTTTTGCGACATATAGTTCGATTTACTCCTGGCCAACCCAAGGCAGCAACATCTGGTTTTTGCTGATTATTTTTTGTCCGCCTTTTTTATATCATCTGGTTTTTATTGCCTATGTTTCGGTTTTAAAAAAAAGACCGCACTGGAAAAAAATCTACCGTTTGTTGACCATGATCTGCGGGGTTTTATTAGCCGGCGGTTTGTTGCAACTAACCCAGAAAATCTCGCTGACACGTTTTAAATCCGCTTACAGCCCAATGATTGCCCAAGTGCAGCAGAGAATGCCATCACCTTGCGCTGCGGATTATTTTGAAACTCCAGAGGTTAATCGCTATAACCATTCGGTGACGCAAAAACTTTTGAAACAGGGAAAACCGATGGGAGGTTTGCTTTATAACGCGCAGCGGTTCGTGCTGCATTTTCGGGCTGGCTCAGTTGATATGGATAACAGCACGATTTTTTATGATTCAGAAATGAAAAACTGGCGTTTCTTTCATAATGATGATGTTGCAGAAGCTGAAAACTTTGCCGCGCGTAGCAAAGGTTTAACGCCTTGCAACCTGTTTTGATTTAGAATCAAAAAACTTGCCTAAAATCCTTTGTTTTTACCTCCCTCATCTGGTCAATGCCAGGTCTCAGACGTCAAAAAATTCGATACCAATGTTATTAAGTTCTGTCCGGCTGTTTTTATCGGCTGTTCTCGTTGTTTTTTCAATCGTCCAGTTAGCCTTTCCTTCTGCTGATTGATTTAGAAAAACAACAAAATCTGAGCAGCAAACCCAGTTCATCTTAACATCATCCCTGTCTTCACTTTGGTCATCACCAAGAAAATCATGGTTTGTTTTTCCGAAGCCTATTTTTTGGAGTTTAAGCTTTTTCTATTTTAAAAAACTGTCCGAAGTGTAAGGAATTAAATGGTAATATTTGGCGATTATCAATAAATTTAGCGAAATATCGATAGACTCCAAGAGGTTCTTAATTATGAAAAAGCTAATCTTTGCATTAGTTACGAATACGTTATTAACAAGTTGCACAAATTTATCACACACAACATCGGCGGATGTGAGCAAGGCTCTTAATTCGCTTGCGCCTGTCCTTGTCAGCACAAACAATCAAAGCGTTCAAACTTTGCAAAATAGTTTTTTAAATGCAGATACGCAGAAACGACATCACGGAAAAGACAAAAAACCAACAGCGACCGCTTCAAGCAGTTCCGGCAAGCATAATCACAATCAGAAACATAAACGCAAAACTGCGGATGAGCCGAATATATTAACTGTTGTTACTGGCCAGAAGGACATGGTCAACGCTGTTGGGGTGATCACTGTCGCGGCGGTTGATACATTAGCGGTGATAGGCGGAAAACTTGCAAACTATTTTACCGAACAGGACAAGGAAAATTCTGTTGCGGTATTAAAAAACACGACGAAAACCAGAGCGGTCGCATGGTGCTCGGACAGTAAAGAGCTGTCAGAAAATGTGGAAGAGGTAAAATGCAGCAAGTCCCGTAAAATTACTCAAACCCCCGGGGCTGTTAGCAAAAAAGAAAACAAAATCTGCCGTTCTCTTAAAACTGAAGTTGTCACAGAAAGCGGTGAAATCAAAACAGAGAACCAGAATCTTTGTCAGGCTGAAGATGGGGAATGGTATGAAGAAAAGAGTGTTTAACCGGTTTTCAAAAATTTTCAAAATTGCAGTGACAATCACGCTTGCGATGTTGTTGCAAGCGTGCGCATCAGGAACAAAAGGCAATTTTTCGGCGGGTTATGTTGGAACCGGGAAAAAGATAGCATTGGTGGTCGGCAATGACCGCTATCGTGAAATTACGCCATTGACCAATCCTACTCACGATGCCAGCGATATTTCTCAAGCCCTTAAAAATTTGGGTTTTGAAGTAACCCTAAAAACCGACGTTACTAAAACCGGATTGTCAGGCGCTTTAAAAGAGTTTGGACAAAAAGCTCAACGCGCCAACGTTGCCTTGTTTTATTTTTCCGGTCATGGGTTGCAGATTAACGGTGAGAATATTTTAGCGCCTATAGACTATAGCCTGGAAAAACCGGAAAAAGGAGCTTCAGCGAATGAGATACAAAAGATTATGCAGGATGCAACGAATGGCACTAAATTAATTATTCTGGATGCCTGTCGAAATAATCCATTCATGGCCGAGGCCGGTGCTGCCACAAAGAGCGTGAAACGCAGCAGTAAAAAAGCCAGAGTAGTAGGAAAAGGATTGGCGCCGATGATACCGCTGAAAGAGTTTATCGTGATGTATTCCACAGCTGCCGGCGAAACAGCATCAGATGGTAATACCCGAAACAGTCCTTATACCACGGCCTTATTGCAACACATTAATGAGCCGATTCCCATTGAAACCTTATTTAAACGGGTTACCAGGACGGTTCAGGAAACCACAGAGCCTCCACAATTGCCGGCTAATTACACGGCTGGATTGACCAGTGATTTTTGTTTTACCGGTTGTGGCGTTGAAATCGCCAATATCGCGCAAACCTGTCGGATTAATATTGGCAAAGGAATTTATGAAGGCGAGTGTGAAGACGGCAAAGCAAATGGTAAAGGTGTTCAGCGCTATGCTGATGGCGAATATTACACCGGTGAGTTTAAAGATAACTTAAGACAAGGTTATGGCAGGCAATATTTAACTGATGGTACGGAAATATCCGGCTATTGGGAGAAGGGGCGGTTAGCCAGGCATAAGTAAAGGTGACTGGCAGATGAATTAAAATAGGTTAAGTCTGTTGCAACTTATAATTAAGTTAAGAGTTTCTTAAGGTTCTACAGATATAATTTTTTCTCGATGGAGGAAAGTAAATACAAAGCATATCCATCGCGATTAGGGGGGCCTTTTTAGAAAGCCATGCCATTATATTAAATGATGAGCATGGCTTTTTTATTGACTCAAACACGAAAATTACAACAAACAGACTCTATTTTTTCACAAACAATATTTGTTCTTCTCTGTATTGCAGGTGATGAAAAGCCATTGGATTTAGTAAATTCGCAAAAAAATAAATTTAAATCATGCGTTTATTGTTAGTAGAAGATGATGATGTTTTAGGGGATGGTCTGCTGGCCGGCTTGTCCATGGAAGGTTACACTGTTGATTGGGTTGCTGATGGAAAAATGGCGGATGAAGCCTTGCGCAATACATCTTACGAAATCGTGATTCTTGACCTTGGCTTGCCAAAAATGAATGGCTTTGAGGTTTTAAAAAACTTAAGAAGCAGAAAAGATAAAACGCTGGTGTTGATATTGACCGCCAATGACAGTCTAAAAAATCGAGTAGCAGGACTGGATAATGGTGCGGATGATTTTGTCGTCAAGCCTTTTGATTTGGCAGAGGTTTGTGCCAGGCTTAGAGCTTTGGTTCGCAGATTAGAAGGACGTGGCCAGCCTTTGCTCGAATATGGCGACCTGATTGTCGATGCAGCGGCCCACACAGTTTTTTACCAAGGGCAGCAGGTCGACTTATCACAACGAGAATTTGCCATTTTGCATTTTTTGCTGATTAACCAGGGGAAAGTTATTTCCCGCTCCAGACTGGAAGAAAGTTTATACTCCTGGAACTCTGAAGTTGAAAGCAATACCATAGAAGTCCATATTCATCACCTACGCAGAAAACTGGACAATAAGATCATTCGCACCGTCCGAGGTGTAGGCTACATTATCGACAATGTTTAGTTATCATGTATTCCCTAAAGAGGCTGCTATTATTTTCGCTACTCTCTTCTTCAATTCTGATATGGCTGGTTACCGCTTATACTGATTACCGCAGTTACGAAGAGGAAACGACTGAGTTATTTAATGCCGAATTGGCTCAATCAGCCAGGGTACTCGATAATTTGCTGGAAGGATTGTTACAGCAACATTCTTTGTCCAAGCAATGGGAGAAAAAAAAAGCCATCATTATTTTGCCTCACAATACTTTCAGTCATAAATATGAAAAAAAACTGGCTTTCCAGCTGGTTTCAAGAAAATATGGACTGTTAAAACGCTATGGCCTGATTTTAAGGTCTGACAACGCTCCTTCTTTTCCTTTGTCCGAGCTCACGAATGGCTATAGTTATGTAGTCATTGACGGGCAACCCTGGCATGTTTTTAGCCTTTCAGATATAGATGATAATTATGTTATCCATGTTGCGCAGCGCAATGATGTCCGAGAGCGTTTGCTTGGAGAGGTCTCTCGACATTCAGTGATGCGACTTATAGTCAGATTGCCACTTTGGGCTTTGCTAATCTGGCTGATAGTAAAATACTCGCTAAAACCCTTGGAATACCTAGCCCAACAATTATCCAGACGCAAAGCGACTTACTTAAAGCCGTTAGAGATTAAAAAGCTGCCGTTAGAATTAGCCCCCGTTGTCGGCGCGTTGAATAAGTTATTTATCCGCTTGGAGTTGGCTTTTGAAAACGAGCGCAGCTTTAACTCTGATGCCGCCCATGAATTAAGAACACCTTTGGCAGGATTGCGCACCCAGGCGCAGGTTGCGTTAAAAACTGTTGATGAGGCAGCAAGAAATCACGCTTTAAAGCGGATAGAGCAAGCTGTGGAAAGAATGAGCCACACTTTGCAGCAATTATTGATTTTGGCAGAAATAGAGTCAAATACGAGTTTTTTAAGCAAGGAGCGCTGCAATTTGGAACAGTTATTAATGCAAATTATTGCTGAATTAGAGCCCAATGCCTACCAACGTCAAATAGAATTGTTTTTTGTGCACAAGCAGTCATTTTTTGTTGAGGCGAATGCAGCTCTGATTGAAATTCTGATTAGAAATTTAATTGATAATGCCATCAAATACACGCCTTCTGGCGGAAAAATACAAATTAATCTGGAAAGCGCCAATAACGTTCCGCAATTTCAGATTGAAGATTCCGGTCCGGGAATAGCAGAGGCTGATTATGAAAAAGTCTTTAAACGTTTTTATCGAAACATAGAAACTGCCAGCAAAGTAGAAGGCAGTGGCTTAGGCTTTTCGATTGTCCAGCGTATTGTGGCCCTGCATGAGGCAAAAATTAATCTGGAAGTTTCGCAATTTGGGGGGCTGCGGGTTGTTGTTTCTTTTTCCGGCGAGGGAAATTCCCAAAAAAACACCGCTAAAGATTAATTTTGCGCAATAATGTTAGAATTGATTTCGATTGTATCTGGGACGAAGCGCGAAAATGAAGTTCTCTATTATTATTCCCACCTTAAATGAGCAGGAAAACATTGAAAGCTGCCTGCAATCATTACAGCCATTGCGTGCCCAAGCCGAAATCGTTGTTGTTGACGGTGGCAGCGATGATGAAACTCTTGTTCTTGCCCAGCCATTAGCCGATAGAATTTTAAGGTGTGATGCCGGTCGCGCCAGACAAATGAATATCGGTGCACAATATGCCGAAGGCGAAATCCTGATTTTTTTACATGCCGACACTTTTCTGCCCGATAATGCTTTGACTTTGATTGGCAAACATCTTGGTGACAAAGTGCATTGGGGACGGTTTGACATTTGTCTGACAGGGCCGCACTGGATGCTGCCGGTGATTGCACAAATGATGAACTGGCGCTCACGCTTAACAGGAATTGCGACCGGTGACCAAGCTATTTTTGTTAAGCGCATTGCCTTTGAAGCGGTTAATGGATTTCCAAATATCCCTCTGATGGAAGATATTAGTCTGTGCAAACGCTTAAAAAAACGTACGCCACCGTTATGTTTATCGGCAAAAGTTCGCAGTTCGGCACGACGCTGGGAACAGTTTGGCGTGTTTAAAACCATTTTTTTGATGTGGAGCCTGCGCTGGGGGTATTTTTTCAACGCACATCCTGGCGCTTTGGCACAACTTTACAAAGAAGGGCGTTGCTGGAAGCCTGCCTGGTTGCGCAAAGTTATTTCAAGATAGATGCTGGTGCAAAATGCTGTTTATTGGTGCAAGAAAAATCCTTTTTTCTGTTTTTAAAAGTGAAAAAGTATTTATAAATCAATAGTTTAAAATAGCGGCATGAAATTAGCTAAACCTTAGTTGCTGATTCTAAATAAAAAGGTCGGCAAAGCAGGATTTGTAGCATGATGTAACAAGTCTTGAGTCTAAAATGTTTGTCGCGACAACAGCTTGATAAACATTTAACCCTATCTGGAGTTATCCAGAGGAGGATAAAATGACATTGGCTAAACAGTTAATTTCACTATGTTTTTTTCATAACAGTCCGGTTAATATCTGTCCCTCTAAACGGCTACTTTACAAAACCACGCTGGTCTATTTTGTTTTTTCGCTGGCATTGGATAAATTATTCGTTGAGATTTCCGATGGTATTGCGCAAACCTTGCTGGATTTGTTATTGGCTGCAATTTTTATCGCGGTGCTGTTTCTGGTTTCTGCCACGGATGATAAAAAAGTTCGATTTTTACAATCCATGATTGCTATTTTGGGCTGCCAAACCGTGATTACTATCGGTGCATTGCCTATCGGTTATTGGGCGGCTTTGATAGATACCGAGCATTTATGGATTCCTGTGTATTGCCTGCCATTACTGGCATTTTGGAATGTCGCCGTGGTGGGTAATATCCTCAGCAAAGAGTTGAGTAAAAACAAAACCTGCGGAATTTATCTGGCAGTGCTGTTTTTTTCAGCTTCCTTTCTGCTTTCCAGTCTGATGACTGTGGTTTAGGCCGTTTCTGCAATTGTTGCCTGTGGAAAATGCAGGCAACACACCTCAAAAAATAACCGCGCTGGCATAATCTTTGTAGCAAAATGTTATTATGTTCACTAGCGACGACAGCAACGTGTGCATCGTCTATTTAACCAAAGGAGTTTTTTTAAAATGTTGACCGAAGCTTGTACCTACGTCATTTTTGGCGCGACCGGAAATTTATCGCGCGTCAAATTGATGCCCGCTCTTTATCATCTCGAAGTGGAAAATCTGCTTCCTGAAGGCAGTAAAATTCTGGCTCTGGGCAGACGTGAGTGGGACAGAGCAAAATGGATTTCTGAAGTGCACGATATGATTAGCGAAAAAGCTCGCGGTGGACTAAATGAAGAGGTTTTTGCCCGTTTTTCCGAGCGGTTGTTTTATCATCGCGGTGACATTGGTGATGCAAAAAATTACACCGGCATGGCAGACATTCTGTTAAAGCAAGAGGGCTTTCCAGCAAATATCGCATTTTATCTGGCAATTGCACCGGAAGATTTTAGTCCGGTGATTAAGCAGTTAAGCGAAGTCAATTTATTGAATGAAGAAGCAGGCTGGCGGCGTATCGTCATTGAAAAACCGTTCGGCTATGATTTGGAAAGTGCGCAGGTGCTGCAAAAACAAATCAGCCGCTATTTGAAAGAAGAGCAGGTTTACCGGATCGATCATTATCTGGGCAAAGGCACAGTGCAAAACGTGCTGGTGTTTCGTTTTGCCAACGTGATGCTGGAGCCGCTTTGGAACCGTAATTATATTGACCATATTCAGATTACCCATTCTGAAGACTTGGGTATCGGCAGTCGGGCGCAATATTACGATAACGCCGGGGCCATGCGCGATATGCTGCAAAGTCATCTTTTGCAGTTGCTGACTTTGGTGGCAATGGAGCCGCCGGTGTCAATGGAAGCCGAAGCATTGCGGGATGAAAAAGTAAAGGTTTTAAAGTCTATCCGTCCGATTCCGAAAAAAGCCGTTCATGCTCATGCGTTTCGGGCTCAATACACCAATGGCGTGATAAACGGCAAAACCGTCAAATCGTATTTGCAGGAAGACAACGTACCGTCTGATAGCGTCACTGAAACATACGCCGCAATGAAATTGTACATTGATAACTGGCGTTGGCGCGGTGTACCGTTTTATTTGCGCACCGGTAAACGAATGGCAAAAGGTCAGTCAGTGATTTCAATCTGTTTTAGACATCCACCGTTGCAGTTTTTCCGCGACACCCAAGTACAGTCGATGACCCAAAACTGGATTTTATTGGGGATTCAGCCAGAAGAATGTATTCGTATCGAAATGACGGTGAAAGAACCCGGGCTGGAAATGTGCACCCGCACCAGTAGTCTTGACGCCAGTTTTAGAAATGAAAACGAAAGTCATATTGATGCTTATGAAGATTTATTGCTGGATGTGATTATTGGTGATCGCTCCCTGTTTTTGCGCTTTGACGAAGTGGAATATGCCTGGCGAATTGTTGATCCTATTTTGCAGGCCTGGGCGGTGGAACGCGATTACATCACCACTTATCCCGCTGGCTCTTGGGGGCCTAGAGAATCAAGACGTTTGTTTGATAAAGAAACCCAGGACTGGCGTCATTCTTTAGACCCGGAGTGTCCTTGATATGCAGCAAGCGCAAAACATTATAAGTTTTTCTACGAATCAACAGCTTGCTGAAGCAGCGACAGCGGAAATTCTGCGTTATGCGCAACAAATGATTGCCCGGAGCGGAAAGTTTAAGTTGGTGTTGGCAGGCGGCAGTACGCCGAACCT
This sequence comes from uncultured Pseudomonadota bacterium, assembly GCA_903875455.1. GTDB lineage: Bacteria > Pseudomonadota > Gammaproteobacteria > Methylococcales > Methylomonadaceae > CAIQWF01. The sequence continues at coordinate 23,646 of CAIQWF010000135.1, forward strand.
GATTTATCAGCTATTAAGCCAGTCACAAGCCGATTGGCAAAACTGGTGGATTTTTTGGGGTGATGAACGCTGCTTGCCTGTTGATGATGGTGAACGAAATAGTTTGATGGCAAAGCAGGCATGGCTGGAAAAGGTGGCAATTCCAGCGGCGCAGGTTTTTCCGATGCCGACAGAAAAAGGGGCGGCAATTGCTGCGGCAGATTATCAGGCGATTGTTGCAAAGTATTCGCCATTTGATATAGTGCTGTTAGGAATGGGTGAAGACGGTCATACCGCCAGTTTGTTTCCAGGGCATCAGCATAACGTCAGCGAGTTGGTTCATGCGGTTTATAATTCGCCAAAACCACCTTCTGACAGGGTGTCGTTGAGCGCAAAAGTGCTAAGTGAAGCAAGAGAAGTGCTGTTTTTAATTAGCGGAGCGGGAAAGCAACAGGCTTTCAAACAGTGGCAGCAGGGGGCTGATTTACCGGTAGCGCAAATTCGGCCTGCAAACGGTGTTAAGATTTATGCCGATAATGCTGCTTTGGGCTTGGTTTAAATTCATTTGTAGAGGCGGGCTTTGTTGCACAAATCAAATTTGTTCCAAGCCTCCCCAACCCCAAAACAGTTTTATGCTATAGCAACTGTCATGGGTGTGCCAAGATAAGTGAAACGATTTAATAGAGCGGCACGAATTTGTAACTCGGCCACCTGA
>CAIQWF010000136.1 GCA_903875455.1 uncultured Pseudomonadota bacterium
AATACACCGGAAAATTTATGCTGAACCACTTAGCATAGAGAGTGAATAGAAAGTAAAAACATGACCACTCTGATATTAAAACAACAAATCATGCAGGAATTACAACACATTCCTGAAAACAAACTCGCTGAAATATACGATTTGATTCATTATTTTCGTTTGGGTTTAAACCAAGAAAAAATACAACAACCTGAAAATAACTTATCCTCACCGGTTTTAGAAGCTTTTAACGCCAGCCTGACAGAATTTGATGAGTTATAAGAAGAGCTGGCTGAATGACACTCTATGTTAAACAGGAATAATATTCAAATCATCGGGTAGAAAACTTAAGGAGACCAATCATAAAAACACTACTCGCCATTACAATGATTGTTTTAATTGCCTTACTGCAAAACCGCCTCTGGAACGGCGACGGTGGCATTGGACAAATTTTGGAATATGAAAACCGCCTCGAAACCTTAAAACAGGAAGTCCAAGAAAGCCAAGACCGCAATGCCGGACTTTACGCCGAGGTATTAAACTTGCGCAACGGCACAGAAGCGATTGAAGAACGGGCGCGGCACGAATTAGGGATGATTAAAGAAAATGAAACGTTTTTCCAGATTATCGAATAATCTCAGATAGAGAGGATAAGCTTATGTTAGGTGCAATTACCGGCGATATTATTGGTGCTCCGTATGAATTCAATAATATTCGCACAACCCAATTTCCTCTGTTTGATTCAAAGCATTGTTTTTTCACCGACGACAGCATTTTAACCATTGCTTTAGCCGATGCCATCTTGCACGACCAGGATTACGCACAAACCATGCGGGCTTATTATCGGCGTTATCCCAATGCCGGTTATGGCGCAAGGTTTCGTGATTGGGCATGTAATCCCTACAGCCTCCCTTATAACAGCTGGGGCAACGGCTCGGCAATGCGCATCAGTCCGGTCGGCTATGCGTTTAACACTTTGGATGAAGTGTTGCAAAAAGCCCGCGAATATACCGAAATCACCCATAATCATCCTGAAGGCATCAAAGGCGCGTTAGCCACCGCATCAGCCATCTTTCTGGCACGAACTGGGCAGAGCAAAGAGCAAATCAAAATCTATGTGGAAAGCAACTTTGGCTATGATTTAAGCCGCAGTTGTGACGAAATTCGCCCGCATTATCTGTTTAATGAATCCTGTCAGGAAACGGTTCCCCAAGCCATCTGTGTATTTTTGGAGTCCACGGATTTTGAAAATGCAGTGCGGCTGGCGGTTTCGCTGGGTGGTGATAGCGATACCTTAACTTGCATTACCGGCGGCATTGCTGAAGCTTTTTATGGCGGCGTTCCAAAAGAAATCGCAGACAAAGCCTTGACCTTTCTTGATGAGCCATTAAGGGCTGTCACGCTTGAGTTTATGCGAAAATACTGTGATTATTGAGTTTTATAATCCTCGCGAGTCACGCCATTGCTGATTTTTACCGACACTCAAAAAACACTCCTCTCGCTGTTAGCAGACGGACATTTTCATTCCGGCACAGTTTTAGCGGCAGCACTGAATATCAGCCGTTCCGCAGTATGGAAACAAATCGAAAGCTTGGCAGAATACGGCATTGAAATAATTGCGGTCAGCGGTAAAGGCTATAAACTCACCAGACCTTTAGAGTTATTGTCAGAAACCCAAATCACTGCGGGATTAACACAACAAGCCGCTGCATTATTGTCAAAGCTGGAAATTTACCCGCAAATTGATTCCACCAACCGTTATTTAGTTGAATGCGCCCAGCATCAGGCAAACTCAAGCCAAGTGTGTTTTGCCGAATCCCAAACCGCAGGCAAGGGCAGGCGAGGGCGGCAATGGGTGTCACCGTTTGGCTGCAATATTTATCTGTCGATTTTATGGCAGTTTCAAAATGACCCAGCCAGCATTTCAGGATTAAGTCTTGCGGTTGGCGTAGCGGTTATCAGAGCTTTGCGGGAATTAGGCTTAACGGACATCGGTTTGAAATGGCCGAATGATATTTATTGGACTGATAAAAAACTGGGCGGAATTTTGATTGAAGTGTCCGGCGAAGCGGGCGGCAGTTGCAGCGCAGTCATCGGTTTAGGATTAAATTTGTATTTGCCAGTCAAAGAAACCGCCGGCATTACCCAGCCCTGGACTGATTTGGAACAAATTATCGGCTCAACAAATTATTCCCGAAACCATGTTGCCAGCGTGTTGTTAAGCCATTTATTGCCGGTAACTGCGAATTTTGAAACCGACACCTTGAATCATTATTTGGCCGAATGGCGTTCCTGTGATGTGATGTTGAACAAAGCAGTCAGTATTTATATTGGCAACCAAGCCATTGACGGTGTCGTGATGGGAATAGATGATAATGGGATGTTATTGCTGAAAAATTCGGCTGGAGAAATCAAAACTTTTGCCTCTGGTGAAGTCAGTTTTCGGGCCGCAACATGAATTTATTGATAGATATTGGTAACAGCCGCCTGAAATGGGCTTGCGAATTTGGCGGCAAGCTCAGCGCACAAACCGCATTATTTCATCAGCAACAAAACTGGCAAACACAACTTCTAAATGCGTGGCAAGGTTTATCCTCACCTGAAAAAGTGGCTATTTCCTGTGTGGCAAATCCAGATATTTTGCAATCAGTTATTGCTTGGGCAAAACAGCTTTGGTCAAACTGTGAAATTCTGATTGCCAAAAGTCAGGCAACTGGTTTCGGGGTAAAAAACAGTTATCAACATCCTGAAAAGCTGGGTGTAGACCGCTGGTTATGTTTAATTGCTGCACGACATTTTTATCCGCAAGCGGCGTGGATAGTGGATTGCGGCACCGCAATCACCGTTGATTATATTGATGAAAACGGTCAACACGGCGGTGGATTAATTGCGCCGGGATTAACTTTGATGAAAAAGTCTTTGCTACAAAATACCGCTGCATTGGATTTCACAGCCCAAGCATATCAACCGGAACTGGCAAACTTCACCGACGCGGCAATTTTCAGTGGCACTTTATATGCGGCGGTTGGGTTGATAGAACAAGCTTTGAAAACCCAGACAGCTCCCGCTGTGCTATTATTAACCGGCGGCGATGCCAAGATAATAAGTTCACAGCTATCGCCTTCATTTATTATCGAACCGGATTTAGTGTTAAAAGGATTATCCATTTTTAGCGACTCATAATTCCATGAAAAACCTTTTTTTTCTCGCTTTGCTTGCTAATCTGGTGTTTTTTCTTTGGCAATATAAGGCCGGAGCTTTTCGTCATGCGGCTGAGGAAACGGAGTTTGTCAATCCAGAGCCAAGACAAATCTGGCTGGTATCGGAACTGGAAAAAAAGCCGCCAGTGACTGTTGCTGCAATTCATCCGTTACCGGTTACAACTGCCTTAACTGCACCTGCTGCCGTTGTTTCCCGACCAGCAAAAAATAATCCACCACAACCGGTTGTTTCAACTGTGATAAATACAGCGGCTGCTAAAACTGCAACTCCAGCAGTGCCTGCTGCTATCGTGTCGCCACCAGCAAAAAATAATTCGCCGCAAACAGTTGTCGCACCGGTGGCAAATGCAGCTCCGGCATCAGTTATAAACACAACTCCAGTAGCAACCGCCGCCGCTAAAACATTCTATTGTTATCAAATCAAAGGATTCGCTGATAAAGCGGCTGCAACCCGCTGGACAGAGCAACAAGCGGTTAATAGTGCTTCGGTGCAATTTAAGGAAATCCCGCCTGTAGTTTCTGATTATGTAGTGAATTATCCAGCAGCTGCAACGTTCGCAGAATCTAAAAAGAATATTGAGACGCTCAAAGAGCATGGCATTAATAACTTTTTTATGATTAATCACGGCGAATTTAAAGGTACAATTTCTTTAGGCGTGTTCAAGAATGAATTCAGGGCAATTAAAGCCCAGCAAATCATTGCCAATAAAGGCATCAACGCAAAAATCACCAAACGCTATAAAACGCCTGCAACCGTTTTGGCACAACTTAAAACCGAACAAACCAGACCGCAATTATTGGCAACTTTAACAAAATATACGCAGCATCCTAGCGTAGAACTTTTATCAAAATGTGAATAACTGAATAACCCCTACAGGATTGAATCATGTCAGAACATAAAGCCTATCCGGTAAACCCCGAAATAGCAGAGCAGGCCTATATTAACCGTGAGAAATATCAGGCCATGTATCAACGTTCTATTGCTGAACCGGAAAATTTTTGGGCAGAGCAGGCGCAAGAGTTCTTAGACTGGAGCAAACCTTGGGAGAGAGTGCTGGAGTATGATTATCCGAAAGGGCAGATTAGCTGGTTTCAAGGCGGCAAGCTGAATGTCAGTGTCAACTGTTTAGACCGCCATTTGGCCACACGCGCCGACCAAACCGCGATTATCTGGGAAGGCGATAATCCCGCCCATGATAAAAAAATCACTTACCGCGAACTGCACAAAGATGTTTGTAAATTCGCCAATGTGCTAAAAGCGCGAGGCGTGAAAAAAGGCGACCGGGTATGTATTTATTTGCCGATGATTGCCGAAGCAGCCGTAGTAATTCTGGCCTGTACCCGCATCGGTGCAGTGCATTCCATCGTCTTTGGCGGCTTTTCTGCCGAAGCCTTGCGAGACCGAATTGTCGATGCAGATTGTCACACCCTGATTTGCGCGGATGAAGGCTATCGCGGCGGACGGATTATCCCCAGTAAATTCAACGCTGACAAGGCTGCCGACCATTGTCCCGGCCTGAAAAACGTGATTGTGATTAAAAACAGCTATCGTGAAGTCGATTGGCATCCTGAACGCGACCATTGGTATCACGAACTAATGGAAACAGCTTCAGATGATTGTCCGCCTGAAGAAATGGATGCCGAAGACCCGTTGTTTATCCTTTATACATCAGGCTCGACCGGAAAGCCCAAAGGGGTGCTGCATACTACCGGCGGTTATTTGCTCTATGCCGCTATTACCCACAAATATATTTTTGATTATCACGACGGGGATATTTACTGGTGTACTGCTGATATTGGCTGGGTGACGGGGCATTCTTATATTGTTTACGGTCCGTTGTGTAATGGCGCAACCACGCTAATGTTTGAAGGCGTACCGACTTATCCTGATGCCTCGCGGTTTTGGCAGGTAATAGATAAACATCAGGTGAATATTTTTTATACCGCGCCGACGGCGATTCGTTCTTTAATGGCGCAAGGTGATGAGTTTGTTAAAAAAACTAATCGTAGCAGCTTGCGAGTGTTAGGCAGTGTCGGTGAACCGATTAATCCTGAAGCGTGGGAATGGTATTATCACAAGGTTGGCGATGCCCGTTGCCCGATAGTCGACACCTGGTGGCAAACCGAAACCGGCGGGATTTTAATCACTCCGTTAATTGGGGCGATTGAGTTAAAACCCGGTTCGGCAACTTTGCCATTTTTCGGCATTGTTCCTGAGATTATGGACAATCAAGGCACTGTGATGGCTGGCGAAGCAGAGGGAATTTTAGTGATTAGTCGCCCCTGGCCGGGGCAGGCACGGACAGTTTATGGCGACCACCAACGTTTTGTAGATACTTATTTCAAAAATTATCCGGGATATTATTTTACCGGCGATGGTGCAAAACGCGATAAAGACGGTTATTTCTGGATTACGGGGCGGGTCGATGATGTGATTAATGTGTCCGGTCACAGAATGGGTACGGCAGAAGTCGAAAGCGCTTTGGTATTGCATGAACATGTCGCTGAAGCGGCGGTGGTTGGTTATCCGCACGACATAAAAGGGCAGGGGATCTATGCCTATGTAACCTTGAATGTTGGCATTGAGCCAACGGAGGAGTTACGCAAAGAGTTGATTAATCTGGTCAGAACTGAAATTGGCGCGTTTGCTCATCCTGATATTATTCAATGGGCTCCGGGGTTGCCGAAAACCCGTTCCGGTAAAATCATGCGGCGGATTTTGCGCAAGGTTGCCGCGAATGAAATTGACAGTTTAGGTGACACTTCAACGCTTGCTGACCCTGCTGTAGTCGATGACATTATTAGTCACAGAGCCAATAAATAGCGGATGTTGAAAGTTGAAAATTTATACTGACAGCGGATAATCAACTCCAGTATAATTAGCGGCTCATTAAAAGGGGGCGACCTGGCTTCGACGTGGGTAGCGAAACCTCGAGTGCATGTCAAGCACAGTACAGCTTGTAAAACCTACTGAAAAAAAGTATTCGCAAATGACGAAAACTACTCAATGGCTTTAGCTGCTTAATACCAGCACCATTCCTCTGACTGTGTGTGCTTATGCGTGCAGGTTCGCAAGAACTCTCAGGGGTCATCTCACATAAGATCGCACCAAGGCTTAGTTCGGAGCTAAACGTGCTAAAACCAATCGAAATCGTTGATGATTTTCTTGGCTCGGCGGGTAGTCATCAACTAAATTAAAAGTACGAGATAAACATGTAGACCTTGTGGCGGAGTACTTGCGGACGCGGGTTCAATTCCCGCCGCCTCCACCAAATATCACTAACGGCATTCAAAGTCGTACAAAAAACCCGCAATTGGTAACGGTTAGCGGGTTTTTTTATACCGTTAAATCCTAAGCGTTAAACCAATATCCAAATTCAAAAGACATTATTTAAAAAAACAATCATGCGTACTTCTCAATTTCCACTTAGCACTGTTAAAGAAACCCCAGCCGATGCCGAAATCGCCAGCCATCAACTGATGATTCGTGCCGGATTAATCCGCAAACTTGCCGCCGGTCTATACACCTGGTTGCCTTTGGGGTTGCGAGTATTACGCAAGGTCGAAAAGATTGTCCGTGAAGAAATGGAAAAAGCTGGAGCCTTGGAATTATTAATGCCCGCCTTGCAGCCTGCGGAGTTGTGGCAGGAAACAGGACGCTGGCAACAATACGGGCCAGAACTGGCGCGGTTAAAAGACCGGCACGAACGGGATTTTTGCTTAGGACCAACCCACGAAGAAATTATTACCGATTTTGCCCGCAACGAATTACGCAGCTACAAACAACTGCCGATTACTTATTATCAAATCCAGACCAAATTTCGTGATGAAATTCGCCCGCGCTTTGGGGTGATGCGCTCACGCGAATTTATTATGAAAGACGCTTATTCGTTTCATGCCGACCAGGAATCCTTAACTGAAACCTATCAACTGATGCACCAGGCTTATAGCAATATTTTTAATCGCTTAGGATTAAAGTTCCGTGCGGTGGTGGCAGATTCCGGCTCAATTGGCGGGGCGGTATCACACGAATTTCATGTGTTAGCGGATTCCGGCGAAGATGCGATTGCGTTTTCTACCGGCAGCGAGTATGCCGCAAACGTAGAAAGTGCAACAGCATTATTCAAAGAACAAATCCTTGTGCCTGCCCATGAAAAATTTGCCAAAGTTGCCACGCCTACGCAAAAAACCATTGCTGAGGTGAGTGAGTTTTTAAATGTGCCGGTAAGCAAAGTTTTAAAAACCATTGCAATTGTCAGAATTCAACGCGATGACGAAGGCAACGAAAATGAAGTCTTTTACAACTTGTTTTTGCGCGGCGATCACGAATTAAACGAAATCAAAACCCGCAAAATTATTGGCGACTTCCGCTTTGCCACTGAAGAGGAAATTATTGCCAATCACGGTTGTGTACCCGGCTTTATCGGCCCGGTACTGGATGCAAATTATCCGTGCCTGTTTGATTTATCCGTCAAATATTTAAGCGATTTCGTTTGCGGTGCAAATCAGGAAGGTTTCCATTTGCGGGGTTGCAATTGGGCAAGTGATGAGCACACCAAAGTTTTTTACCAGAAAGCGTTAGCAAAGCAGTCGTTTTATGATTTGCGCAATGTAGTCGAAGGCGATCTTAGTCCAGACGGGCAGGGCACTTTGACCTTGGCACGTGGCATTGAAGTTGGGCATATTTTTCAGCTGGGTACCAAATATAGCGCATCGATGAATGCGGCAATTATCAACGAAGCCGGCAAAAATCAGATTATGATTATGGGTTGCTATGGTATCGGTATTTCCCGAGTCGTTGCCGCTGCGATTGAACAAAATCACGATGAACACGGGCTATTGTGGTCAAATTCGTTGGCGCCGTTTCAAGTGGTGATTTGTCCGATGAATATGCACAAATCAGAAAGATTAAAAGAAGCAACAGAACAGTTATATCAGGATTTATTGGCTGCTGGTGTTGATGTGTTACTGGATGACCGCAAAGTGCGGGCCGGATTTATGTTTTCTGATATGGAACTGATTGGTATTCCACATCGCTTGGTGATTAGCGATAAAGGTTTGGATGCACAAACCATTGAATATCGCGCTCGCACTGACTCAGAAAGTGTGGACTTGCCATTGGCAGGGATTGTTGACTTCATTAAAACCAAACTGGTTTAAAAATTATGACTTCTCCTGCATTACACTTTCTGGATAAAAAACACACCATCGCCAGCCCCGGCTTTAACCGCTGGTTAGTGCCACCGGCGGCATTGGCGATTCATTTGTGTATCGGCATGGCTTACGGCTTTTCAGTCTTCTGGCTGCCATTGTCTAAAGCTATCGGCATTAAAGAGAGTGTTGCTTGCAGTGCTGACATCGGTTTTTTTCAGGAGCTATTTATCACCGATTGCGACTGGAAAATTTCTACCCTAGGCTGGATGTATACCCTGTTTTTTGTCTTTTTGGGTTCGTCAGCGGCAGTGTGGGGAAGCTGGCTGGAGCATGTTGGCCCTCGAAAAGCGGCGGTTGTCAGTGCTTTGTGCTGGTGCGGCGGCATGTTGTTTTCAGCATTGGGAATTCATTTGCATCAGTTCTGGATGATGCTGCTAGGTTCAGGGGTAATTGGCGGTATCGGTTTAGGGCTGGGATATATTTCACCGGTATCAACCTTGATTAAATGGTTTCCCGATCGACGCGGAATGGCAACCGGTATGGCCATCATGGGATTTGGCGGCGGTGCCATGATAGGTTCACCGCTTGCGACTTTATTGATGGGAATCTTTGCTACAGAAACAGATGTCGGCGTGATGCAGACCTTTATTGTGATGGCAGGGATTTATTTTGTGTTTATGATGGGTGGCGCATTAAGTTATCGGATTCCGGCAGCGGGCTGGCATCCCGAAGGCTGGAGCGCTCCTGTCGAGCAAGTCAATAACGCCATGATCACGCCACATCATGTTCACGTTAAAAATATTTTCAAAATTAAACAATTCTGGCTGCTCTGGGGCGTACTGTGTATGAATGTCAGTGCCGGAATCGGCGTACTTGGCATGTCATCACCGATGTTGCAGGAGGTGTTTGGCGGACAGCTGCTTGGAATTGCCAAAACCTATAACGAACTGGATAAAGCCGAACTTGCTGCGATTGCTGCAATTGCCGCAGGTTTTACCGCGTTATTGAGTTTATTCAATATCGGCGGGCGGTTTTTCTGGGCGAGTTTATCGGACAAGTTAGGCCGAAAAATGACTTTTATCATATTTTTCATCCTTGGTAGCTTGCTTTATCTCAGTGTGTCCGGCAGCGCCATGATTGGCAATAAATTGTTATTTGTCAGTGCCTTGTGCGTGATTTTAAGCATGTATGGCGGCGGCTTTGCTACTGTTCCGGCTTACTTGGCGGATTTATTTGGCACGCAAATGGTTGGCGCAATCCACGGACGTTTATTAACTGCCTGGGCGACAGCCGGAATTTTAGGGCCGGTAATTGTGAATTATATGCGTGATTATCAACTAGGCTTAGGAATTCCGCGTGAACAGGTTTATAACCAGACCATGTTGATTCTGGCTGGATTGCTTGGCATTGGCCTGGTTTGCAATTTAATGATTCGTCCGGTTGCTGACCAGTGGTTTATGAGTGCCGAGGAATTGGCTCAGGAGAAACAAATAGAAATGGAGCATCACCGGCACGAGGAAGAGGAAGTAGGGCAAGCTGTCGATATAGAATCACCAAGCCATCCTGCACTGGTTTACCTGGCCTGGTCAATGGTGCTGTTGCCATTGTCATGGGGAATTTACAAAACTTTAGTTAATGCTGCCAAGTTTTTTGGATAAAAAAAGGAGTACAAACCTAGGTTTGTACTCCTTGCGTTTTTCAGTTGTCGTTAATTTTAGAAACTTACGCTTGCACCAAGCCAGAATTTTTGGGTGTCAAACTGACCAAGCGCAGCGTTTGGGGTTCCAGCAGTCGCAGCATTAACCGCTGCAACTTTGCCAGCATCGTAATAAGCATATTTTGCTAACAAAGTATAATGTTTAGCAAACTCTTTAGTGACCAGAAAATTCCATTCTCTGCCAAAATCTTTGTTGCCGGAATCATTGGAGTATTCGTGATACATACCGGTCAATTTAACACCTTCTATTTCCCCGGCCAGAGAGCCATAAACATCACGCAAGCCTTCATTTGGGGTGATGACAAACTGGTCAGCCCAACCATTAAAGGCGTGCACTAAACCTAATGGTGTATCAAAAGTTTTATTTTTACCACTGCCGTCCAATTGCTCCATGCCTGCTTTTGCAGTCACACCAAAAGCTGTTAAACCACCCACCACATGATAATAGCTGGCATGATAATGGGTGGGATTTTGAGTATGTTCCTTTTGATAAGCATATTCAACTAAATAATGCCCTGAAAAATCATCGTTGATTTTCCGTGTACCATCAAAACGGATGCCATACGTTTGATTGGAAGCATTGTGATCTTCATTAAAATCCATCAAATACGCATAGCTGGTTAAATTGCCAATATCTTTGAAGTTGTAAGTAAGATTGGCAAACGGCATTTGCATTCCTTCAACTGTAGCAAACACAGTCTGTCTTTTAAGCACGTAACCAGCTTTAATCGTGGTATTTGGCAAAGAAGTGTTGGTAATCAAAAGCCCGTCAAAAACCTGTTGCAATTGCCGCCAATCAACTGTGCTGATAAAACGTTGGTTATCAAAGTCAAAACGTTGCCGTCCAACTTTAATTTCAGTGTCTGGCAAGCCTTTGTAGCTGACCCATAATTGGTTAAGAACATTTTGTTGTGGGTCAGGAATGGTTTCATACTGAGTTTTACCATTGCGGGTACTGTTGTAATCATTAGCTACAATATCCTGGTTACCCGCATATTCAGCATAGCCTTGCAGACCATGAAACTCAGGAGTCAAATAACCAATTTGCATCCGCATGGTTGCTGCATTACCAACGATTTTAGTTGGATTATCTGTGTCAGTATTGTCGTAGCGAAAGCGTAATTGAAACTTGATTTGTCCATATTTGCCATCGTCCTGGCCGAATTTCAGAGCGTTCTCAATAGATTTGTTTACATCATTTATGTCAGCCTGAGCTGACGTAGCGAACAGTAATGATAACAAAGCTCCCGACAAAACTGTTAGCCTCAGATGAGCGTGCTTAGGTGATTTTTTTAAAGTCTTCATTGGAAACCTTCTCAAATTTTAAATGTATTTTCTATTCTATGGCTAAAGTATAGATGATGTTGTTGAAATTGCAACAAAAAACTATTTTTTGTAGCAAACAAACAACAAAAACTCTGTTTTTGTTGTTTTTAAGAAGTATAGCCACTCATCATTCACTATAAAGCAATATCTGTTCCAGCTTATCAGGAACAGAGGGCAATTGCGTCAATCCCTCAGGTTTAAATTGGTAAACCTTCTCGGCCAATCGCAAACCGGCACTGCGATGTGTCACCATAATCAGCGTTTTATCTCGCACCAGATTTTCCAATGCCGTTAAAACATCTTCTTCAGTTTTACTATCTAAACCTTCAGTCGGTTCGTCTAATAAAATAATCGGTGCGTTTTTCAAATAAACTCGCGCCAGTGCTATCCGGCGTGCTTCACCGCCTGAAACTTTTAAACCCTGTTCACCCACCCAGGTTTCCAGGCCGTCGGGAAGCTTTTGAATAAAAGACTCCAAGCCTGCTGCTGCAATGGCTGCATTTAATTCATCATCAGTGGCATTGGCTTTGCCGATGAGTAAATTCCCTCTGATTGTGGTGGCAAACAGTTGACTACGCTGTGATAACAAGCCGAAACAGGACAGAAGCTCATCAGAGTTAAACTGTTTGTAATCCTCACCATTTAGTAGCACCCGGCCCTGTTGTGGATCAAAAAAACGCAACAGCAAATGTAAAAGTGAAGTTTTGCCCATGCCGCTATTGCCGACTATCGCAATTTTGCTACCTTGTGGAATGTTTAATGACAGGTCTTTTATTAGCCAGTTCTCTTGATTTTCATAACGGAAACTTAAATTTTCCAGTTGTAAATCATAATTTTTAGGCAATGGCAGCGACTGTTCAGGTTCATTTATAGTCGGGGGCAAACTGGCAACAGTTCGGATATTGTGAGCGGCCTGTTGGATTTTGCCCAGCATTTGCATCGCCGGAGCTAATGGCATAACCAATTCAAACGCTGCAAGAATGCAAAACACCAGTATTGCCGATTCAGCGGCGCTCATTTGTCCGTCCTGAAGAGCCATCGCCGCTAAAATAACGCTCAACAATAAGGTTAATTGTGAAATGAACAGTGTTAAAGCCGATGATAAAGCGGTGAGACGATTATTGCCGCGCTGGGTTTCTATCAAGCGCTCTGAAACACGCAAAACCTGATTTTTAAAACGCTCGTAAGCTTGAAAAGTCTGCAAATCCCGTAAACCTTGCAATATTTCGATTTGTCTGGTTTTGAAAGTGGCCGTCAAACTGACAATCGCTTTTGCACCATTGTCACCGAGCCGATTAAACAACAACGGCACAATTACACAGGCTATAACCAATAAGGCGGCGGTATTTAAACTAATCAGCGGTGCGTATTGATAAATAAAAATCAGTACGCCAGATAGACCAACCGTAGCAACCACAACCGGCGCAATTAAACGCAAATATAAGCCATCGAGTGCGTCAATATCAGAAGTCATTCGCGCCAATAAATCGCCGCTGCGGATTAACGCCAGTCTGCCGGTTGCCAAAGGAGTGATTTGAGCAAAAAACCAGATTCGCACTTGCGCCAACACTCTAAAAGTCGCTTCGTGGGTGATAATCCGTTCGCCATAGCGTCCCAAGGTGCGAATAAGGGCCAGAGCCCGGATTTCAGCGGCAGGCTGCATATAGTTAAAGCTTGCAGTCACATCATTAATCACGCTGACACCTGCAATCGCAGCAGAACTGATAAACCAGCCGGATAAGGTTAATAAGGCAATTCCACCCAATGTTGTCAAAATGGAAAGCAAAACTCCAGCAATAAGCCAGCTTTGATAGGGTTTGAATAATTGCAGAAAAAAGCGTAAATCACTCATAGCAACCGTCCATTTTCAATCAGAATTTGACGCGGCATCCGTTCAATCACAGCGGGATCGTGGCTGGCAATCAGCACGGTTTTATCTTTAAAGAGAGAGTCAATGACCTCTAGTAATACGGTTTTATTCTGCTCGTCTAAATGGCTGGTTGGCTCATCCAGCAATACAATCGGCGCATTTTTTAGAAAAGCGCGAGCCAAAGCAATCCGCTGAATTTGTCCACCCGATAAACCATAACCACGCTCACCGATGATTGTCGCCAAACCTTGTTCAAGTTTATCGCTAAATTCTGTTACGCCTGCCTTGGTTGCTGCGGTAGAAATTTGCTCAGCAGAATAATCGGGGCTAAACAAGCTGATATTGTCGCTGATTGAGCCGTAAAAAATACTGGCCCCCTGCCCTATCCAGGTAATATTCCTACTGGCGAGATCAGGATTAATTATCTGCCCCTGAATTAATACCGCTCCTTCGGAAGCCATTTCCAGTCCTAACATCAGTTTCAGCAGTGTCGTTTTGCCTGCTCCAGACTCGCCAACTAAGGCGATTTTTTCCAGTGGTTTGATTTGCAGATTAATATTGCTTAATACTGTGCGTTCGCCATATAACTTACTAACGTTTTGCAGTTCCAAACTCAAATCGGGAAATTTTTTGAGTTCTTCCGGGATTATCTCAGGCTGACTGCTCCAGTTTAATATTGGTGCATCGGAAAGTTTTAAAATTAAATCTGCCGCACCCAGCGCCGCCGCCCTGTCATGGTAAAAAACTGCCAGTTGTCGAAGCGGCATGAAAAATTCCGGCGCAATCAGCAATACAAACAAAGCCTGTTGCAAACTAATATGTTTGGCTGGGCCAAAATCTATCTTTCCCAATAATCCCAAACCAACATAAACTGCAATTGCAGCCACACCGAGTGCGCTAAAAAACTCCAATACAGTGGAAGACAAAAATGCAATCCGCAGCACTTTCATGGTGGTGGCGCGAAAATCATCAGCCACTTGCGTGATGTGCTCCAGTTCAGCTTGAGCTTGGCCGAATAATTTTAATGTTGGCAAACCTTGCAATCGGTCTAAAAAATAGCCCCCCATTCGTGCCATTGCCAAAAACTGATTGCGACTTGCCACCGCCGCACTAATTCCAATCAGTGCCATAAAAAAGATCACCAATGGAAACGCGACTAAAAAAATCACCCCGGCAACCCAATTTACCGGCATCACCAGCGCAATCATCAGCAGCGGCAACACTGCGATAATTAATTGCTGTGGGCAATAACGGGAAAAATACAGCTCTAACGCTTCAATTTGTTCGAGAATGGTGGCGGCTAATTCACCGCTTTGGTGCTGTTTTAAATAGTCAGGCTCAAGATCTGGAAGCTTATTGAGGAGGACTTCCCGCAGCCGCGATTTAATGCGGGCTGCAGCTTCAAAACCGAGTGTTTGAAATAAATACACTGAAAAACTGCGTAACATCATCACCACAAATAGCAAAGCCAGTGCTGGCAATAACAGATTTTCAGTAACAGGTTTTGTGGCTTCAATAATCAACAGGCCTTTAAAAAAAGCCAGAAAATCAAAACGCAAGTTATCAAGATTTGCAAATAAAGCCTGTTGTTCTATCAATAAACCATGCAAAACAAAGGCTAGCAACGCAGACTGTAGCACTAGCAACAAGCCATTGCAGATTCCGGCTAGAGCTGCGTAGTTGATGGATTTTGCGACAGTTTTTTGCTGGGTTTTCAGCCACTGCTTACAGTATTTCTCGCGGTTTCTTCGTTCTTCAAAAGCGGTTTTGTTTGCTAACAGGGTTTCTGGCACGTTTCTCTCTCTACTCTTTAAGCTTAAGGCGTTATGATACCTTAAAATCCAGAAAGATTAAGTGTGTGGATTATGTGGTGATAAGATTGTTAGCTTTCAGAAACAATTCGTGCAAGGCTGAATGGCGGTCGAATTTATTAGCCCTCTTTTCTAACCAGCAACAGCTTCTTGATTTCCGCAATCGCTTTGGCAGGATTCAAGCCCTTAGGGCAAGTATCGGTGCAATTCATAATGGTGTGGCAACGATAAAGTTTGAACGCATCCTCCAACTCATCCAATCGCTCACCTTTATTCTCATCGCGACTGTCCGCAAGCCAGCGATAAGCCTGCAACAACACCGCCGGGCCTAAATATTTATCACTATTCCACCAATAACTGGGACAACTGGTAGAGCAGCAGGCGCACAACACGCATTCATACAAACCATCGAGCTTTTTCCGGTCTTCGTGACTTTGTAAGCGCTCCCGATCTGCCGGCGCTGGTGTTTGAGTTTCAATCCAGGGTTTAATTGACGCATATTGGGCGTAAAAATGCGTCATATCCGCGACCAAATCTTTCACCACGCTTAAATGCGGCAACGGAAAAATCTTAAGCGTACCTTTATAATCGCTGATGGCTTTGGTGCAAACCAGGGTATTTTTGCCGTTCACATTCATCGCGCAGGAACCGCACACCCCTTCACGACAGGAGCGGCGAAACGTTAAAGTGCTGTCGATTTCATTTTTGATTTTTAAAATCGCATCCAGCACCATCGGCCCGCAGCGGTCCAAATCCAGATGATAGACATCAATGCGCGGATTTTCGTCGCTGTCAGGATTCCAGCGATAAACTTCAATCCGTTTCACCCGCGTAGCACCAAAAGGCACAGGGTATTCCTTGCCCTTCATGGGAACAGAGTTTTTCGGGAGCGTAAATTCGGCCATTAATAAACCCTCTTTTTCGGTGGAATCATCTCGACTTCATCGGTCAAGGTATACAAATGTACGGGGCGATAATCACAGATTACCTCATCCTGATTCAGCCAGGTTAAGGTATGTTTGAGCCAGTTGGCATCATCACGTTCTGGATAATCCTCCCGGGCATGGCCGCCGCGACTTTCAGTGCGGTTGGCCGCTGCGGCAATGGTGACGGTAGCTTGTGCCAATAAATTATCCAGCTCCAGAGTTTCGACCAAATCGGTGTTCCAGATTAACGAAGTATCGCTAATTTGCACATCGGCAAAACTGGCGCGAACCTGCTGCAACTCCGTGATTCCCTGTTTTAAAACTTCGCCGGTTCTAAACACGGAAGCATGACTTTGCATGGTTCTTTGCATCGCCAGACGAATATCAGCGGTTTTCCGTGAGCCTTTGGCGTGGCGGATTTTATTAAAACGGGCTAACGCCGCATCACAAGCATCGGCTTTTAACGGGCTGTGCGCAGTTCTGGGTTTGATTAATTCCGCACAACGCATGGCGGCGGCACGCCCGAATACCACCAAATCCAGCAAAGAGTTGGAACCCAAGCGATTTGCGCCATGCACTGACACGCAAGCGGCCTCACCGACGGCCATTAATCCGGGCACCACAGTTTCAGGATTGCCGTCTTTTAAAGTCACCACTTCGGCTTTGTAATTGGTAGGAATGCCGCCCATGTTGTAATGCACGGTCGGCAAAATGGGGATAGGTTGTTTGGTGACATCCACGCCTGCGAAAATCCGTGCAGTTTCAGAAATGCCGGGCAAACGTTCCTTAATAATCGCCGGGTCTAAATGTTCAATATGCAAATGGGCATGATCCTTATGTTCGCCGACACCCCGCCCTTCCCGGATTTCCAGCATAATTGCCCGACTCACCACATCGCGCGAAGCCAAGTCTTTGGCATTGGGCGCGTAACGCTCCATAAAGCGCTCGCCTTCGGAATTGGTCAGATAACCGCCTTCACCGCGTACGCCTTCGGTGATTAAACAGCCCGCCCCATAAATCCCGGTTGGGTGAAACTGAATGAACTCCATATCCTGCAACGGCAAACCGGCGCGTAATACCATCGCGTTGCCATCACCGGTCACGGTATGCGCAGAGGTGCAGGAGAAAAAACAGCGGCCATAACCGCCGGTTGCCAATACCGTGCTGTGTGCGCGAAACAGATGTAATGAACCATCTTCCAAACACCACGCCAACACGCCTTTGCATTCGCCGTTGTCCATGATTAAGTCTAGGGCGATATATTCAATAAAAAATTCGGCTTTGTTTTTTAATGATTGCTGATACAACGTATGCAGGATTGCATGGCCGGTCAAATCCGCCGCCGCGCAAGTGCGTTGTGCAGCACCTTGGCCAAAATGGGTGGTCATGCCGCCGAATGCGCGTTGATAGATTTTGCCATCTGCGGTGCGGGAAAACGGCACACCGTATTGTTCCAGTTCGATAATCGCTGGAATCGCCTCGCGACACATATATTCAATTGCGTCCTGATCGCCCAGCCAGTCTGAACCTTTTACCGTGTCATACATGTGCCAACGCCAGTCGTCTTCGCCCATATTGCCCAATGCCGCACTGATGCCGCCCTGTGCTGCCACGGTGTGACTGCGGGTTGGGAAAACTTTGGAAAGGCAGGCGGTTTTCAGGCCTTTTTCCGCCATGCCAAGTGTTGCGCGTAAACCTGCACCGCCCGCGCCGACGACGATGGTGTCGTAATAGTGTGTGGTTATCTTGTAACTTGTGGTCATGTTGTTTCCTGAGAGTCTTTATTCTTATTGTAACAATTGTTTTGCTTTGTGTATTGTCAAGGAGTTTTTCAGTGGGATTTCTCTGAGGGGATTTTACAGAATGGTTTGGGTATAATCGTGTTCGAAAGATTTTTCTTACAAGACGTTTAACTTAAAACTATGCAATTAGAAGACCAAATATGCCAAAAAATAAACTCATAGCTCCTTTTGTAAAATGGGTTGGTGGGAAAAGGCAGTTGATGCCAGAAATAAAAAAGCTTCTCCCTAAAAGAATAAACACTTATACCTACTATGAACCTTTTGTAGGCGGAGGTGCTGTTTTATTTGAGTTGGAGCCTAAAAAAGCAATTATTAATGATGCTAATGCTGAATTAATTAATGTTTACAATATTGTGAAAAAAAATGTAAATGATTTGATTGCTGCTTTAGAAGTCCATAAAGCTAATAATTGCTCCGATTATTTTTATGAAGTTCGCTCTTTAGATAGAAAACCGGATTTTGAACTCAATAGTTCTAATATAGAACGTGCTGCTAGAATTATTTACTTGAATCAATACTTCGGACAGTTTTAACAAGACACAGCCCCGAAGTTACAAAGTGCCTCATAAGATGAAGACGATTTAATCAAACTCAGATCCAAGGCAAAG
>CAIQWF010000137.1 GCA_903875455.1 uncultured Pseudomonadota bacterium
CTGGAAGAAAACGATAGTGATGCTGTTTCTGTGACAGAAAATAACCAGGCTTTTCTGCAACAGGCCCTGGCAGAACAGTATCAGCCTTTTTATAACGCGATTCAAAATTTTGATTTCGACCTGGCTCTGGTTATTCTGAATCAGGTTGCGGTTAAGTTAAGCTAAAATCCGGGCCAGTCAAAATGTTGAATTACAGGAAAGCCAAGTTTCATTCAAACTGATTGCTGACCCACATTGCCTCGGTTACTGAAGTGCGTTTTGCTACGGCTAACAAAATGGCATTGTGACGCAAGGTTTTTCCTTGTAACTGTTGCTGTGCCAAATCGGTAAAAAGCTGGTTATTATTTTGTGTAACAGCGGCAGCAAGCTCAGCCGTCATTTCCAGCAATTCATAAATCGCTATCCGTCCCTGATAACCGGTGTTGTGGCATTGGCTACAGCCGTGGCCTGTGACAAAGTTATACTTGTTTACATCTTCGCCCAGTTCCAGACTCAGCCAGATATGTTCATATGGGGTGGGAATGTAAGGTTCGGCACAGCTTTCACACACCAGCCGCACCAGGCGTTGCGCCACCACACCCAGCAGCGACATCCCTATCATGAACGGCGGTACGCCCATATCTATCATACGCCCTGGAGTGGTAATGGTACTGTTGGTATGCAGACTGGATAAAACCAGGTGTCCGGTCATTGCCGACCGCAAAGCAATCTGCGCGGTTTCCTGATCGCGCATTTCGCCAATCAGGATAATATCAGGGTCTTGCCGTAACACTGAACGCAGCACCCTCGCAAAGCTAAAGTCTATTTTTTCATTGACCTGTACCTGGTTGATACCCTGCAACCGGTATTCAACCGGGTCTTCAACGGTAATAATTTTTTTTGCTGACGTATTCAGTTCTGACAGGGCGGCATAAAGGGTAGTGCTTTTGCCGCTACCGGTAGGGCCGGTTAATAACACCATGCCGCTGGAACGCTGAATCAGCCTGCGGAACCGCTCCAGCATTTCCGCCGGCATTCCCTGTTTTTCCAGAGAAAAACCGCTGGTGTGTTGAATCAATAACCGCATTACCACGGATTCGCCATACACGGTTGGCATCGTCGAAATCCGCACATCAACCGAACGGTGACGAACTTTGATATGAAAACGGCCGTCATGCGGCAATCGTTTTTCAGAAATATCCAGACCTGCCATCAATTTTAATTTTTGTACCAGGGCGGCAGAAATTTTCAAATCAGTTTCGGTTTGTGGCTGTAACTGGCCGTCAATCCGAAATCGAATCAGCAGTTTTTGTTCCTGTGGTTCAATGTGAATATCAGAAGCCCGAACCTGCACCGCATCTTCAAACACTGACTTGAGCAGTTTCACTACCGGTGCATCAGTCGCTTTATCTGCTGCCAGCAACACATTAAGATCGGTTGCATCATTATCGGCCAGTTCATAACGCAACTGTTCAGCCAGCACCTTGATTTCATCAGTGCGGCGATAGCATTGGTCTATCGCTTTTACCAAGGTAGATTCCTTGACCAGCACCCGAATGATATTCTTTTTCAAAAACCGCGATAACTCATCCAAAGTCATCAAGTCTGTCGGGTCTGCCATTGCCAACAAAACATCGGCATCAAGATTTTCCAGTAACAGCACATGAAAGCGTCGCGCCAACGTTTCAGGCAACAGTTTAGCCACATCAGGTTTAACAGAATAATCCGTCAACTCCAGATAAGGAATTTTCAATTGCTCTGCGGTAAATCGAAGCAACTCGTTTTCGTCAATATATTTCAAATCAACCAGAATTCGCGATAATTTTCTCCCGGTGTTGCGTAGCTCGGCAACCGCTGTCACCAACTGCTCATGGGTAATAATTCCCTGCTGAACCAAAATATCTTCAACACGAATTTTTCTTCTGCGTTCTATGGTTGATTCTTGCATTATTTTAAAGTCAGAGTAGGGAGTTCTGGTGAGTGATTATTACATATTACCGCAGATTTAATCGTGAACGCATTTTACAATTGCTTGGCAAAATAGCTGAGTACGAAATCGACAAACGTCGTTAATTTGGCAGGATAAAACCGCCGCTGCAAATAAGTGGCATAAATTGGCAAGTTCGGCATTTGATAATCGTGCAAAATTTCTACCAATTCCCCGCGATCCAGATAACTGCGGGCTGATAATCTTGGCACTTGCACAATTCCCATTCCCAACGCCGCCGCCTGACACAGCGCCCGGCCATTATTTGAGGCAAATACCCAGTCGGTTTTTACCTTTTTCAATTCGCCTGCAACATTAAACATCCAATGCTCACCATGCGGGGTATCCATATAATGCAAACAGCGATGTTGGGACAGCTCATCCAGGGTTTTAGGGCTGCCTTTTTCGGCCAGGTAAGTGGGCGAAGCGTAAGTGCTTAAACTGGTGGTGGCAATTTTTCGCGCCACTATCCCTTGATCCAGACAATCTGTTACCACAATGGAGAGATCAAAACGGCCATCACGTAAATTGACGAATTTATTGTTCAAATTCATCGAAACCTTAACTTCTGAAAACTGCTGTTGATATTGCTCAATCACTGGAATCATATACAGGCCGCCAAAATCTATCGGCGCACTGACTTTAAGCAGGCCTTTTACTGACTGTCCTAATTGCACTACAGACTCATCCAGCGCGGCCAAATCATCCAGCAACTGTTTGCTGCGGTTATAATAACATTCTCCAGCCTCAGTTAAGCTTAAGCTGCGGGTAGTTCTGCTGAGCAAACTCACCCCTAGGGATTTTTCCAGCTGCGTGATGTATTTGCTGATCATCATTGCGGATAATCCCATTTCCCGCGCTACACCTGCAAACGTACCCAATTCCACAATGCGGCAAAATACTTGCATGTTGTTAAATTTATCCAATTTCAAGCCCTGCTTTATAAACCAATATTTTATATTATATAAACTAAATACAATCTTTAAACCAGCAGAAGAGTAATATAGACTTTGCAACCGGAGATAGTAGACCTTTCCGCTTGGTTATTTAGTGTATTTATAATAATATGTTAAATCACCAAGCGGTTTTTTTTGTTAATTTTTCGGGAGAGTGTGATGAGTGCAGTACATAAACAGGTATTACTTGCCAATCGTGAATACGCAGCCAACTTTGACAAGGGTGATTTGCCGTTACCACCGGGGCGGAAATTTGCCATTCTGACTTGTATGGATGCACGGTTAGACCCAGCAAAATATGCCGGTTTGTCCGAAGGCGACGCGCATGTTATCCGTAATGCCGGTGGCCGGGCAAGCGATGATGCAATCCGCTCTCTGGTTATCTCCTACAAATTATTAGGCACCCGCGAATGGTTTGTGATTCATCACACCGATTGCGGCATGTTGCTGTTCAACAATGACATTATGGCCGATTTGTTAAGCAAAAGTTTGAAAACAGCATCAATTGATGAAAACGGTTGGCATGACTGCTGTGAAGGCGGCGGTTCACACGAGGGAAAATTTATCAACTGGCTGACCATTAAAGATCAGGCCGAAAGTGTGTTGGAAGATGTCATTAGAATAAAATCACATCCTCTGGTTCCTGATGATATTCCGGTTTATGGTTATATTTATGATGTCCGTACAGGCCAATTAATTGAAGTACCTGAAGCCACCAGAGCCGGTGCGGTATAACAATCAAAAAATTCTTAAGGAGTTCAAAATATTTTGGACTCCTTTTCAAAACTCAAGTTTTACAAGCAGCCAACAAAGCCTGCATTTTTTCCAAGCCCAATTCCCGCGTCAATTTAATATTCCGTTCAGGAATCCTTTCAGGATTGGGATAAAACTTCAAAGCCTTTTCAATACTCGCCTCGCGAATCAAATGCAGCATCGGATAAGGTGAGCGATTAGTGTAATTTGCCGCATCGGTTTCATCCGCACCTTCAAAACAATAACGGGGATGAAAACTGGCAAGTTGATAAACACCGTCGTAATCTTGTAAAGACAATAACTGGTTAGCCAACTCCAGATAATCCAGAAAATCGTCAAACTCAGAAAAGGCATTCGCATAAATTAACAAGCTGGTTTCTATCTCATCATCATTATCCAGACGCACTGCTTCCTCAATCAGGGTTTGCAGATTTTCTTCCGTTATCACTGCTTCATCAATGCAGTAATGAACCGCATTTTTCTCCACTACTGCCCGGGCAAACGGGCAAATGTTGTAGTGGATAATCACGTTTTTTAGCCAGGCTTCAGTCTGCTGTTTAATCGGCGGCATTATCATCTTCTGCTAAAAACTTGCGGTAATTGATGGAAATTTTTAAGCCGGCAAAGCGCCCTGCCATTCGGGTTAATTCGTGGGTTGATTTGTCAAACGTTAATTTCACCACGCTTAAGGCGCGGTCTTCATAGCCGGGTTCTATATCGTGGGTGTCCAATAAAAAGTTATAAATATAAACTTCCTGCCCGGGTTCGTTTTTAATTTCAACAGGCGCTCCCAATTGTGCAATCACTGGAGCTTTTTGCGGCAGTTTGGCCGAAATTTTAGTAATCGCATTGGCATTGGCGCGAAGTTGTTTCTTGTCTTTGTCTATTGCCCCGCCGGCCAGAGAACGCAATGAAACTTCCAGAAACTTGGGCGGGGCGATTTGCAAAAATAGCGGTGAAAAATACCAGCTGGAAACCCGGTTTTCACGATTAAAATCCAGATCAAAGAAAAACGACAAGCCGGGTTTGATAAGTTTCTGCTGACTGTCCACTTTGCGAAAGGTATAACGCCAGCGTGAGCCGCTGCTAATGCCTTGAATGCTACTGGGCTGCAATTTTGATAGCGAAACCAGATCATGGTTATACAGGATAGGATGATTGAAATGCAGGGCGAAAACCTTGTCATCCTGAATCACAAAGTTTTTGTCAAACTCATCCAGTTGTAAATAGGTCTGATAGGCTCTAATCCAGTAGATGCAACCGGTTAAGCTGATAACTAGCATAAGTATTGTCAGCAGTCGGCCATAGCGGGAAATAGCAGTGTTTTTCATAAGAGGAAAAGAAGAGGGAAAAAGTTAATAGCAGGCTAAATCATCCGGCTCATTAATCACCGAATTTGATAACACGCCAATTCCTTCAATTTCAATTTTAACCGTTTGTCCGGCTTTCAAATAACCGCGCGGTTTCATTTTTACCCCTACGCCGCTGGGTGTGCCTGTGGTAATGACATCGCCCGGTTCCAGAGTCATCACCGTGCTTAAATAGGCCACCATTTCATAACAACTGAAAATCATCTGTTCGGTATTGGCATTTTGGCGCAAATCATCATCGACCCAGGTTTTTATGTTCAGATGATGCGGATTTGCAATTTCATCCGCTGTTACCAGCCAAGGCCCCAGCGGCCCGTGTGTATCAAATGATTTTCCCAGCGTCCAGGTCGGTGAACGGACTTGCCAGTCCCGCACCGAAACATCATTGGCAATGGTAAAGCCGGCAATCACCTGTGCGGCTTTTTCAACCGGAACATGGCGGCAACGTTTGCCAATCACAAATGCCAGCTCACCTTCATAATCGACTTTATCCGACACTTTAGGGATATGAATCGCCTCGCCATTTGCGATAACACAGGTGGTTTGCTTGTTGAAAAACAGCGGATATTCCGGCTTTTCCGCACTGGTTTCATTGATATGTTCAGGATAATTTAAGCCGATGCCTAAATATTTTCCCGGTTTTGGCACAGGAGCCAACAATTTTACTTCAGTCAATGGTAAACGCTTTTTACTGCTGGTTATTTGTTCCGACATGGCAATTAATGCAGATTCACCGGCAGCTAAAAATTCCAGCATGGTTGCCGGAATGTTCGGATTGTTTAAACTATCAATCACCTCATCGCCCAGCACAGCGCCCACTCGAATTTGGTGATTATGACTAAACGTAATTAATTTCATGGATTGTATTTTCCTTTACAAAGTTTTTTTAAATCTGTTCATGCTGAGTATTTTAATACAAAGAAGTTATTAAACCTTATCCAGTTTTGCATACGCCAGCATTAGCCACTTCATGCCTTCGGTTTTAAAGTTCACCTGAATTTTTTCCTGCGCTCCTTCGCCTTCAGTTTGTAACACAATGCCTAAACCAAACTTGGCGTGACTGACTTTTTGCCCGGCTTTGTAAGTATCGGTTTTCAGGCTGTCTGCAACTTTGGCATTAGTCACTGCGGCAGGGCGGACAATTTGAGCACGGATTCTGATTTCTTGGATAAGTTCGGCTGGAATTTCCTTTAAAAATCTTGAAGGCCGGGGATAATTTTCCTGACCGTATAAACGCCGCAATTCGGCGTGGCTGATAAACAGTTGTTCCCTGGCGCGGGTAATTCCTACATAACACAGGCGGCGTTCTTCCTCCAAACGTTCGGGGTTGTATAACGACTGTTCAGAAGGAAACAGGCCTTCCTCCAAGCCGACTAAAAACACTTTTTTAAATTCCAGCCCTTTAGAGCTATGCAAAGTCATCAACTGTACGCAATCCGTGCCGTCACCGACCTGCAATTCCCCCGCTTCCAAAGACGCATGAGCCAAAAACATATCCAGTTCGCCCAGTTTTTCTTCGTTATCGGCGTGATAATCAAACAATCTTGCCGCGTTCACCAACTCTTCCAGATTTTCAATCCGCGCTTCGCCTTGGTTATCTTTTTCTTTTTTATATTCTGCCTGCAAACCGCTGTGTTCTATCACCAGTTTCACTTTTTCATGCAACAGTAAAGGTTCAGCAGTGTCGGCCAAACTTTTAATCAGCAATAAAAAACCGTTTAACGCATTGGCAGCACGGGCTGATAACGTGTGTTGGTTTAACAAGGCAATCGCAGCAGACCACAAAGATTGCTGATAGGTCCGCGCTAACTCACGAATTTCATCCAGGGTTTTCAAGCCGATGCCACGGGTCGGGAAATTAACCACCCGTTCAAAAGAAGGGTCGTCATGCCGGTTCGACATCAGGCGCAAATAGGCGAGAGCATTTTTAATTTCCGCCCGCTCAAAAAAGCGCAAGCCGCCATAAACCCGATACGGAATTCCTGCGGTCATCAAACGCTCTTCAAACAGCCGCGATTGTGCATTCGAGCGATATAAAATTGCCACATCCTGTCCTAACCCGCCTTCTTCGCGCCATTTTTTAATCTGCTCAACCACAAAGAAAGCTTCATCCTGTTCATTAAACGCGGTGTAGAGCGAAATCAGCTCGCCATGTCCGGTATCGGTCCACAGCTGTTTGCCCATTCGGTATTCATTATTGGCAATCAGATGATTAGCTGCGTTGAGAATATGGCCGCTAGAGCGATAATTCTGCTCCAGTTTTATCACTTGATGGTTGGGATAATGTTTCTGGAACTTGTGAATGTTTTCGATTTTCGCCCCACGCCAGCCGTAAATTGACTGATCATCATCACCGACCACAAACAGATTGTCCTTGCCTTCAGTCAACAATCGCAACCAGGCATATTGAATGGTGTTGGTATCCTGAAACTCGTCAACATGCACCTGCCGAAAGCGGTTTTGATAATGTTGCAGCAATTCAGGATTGTCACGCAGCAATTCATGCGCCCGCAGCAATAACTCAGCAAAATCGACCAGGCTGGAGCGATTGCAGATAGCTTCATATTCGCGATAAAAGCTAAGCATGTTTTTCTGATAAAAATCACCGTTATCGGCAATGTGTGCAGCGCGTAATCCTTCGTCTTTCTGCGCATTAATAAAGCCCTGCACCTGTTTAGGCAACCATTTTTTTTCGTCCACTTCCAGCGATTTCAACAGTCGCTTAATCACCCGCAACTGGTCATCCGAATCCATCACCTGAAACGTTTCCGACAAATTAGCTTGCTGGGCATGGCGGCGTAACAAACGATGTGCAATGCCGTGAAAAGTGCCTATCCACATCGAACTGGCCGAAATTTCCAGTAGTGACTCAATTCGCCCGCGCATTTCGGACGCGGCTTTATTGGTAAATGTCACCGCCAGAATACTATGCGGCGAAACGCCTTCCACCTGAATTTTCCAGGCGATACGATGCACCAGAACCCGGGTTTTGCCGCTACCGGCTCCGGCCAGAACCAGCATGGCACCAGGTGGCGCCGATACCGCTTGTCGCTGGGCATCGTTTAAAGAGTTAAGTAATGAGGAGACATCCATTTTTTTATCGCTTAAATAATGAGTTGTAACTATTTGCTGAACATTTAGCAGACTCTCCATTATAATGGGGAATCCTTTAAATTATTGACGAATGAGGTTTTAAAATGAGTTTTGATTATAAACGTATGATTAAGTTTGAACATAACGTTGGTGCGAAAGAAGCTAAAATGCGGATGATGGCAGGTTCTGCGGCGTTACTGATTTCGATTTTTACTGCCAGCATTATTTTATTGCTGCTGGGCTTGGTTTTGGTAGCAACCGGATATTCCGGCTGGTGCCCTGCCTATTCCGGCATGAATAAAAATACTTGCGGTGCAGATGAGGCTGGCGCTCCTCCTGCTGCTGAATAAGCAGATCAACATTGCGGGCAGACTAAGTTCCTTAAAAAACTTTTGTTCAGCCCGCATCAATTACATACCGCAGTAAAAATACTCTATAGTTTTTTATTATCGAAACCGTTTTTCAGGAACTTAAACCATGTATGTTGCCATGACCCACTTTCAAATCATTTTAGGGCAGGAGAAGTTATTTGAAACACTATGGCGGGAACGTGAGAGTTATTTAGAAACCATGCAGGGCTATCGCGGACTGTTTTTAATGCGGGGAGTGACTGAAAAAGACCGTACTTCTTATGTGTCACAGTTTATCTGGAATAGCAAAGAGGATTTTGATGCCTGGACCCAGTCAGATGCGTTTATCAAAGCACACCTTCAGTTTGGTGATACATCTGTACTTTTTACCGACAAACCGGTATTTGAAGGTTTGACGATTGTGATGCAGGAAATGGTGGGAAAGCCCAGAAAATAGAAGTGAGCAAACAGTTTGCCCACTTCCGTACCAGCCTATTTAAAGTGCGTCGCCCACAGTTCTGTGATAACCAGGCCACTTCGTTACATGCAGATGCTTTCTAATCGGAGTTTTAATTACCGATACGCACAAGGCAATCGAAAACAAACACCACACCGCAGAATATTCATTCGGGTCTGTAGTCAGCACATCTGAAATCCAGGGGCCAATCACATAATGAAACCCTACGAAGCGGTAAGAGCCATAAATGGTCGGCATCACAAACGATGCAAGGATATAAGTCAGTGCATGTAAGCCCCAACTAAAATCAAACAACCAGCTAATCGGATCGGAAAGAATTCCGTTTAACGGCATTTGCCAGGCAATATGCCAACTGCCGGAAACCGAACAGGTAGTATCGCCGCAAAATCCCTCAATCCCTTTATGACAGGCACCTGCCCAGTCAAAAGGATACATTTTCACCATCATGGCAATTGAACTCACCGCACACAGAGTGTAAACCGTGGTGCGAATTTTCAGTTTCACACTTTCGGGAATAAAGTACATTGCCACCATATTCACAAAAAACGGCTGGAATGCCACATGCAGATACCCGAATAAGGTCAACACCTGATTGGTAGGGTTGTGGCATAAATCAATATAGACATAGGTAAACGCCTGTAACAATTCCATCAAGGCAAAATAAGTTAATGGAATCCACAACTCTTTTGATTCACCTTTCAGGGCGACATACACGGCGGTGCTAAGCCCCACTGCTGCTAAAACACCCGAAGCTTCACCACTCCAACACATAACGCATAATCTCCTCTTTAAATTGAATGTATCGCCACTTCATTGGTTATATTTTTATTGAAGTGGGAGCATAATTTTTTGGCAATCTGAGCAGTTCTAACGTCTTAAGGCGTTATCCAGGCTTGGCACAGCCAAAAATTAAGCGGCGTTATTGTATTATAAAAAATAAGCAGGTAAAGCGGGATTGTTTACTCCCCTAAGGTTTGGCGTTAAAAATGCTCCCTGTTTATATTGTTTGCTAGAAGACGTTCTTATTTCTCTAACCATTCCCGCGCTCCTAAAACAGGGCTGACAATAATCATGGCCTGACCTGCAATTTTCGCAGCGATACATTTTTCTTTAATATCTGTCAGCGTTCCGCGCATGATTTTTTCCTGATTCGGATAGCCGGTTTTATTAATCACCAGCACCGCAGCGTCATCCTCCCAGGCTGCGTCAAGCAGAGACTCTTGAACAGTTCCCAGTAAATCAATTGATGAATAAATACACAAAGTGCACTGGTGCCGTGCCAGTTCCTGTAACGATTCACCTTCCGGGATTGGGGTGTTTTCTGCCGTCCGGGTAAAAATTACGCTTTGGCTGACGTTGGCCATAGTCACTGATTCACACGCTGCCGCCGCTGCGGCAATTGCCAAAGGTATGCCTGGCACAATACCGACTTCAATTCCAGCGACTTCCAAAGGCCGAACCATTTCTATCAATGAGTCGTATAAACCAGGAGTGCCAGCTTGTAAGCAAACCACTATTGCTTGGCCTTGAGCTTTATCAAGCAACCAGCCTATCATCTGTGCAAGGGACAGACTTTCAGATTCGACAATTTCAGCTTCAACTTTTGCCCATTGTTTTGCAATAGTTGCAGACTCTGCCTCAATCGCTAAAATTGCATCGGCCTGCTGGATTAACTTTTGCGCTTTTAGCGTTATCAACTCAGGATCGCCCGATCCTGCACCTACAAACCACACCTTAGCCATTTTTTCCACACCTAGATAAAGTTAAAATATCAGTGATTTACTTTTGTCCAACTCAGTTTGGGGTTGTTTTGGGGAGCAGAAATTTAGAGCAAGTTTGAGAACAGCCAATACAGCGATCCAGAAAGCAACATCGCTGCCGGTAAAGTGAGTACCCATGCCAACAGCAAATTACGCAGGGTAATAACCTGCAAGCCTGATTTATTGGCGGCCATAGTGCCTGCAACCCCTGATGACAGCACTTGTGTGGTCGAAACCGGCAAACCGTAGATGTCTGCTGCACCGATGGTCAGAATCGCAACCAGTTCAGCAGAGGCACCTTGCGCATAGGTCAAATGACTTTTGCCGATTTTTTCACCCACTGTCATTACAATTCGTTTCCAGCCTGTCATTGTTCCCAATCCCAACGCAATCGCCACCACAATTTTGACCCAGACCGGAATAAATTTGATGACCTCATCCAGCTGTTTTTTAAAGGCCTTAAGCTTGTTTTTGCTGTCTTTGTCCATTTCTATGGCATTGTCTTTTTCCAGCAGGCGAATGGTTTCCGCTGTCAAAAACATCTCATTGCGCAGATTGCTTACTGATTGGGCAGGAACCTTACTGACATCGCCATATAATTTGAGCTGTTCTCCCAAATTGCCAATTACTGCTGACAATGCCGGAATCAAATCAGGTTTGGCTTCCTTGGTGCGGACATAATCAGAAAGTACCTGGGCCGGATTGGTCAATGACAGCGCAGAGGACTTTTTAGCCAGCATTTGCTGGGTTGCCTGCGCTGCAACCACAAATTCACTGCTATGCGCAACCGGCATCGCCCGATTCAGGCTGTATGCCATCGGCACTGTTCCTACTAAAATCAGCATAATCAAGCCCATGCCTTTTTGACCATCGTTTGAACCATGAAAAAATGAAACGCCGGTACAGGTTAAAATCAAAATGCTGCGAATCCATAATGGTGGCGGCCTGTTGTCTGTAGGTTCTTGATACAGCTGCTTGTTTTTTACCAACGACCGTAAAGTTAATAACAGCAGTGCAGCAAAAATAAATCCCATCACCGGCGAAAGCAATAACGAATATCCGATTTTGGTCACTTGCGGCCAATCCACGCCACTGGCGGCAGTGCGACCGCGCATCAGGGCATTCGCTACATTCACCCCAATAATCGAACCAATCAAGGTATGGGACGACGAAGCGGGCAAGCCAAACCACCATGTGCCCAAATTCCATAATACCGCTGCAATCAGTAACGCAAACACCATGGAAAAATCAGGGTTGGAGCCGGTTTGTAAAATTAACTCAATCGGCAGCAATGAAATAATCCCGAAAGCAACCGCGCCGCTTGAGAACAACACGCCGAGAAAGTTGAACACCCCAGACCATAGTACGGCAACATTAGGGGGCAGAGAATGAGTGTAAATTACTGTTGCGACCGCATTGGCGGTATCGTGAAAGCCGTTAACAAACTCAAAACCCAAAGCCATCAACAGAGCAATACCCAACAGGATGAAGGGTTGCCAGTTGGTAACCTGCAATTGCACTGACTCTACATCCAGGATAAGGCTATAAATGGTAAATAACAGGCCGATGAGTAATAAACTACTGAACAGAAGCCGGGTAATAAAACCTGATTTTTGTTCTAAATTAGGGCGTGATATCACACGGGCTTCGGATAATACAGAATTGTTCATAAGCGATTTTTTTAAAAGTAGAGTTATTATGCTTACTTTACCAAAACGGGGCTCTCTTGCTCTAAATTTTTGTGGTTAACTACCGCCTTTAATAACTTTGAATCCATGGAATTAATAATTTGGGTTGCTAGTTCTGACAAAGAAAATATAATGCTCAAGCTTTGTTTTGTCCTAATCAGTTGTTGATTAAGACTTATTTTAAAAGGCTCAAAACAGTTTTGAACCGCAATTTTTTCCCGCGCTGTTCAGGCAGGGAATCAGGGAACATTGATGGAATTTAATTTACTCAACACCGACGGACATGCCCGTCGTGGACAACTAAAGTTTGCCCGTGGCGTAATAGAAACGCCGATTTTCATGCCGGTGGGCACTTATGGTGCGGTCAAGTCACTAACTCCCGAAGATTTAAAAGGACTTGGAGCGCAGATTATTTTAGGCAACACTTTTCACTTGATGCTGCGTCCTGGCACTGAAGTGGTGAAAACTCACGGCGATTTGCACGATTTTATACACTGGGACAGACCGATTCTGACCGATTCCGGTGGTTTTCAGGTTTTTAGTTTAGGGGCTTTGCGCAAAATCACCGAACAGGGGGTGACGTTTAAATCGCCGGTGAACGGCAGCAAGATTTTTATGGGGCCGGAAGAGTCGATGCAGGTGCAACGTGATTTAGGCTCCGATATTGTGATGATTTTTGACGAATGCACTCCTTATCCTGCCACCGTGCAGCAGGCAGCTGACTCGATGAGATTATCATTGCGCTGGGCAGAGCGTAGCAAAAAAGCCCATGGCGATAATCCTGCGGCTTTATTCGGGATTGTCCAGGGCGGCATGTATGAACACCTGCGGCAGGAGTCGATTGACGGTCTGGTAAATATCGGTTTTGATGGCTATGCCATTGGCGGTCTGTCTGTCGGCGAGCCTAAAGACGAAATGATGGCGACTTTGGATGTGGTGCATCCGAAACTGCCAAAAGACAAACCGCGCTATTTAATGGGAGTCGGCACCCCGGAAGATTTGGTGGAAGGGGTTAGACGCGGCATTGATATGTTTGACTGCGTGATGCCGACCCGCAACGCCCGCAATGGTCATCTGTTTACCAGCAGCGGCGTAATTAAAATCCGTAACCAGCAATATCAGTTTGATACCCGCCCGCTGGATGAAAATTGCGGTTGTTACACTTGCCAGCATTATTCCCGCGCTTATCTGAAACATCTGGATAAATGCAAAGAGATGTTGGGGGCAAAACTGAATACGATTCACAACCTTTATTACTATTTGTCGTTGATGCAGCAGTTGCGTGATGCGATTGAAAAGCAAAACTTAACCCAGTTTGTGCAGCAGTTTTATCAACAACAGGGTAAGCCCGTGCCAAATGTGGCATAATGGCAAATTTCATTTAAAGTTACTGACAAGCGACTTTTATTCCAAACATACAACAATTACACCAACTGAGGACAACAATGAGTTTTTTTATTTCCGATGCGGTTGCTGCCGCTGCACCTGCCGCCGCCGCTTCTAGCCAACCTGGACTCGAAGGGATGATATTCCCTGTTGCGATTTTAGTGTTCTTCTATTTTTTGTTTATCATGCCTCAATCAAAAAAGACCAAAGAGCACAAAGCCATGTTATCGGCCTTGAGTAAAGGCACAGAGGTTGTAACCAGTGGCGGCATTCTGGGCAAAGTAGCCGAAGTTGATGACAATTTCGTCAAACTTGAAGTCGGCGACAACACTTTTCTGCAAGTCCAACGCCATGCTATCGCCAGCATCATGCCAAAAGGCACTTATAAAACTGTCAATAAAACTTCTTCTTTGGCAAAACGTTAAACTTTAACCAGGCAGCCTCTAGTAGAGTGGGAAGCTTTTTCCCACCGGAAACAACTAGCCTGTTTACTTGTTGGAAAACTTATGCAAAACCATTACCCCTTGTGGAAAAATTTACTTATCCTGATTGTTTTGGCAATCTCGGTTGTTTATTCACTGCCCAATATTTATGGCAGTGACCCTTCTGTGCAGGTTGCACCTACGCTAAAAGGCAAACTCGACCAACCGCAGGCAGACCTGATTAAAACCACCTTAAGCAATGCCGGGCTGGAAATAAAAGAATTTGAATTTTCCAAAGACCAAATTCTGATTCGCTTTAACAATACCGATACACAGTTAAAAGCCGCTGACATATTACGCGATAAAATGGGCGACAATATTTCGGTGGCCTTAAACCTGGCTTCCTCTACGCCCAAATGGCTACGGGCAGTGGGCGCAAACCCAATGTATTTGGGTCTGGATTTGCGGGGTGGAGTGCACTTTTTGCTGGAAGTGGACATGGCTGCGGCAATTAAGCAAGCCGAAGAACGTTACAATCTTGATGTTCGGGCTTTATTGCGCAATGAAAAAATTCGTTATGACTCGGTTGCCAAAGATGAAGGAGCAATTAAAATCACTTTAAAAGATGTCAAAGATAAACAGAAAACTTTTGAAGTGCTGGACCGGGATTTTCATAACCTCGATGTGAAAGAGTCTGTCGCCAATCCCAACGAAATCCTGGTTAAAATTTCAGAAAAAGAAAAGCTGGATCTGAAGAAAAATGCTGTCGATCAAAACATCACTACCTTGCATAACCGGGTAAATGAAATTGGGGTGGCCGAACCTGTAATTCAAAAACAGGGCGACAGCCGAATTGTAGTGCAGTTACCAGGTATTCAGGATACCAGCCGGGCAAAGGAAATTCTCGGTAAAACCGCAACTTTGGAATATCGGTTGGTTGATGTTGAGCATGACGTACAAAAAGCCGTTGCTGGTGAAATTCCGGTCGGCAGTCGCCTCTATCACGAAGTGAACGGCAATCCTGTATTGTTAGACCGGCATGTGATTGTCACTGGAGCTGAAATTGTTGATGCAGCTTATGTGCCTGACCAGGATGGCAGACCCGCAGTTTCGATTACTTTAAACGGTCTGGGCGCAAAGAAAATGGGCTCGATGACCCAGAAAAATATCGGCAAACCGATGGCGGTTGTGTTCATTGAATACAAATCCGAGAACAAGGTAATTGACGGTAAAAAAGTTCATCATCGTGAAAAAGTTGAAAAAGTCATCAGCATTGCGACGATTCGTGATTCCTTCAGCAAACGTTTCCAGACTACAGGTTTAGATAGCCCAGAAGAAGCACGCAACCTGTCGTTATTGTTAAGAGCCGGAGCTTTGGCGGCACCGGTTGAAATCGTGGAAGAACGTACAGTAGGACCTAGCCTGGGACAGGCGAATATTGATGCGGGAATGCGCTCGTTTGAAATCGGCTTCGGTGCGGTTGTGCTGCTGATTGCGGTTTATTACAAGTTATCAGGGGTGATAGCCAATGTCGCTTTAACCTTCAACGTGTTCATAGTTATTGCTATTTTGTCACTTCTGCAAGCCACTCTGACTTTGCCGGGAATTGCCGGCATCATTTTGACAGTCGGGATGTCGGTGGATGCGAACGTTTTGATTTTCGAGCGGATTAAAGAAGAAATCAAAAATGGCAATCCGATCCAGACCAGTATTTTTGTGGGCTATGACAAGGCCTTTGCTACCATTCTTGACTCGCATTTTACCAACCTTGTGGTGGCAGTGGTTCTGTTTGCCTTTGGCACAGGCTCGGTGAAAGGTTTCGCCGTTACATTGATTATCGGAATTTTGTCCTCCATGTTTACTGCGATTACCGTCACCCGAATGATTAGCAACTGGGTTAACGGCGGTCGCAAGCTTGAGAAATTGTCGATTTAACTTAAGGATAGGCCTGTCGGTTTCTTAAAAGCGGACAGGTCTTACTCCAACTTTTCACGAAGATTAACTATGACCAAAAACATAAATTTTATTGGCAATCGCAAGTACGCGCTGATATTTTCAGCGATTTTGTCGATTATTTCGATTGTGTCCCTGGCAACGCGCGGCTTGCAAATGGGCATTGATTTTACCGGCGGCACACTGATTGAAATTGGCTATCAAAATCCCGCCGATTTGAATGTACTGCGCAATACTTTAGAAACAACAGGCTTTGACGATGCGACTGTGCAAAATTTTGGCTCTACCAAAGATGTGCTGATTCATTTAAAGCCGCGCAAAGATGTGAGCAACAAAGAATTGAGCAGCAAGGTTTTAGAAGTTATCAATAAAGATGCGAAAGAACCTGCCGCGATTCACCGTGTTGAATTTGTCGGGCCGCAAGTTGGCGATGATCTGGCTCAGGATGGTTTTTTGGCGTTGCTATATTCAACTTTCGGGATTTTGATTTATATCGCCGTGCGCTTTGAATGGAAGTTTTCCACTGGAGCGGTTATCGCGACTGTACATGATGTGATAGTCACCTTGGGTGTTTTTTCTGTGCTGGGACTGGAGTTTGATTTAACAGTGCTGGCGGCAGTTCTGACCCTAATCGGTTATTCTCTGAATGATACGATTGTGGTTTATGACAGAATTCGGGAACATTTCTTGCAAATGCGCAACAAAACCGTGGAACAAATGATGAATGAGGCGGTGAATATCACCCTAAGCCGTACTATCATGACCTCGTTCACGGTGTTTTTGGTGTTAGTCTCCTTGTTCTTGTTGGGCGGCGAGGCCTTGCATAACTTTTCGATTGTTCTGCTGTTTGGCGTGGTGTTTGGAACCTATTCTTCGATCTTTATTGCAAGTCCGGTGGCGTTACTTTTAGGGGTAAATCCTGCCGATTTAATCCCGCCTGCAAAAGAAGGCGGCGAATTTGATCATTTGCCTTAAGCAGCTTTTTTCAGCAAAATCCACGACCGCTATTTGAGTTGCTTTTCATCAACACGACCTTTGCTTTATGGAGTTCATTTTTTTATTGAACTCCAAAATCAGTTATAATAATCAGCTTTTTCATAATCAAACCTCGTAGGAGTTTTAAAAACATGGCACTAGAACGTACTTTTTCCATCATAAAACCTGATGCAGTTGCTAAAAATGTTATTGGTCAAATTTACAGCCGTTTTGAAGCAAATGGCTTGCGCATTGTTGCAGCAAAAATGGTACAACTGACCAAAGAACAGGCGGAAGGTTTTTATGCAGAACACAAAGAGCGCGGCTTTTTTAACGATTTAGTGTCTTTCATGATCTCAGGCCCTGTGATTATGCAAGTTCTGGAAGGCGAAAATGCAGTGTTGAAAAACCGGGAAATCATGGGTGCGACTAATCCAAAAGATGCAGCACCCGGCACAATCCGTGCAGATTTTGCCAGCAGCATTGATGAGAACGCAGTTCATGGTTCAGATGCAGTAGCAACCGCAGCGCGTGAAATTGCATACTTTTTCTCAGATGCAGAACTTTGTGACCGCATCCGCTAAGTTGGACAAAATCAACTTATTAAATTTTGATAGAAAAGGCATGGAGGCCTTTTTTATTGAAATCGGAGAAAAACCGTTTCGTGCCACACAATTGCTGAAATGGATTTATCAGGAAGATGTGGCCGATTTTGAGCAGATGACCAATCTGAGCAAGTCGCTGCGCAGTTATTTAAGCGAAAATTGCATAATTGCCGCACCGGAAATTGTGGTAGAACAAAATGCCTCGGATGGCACCCGCAAATGGCTGTTACAGATGAGCTGCGGCAATCGGGTGGAGACTGTTTTCATCCCAGAGGAAAAACGCGGTACTTTGTGTGTATCCTCGCAAGTTGGTTGTGCCTTGGCCTGTACGTTTTGCTCGACCGCACAACAAGGCTTTAACCGGAATTTATCCACCGCAGAAATCATCGGCCAGCTTTATGTGGCACAAAAGCGCTTGGGCAAAGAAAAAAGAATCACCAATGTGGTGATGATGGGAATGGGCGAGCCGTTATTGAATTTCGATAATGTGGTTGCGGCCATGAACCTGATGCTGGATGATTTCAGCTACGGCTTGTCAAAACGGCGCGTCACTCTCAGCACTTCCGGTGTTGTGCCGGCCATGTACCGGCTGACGGAAGTCTGTGATGTCAGTCTGGCAGTTTCATTACACGCCCCAAACGATACCCTGCGTGATGAGTTAGTGCCGATTAATAAAAAATATCCGCTGCATGAGTTAATAGCGGCCTGTCGCGACAATGCCAAGCTCTCGCCACACCGCAGCATCACCTTTGAATATGTGATGTTAAAAG
>CAIQWF010000138.1 GCA_903875455.1 uncultured Pseudomonadota bacterium
ACTTTAGACAACGTTGATTTGTACCTGAGTCAGGCAGGTGAAGAAGTGTTAAAAATGTATGGCGTGGATTTAAAAGAGGTTCGTGAAAAAATGCCGGTTTATCGCGACAAGAATGCTTCCGCACCGCCGGTGGGGTTGTTCTATACCGGGTATTATCATACTTTTGTGATGGCTCCCACCACCTCAAATACTATTGCCAAATGTGTGTTGGGAATTGCAGATTCTCTAGTTACCAACCTTTATTCACAAGCGGGAAAATGTCGGGTACCCAGTATTGTTTATCCATGCGATATTGCCCCGGAAATGGAAACGACTGCGCCAAAAGGTAAAAAAGTGATGGTGTATCCGCGCAAGATTGATTTGGAGGCAACCGCAAAAATCCGCGAATTTGAATATACCCAAGTGGTGGAAAGTGTGGATGAATTAATCGTTGCGGTTAAACAGCGGCTGCTAAGGAATGAAAGTTAAATAACCTGAACAATCCAAGCTTGGCGTGATTTTCTGCAATATTCAGGTGTCGCTTGGTAAAACAGCTCAATCACGCTTTTGATTAGCGGCAATGGCTTGTTTTAGCTCGGTTTCCACGCGCTGAAAAACTTCGTGCCAGTCACCGGCTTTCGTTTGCCGGAATAGCCGCGCATTTGGATACCAGGGACTGTCTTCCCGCTCAATCAGCCAGCGCCAGTCAGCAGCCCAAGGCAAAACAATCCAGACCGGTTTTCCCAGTGCGCCTGCCAAATGACAAATGGAAGTACAACTGGTAATCACTAAATCAAGATTCATAATTAAAGCGGCAGCCTCTTCAAAGCTGGCTGCATTAATCTCATGTCCCCGGTCTACACCGCTTTTGCCGGTATTTAAAATAAACTCTTCACGAGTACTAGGTTGCAAAGTAAAAAATTTGACTCCCCGGATTTCAAATAAAGATCTGAATGCTGCAATGCCTGGCGAACGATTTATATCATTTTTATAACTAGGATTACCTTTCCAGCAAATTCCCACTTTAAACTCACGGATGGCATGTAATTCTGAAGCGATTTTATTTTGTTGTTCAGGGTTGGCATAAAGATAAGGTACTGAGGCGGGAATATTATCAAGTGTGGTGTGGCAATAAAGCGGCGTACTTAAGGCGAAAACCCAGTAATCATGGAAAGCTATTGAGGCAATCTCTTCTTTTGTAATTACCTTATCAACATCTTTTAGGGTTTTTAATAACGGTTTGAGTGGTTTTTTGCAGACCCAGGTAATATGTTTGGCACCTTGGGATTTTAGTACCGACACATAACGGCAAAACTGTATTTCATCGCCCAGTCCTTGTTCATACCAGATAAGCAAAGATTTACCTTTCAGCGGTTCACCTTGCCACTGAGGAAACGGCAGGTTTGGCGGAATTGTGCTTCTTTCGCCAATATCTGGGTGAGCTCTGGCTTCACAATGTTGCCAACCTTTTTCAAACCTTCCCAGTTTCAGCAACAACTGCCCTAAACTATTATGTGCCTGACAGTGATCGGATTTAAGGGCAAGCGTTTTTTGATAGTTGTCGACTGCCATATCCAGATTACCTTGCAGTTGCAAACTGTTACCCAAGTTGTAATAGGCATCAACGAAATCTGGATTGATAACAAGAGCGCGTTGAAAGGCTTGAACCGCCTCTTCCAGTTTATTCTGGGTTTGAAAAATTGTGCCCAAATTGTTGTAGGCATTCGCTGCATCGGGATTTTTAACCAGAATGCGGTTGAAGCATTCCATTGCTTCATCGAATTTCAATTGTGACTGAAATGCAACGCCCAGATTATTCAGAGCCTCGATAGAATCAGGATTCACTATTAAGGCTTTTTCATAGCTTGCTACAGCTTGATCTAGTTGCCCTAATGACTGAAAGACATTGCCAAGTTTAAGATGGGCGTCGGCATAATCAGGATTGATTAACAGAGCTTTTTGATAACTTTCGCGGGCCAGCGCAGGCTTGCGCTGCGCCTGTAGTACCACGCCTGACTGATAGTGAAGAGCGGCATGATTCGGTTCATGTTTTAGCGCGTTGCGAAAACAGTCAAGCGCCTGCTCCAGCTTGCCTTGAGATTGAAAAATCAAGCCTAAATTAGTATGCACTTCGACATAATCGGGTTTTAAAGCCAGCACCTGAAGATATTGCGCAATTGCAGCTTCCGCTTTATTTTGCGCTACGAATAAATTGCCCAAGGCTTTGTGAATTTCAAAGTTATCAGGATTCAGAGCTAAAGCCGCCTGATAACTTGCCGCCGCCGCTGTTAAGTTGCCCTGCTGTGCCAGCGCATTTGCCAGGTTGTAATGAATTGCCGGATTATTTTCCAGTAACAAAGCCTGCTGATAAGTGTTAATCAGCTGCTCAAAGTCGCCTTGAGCCTGAAAAATCAAGGCCAGGTTAGAATACATTGCAATGGAAGGATAGACTGCAAGCGCCTGGTTAATTAATTCAATCGCGACTGGATAATTTCCTGATTGATAGCTCAGTACCCCTAAAAAATGCAGTGCGTCAGGATGGTTTGGCTCATGCTGAAGAATTTGCCGGTAGAGCGCTTCTGCCTGAGCAAAGTTTCCCATCTGATGCTGTTGCATTGCCATTTGAAAAGTATTTTCAGAAGGCAGGTCAGATGACTGAGCGTTAGTATTTTCGTCTACTTTTGCCGGTGCTTTTTTTGAAAACAGTTTTTTCAGCATGATTTAGTCTTCCATTTTCAGCTCAAAAGTGAATTACCGGAGAGATTATACAATTTTGGTTTCTCCCGTTATCACCTGTTTAAGGCGATTTTCTACCCGCTGAAAAACTTCTCCCCAGTTTCCGGGCTCAGATTGTCGAAATAGCCGCGTGTTTGGATACCAAGGGCTGTCTTCCCGATCAATCAGCCATCGCCAATCGGCTACAAAAGGTAAAACAACCCACACCGGTTTCCCCAGTGCGCCTGCCAAATGACAGATAGAGGTACAACTGCTAATCACCAGATCAAGGTTCATAATTAAAGCCGCCGCCTCTTCAAAACTGGATTGATTAATTTCATGGCCCCGGTCTACGCCGCTATTCCCAACATTTAGAATAAACTCTTCGCGTGTATTGGGCTGCAAAGTAAAAAACTTCACTCCAGAGAGTTTAAATAACGGTTTAAACCAGGATATGCAGGGAGAACGTAAGGCATCATTGGGGAAACTCGGGTTGCCTTTCCAGCAAATACCCACTTTAAATTCACTGATGCTGCGTAAATCGGAGGCAATTGTATCTTTTTGTTTGGAATCAGCATAAAGATAAGGCACTGGCGCGGGAATGGTTTCCAGCGTGGTTTGGCAATGTAATGGTGCACTCAAGGCAAATGTCCAATAATCGTGAGCTGGAATTAAAGCGATTTCTTCTGTGGTGAAAACCGTATCAATACCTTTTAAGGTTTTAAATAATGCTTTCAGCGGTTTTTTGCAAATCCAGCTAATCTGTCTGGCTCCTTGAGATTTAAGCAGCGATACATAACGGCAAAACTGAATTTCATCACCAAGTCCTTGCTCAGTGCAAATCAGCAGCGATTTTCCAAGCAAAGATTCACCTTGCCACTGGGGAAATTGAAAATCAGGGGTAAAAGTCTGTTTGCTTTTCAGGCGGGAGTCGTATCTGGCTTCGCAACGTTGCCAGCCTTCCTGATATTGACCTAACGCAAGCAATAATAATCCTAAAGCAGATTCTGCTTCTGGATAATCCGAATTGAAAGAAAGGGCTTTTTGATAGCTTTCAAATGCTTGCGTGTATTTTCCTTGTGCTTGTTGCGTAACTCCCAGATTGTAATAAGCTTCTGCATAATCCGGTTTGATGGCAATAGCAGCAAGATAGCTTGTAATCGCTGCTTCCAGATTGTTTTGCCGTTTGAAGACGTTTCCTAAGTTATTGTGTGCCAGCGCGAAATCAGGATTAAGGGAAAGCGCTTTTTGATAATTCTCAATTGCACTTTTCAGATTGCCTTGTTCTTGCAGGGCATTTCCAAGGTTATAGTAAGCATCTGCATAATCGGGCTGTAAAACAATGGCTTTTTGGTAGTTTTCGACTGCGGTTTCTGGTTTGCCAAGTGCTTGCAGTGCCAAACCTAGGTTGCAATACATGCCGCAGGATGTCGGATAAATGTTAATCGCTCTGCTAATCAGTGCCACTGCCGCTTCATTTTGCCCCACTTGATGAGCCAACACACCTAAAAAATGCAGCGCATCAGAATGATTGGGGTTTTGCTGAAGAATCTGCCGATAAAGAGCTTCTGCCTGTGCAAAATTTCCCATTTGGTGATATTGCATTGCATTCTGAAAATTATTCGACGCTAATTGATCTGATACTAAATCATTAGAATCAAGCAGCAGAGAGTCATCGATTCCTTTTTTTATTATCATGGTTGAAATATCCGACTTTTCTCTGGTTATTACAGTTTGCAGCTGCTTCGCCACCCGTTCAAAAACTTCATTCCAATTGCCTGCTTCTTTTTGTCTGAATAATCGTGCCGTTGGATACCAAGGGCTGTCTTCCCGATCAATTTGCCATCGCCAATCAGCCACAAACGGTAAAACAATCCAGACCGGTTTACCTAGGGCGCCCGCTAAATGCGCCACTGATGTATCAATGGTAATGACTAAATCCAACTGGGCGATAATGGCGGCAGTATCAGCAAAACTCTGTATTTCAGCGCCTAAATGGGTAAGCGGATAAGCGCTGGAAAAACTTAAGACTTCTTCATTCTGTTCTTTTTGCAAACTAATAAAATGGCAGTTGCCTGCATTCCACAAAGGAGTTAGTAATTTTAGGGTTGGAACAGAGCGATTGACATCATTTTTATGACTGGTTGATCCTTTCCACACTAAGCCAATCCGCATTTTTCCGTTAGGTAACTTTGCTTGCCATTGTCGAATCAAACTAGGCAAGGCGCTAAGATACGGTATATCCGCAGGAATTGTTTTTTCAGTGGTGTGACAATACAAGGGAATGCTTAGCGGAAATGTCCAATAATCATGTGCTGTGATGCTAAGCGCTTCGATAGGCGTTAAAACGTTATCAACTCCTGGCAATGATTCAAATAGCAGTTTTAATGAGTTATCGCACACTAATGTCAGTTTAGCAGCTTGATGCTGCTTTAAAACAGCGGCATAACGGCTAAACTGGATAGCATCGCCCAGCCCCTGTTCATACCAGATAACAATGGATTTACCGGTTAGCGATTGACCTTGCCATTGCGGAAAAGGCAGTTGTGGTATACGCACATTAGGATTATCAACCGATGGATGATAACGGTATTCATGTTCTTGCCAGCCTTCTTCATATTCACCCGATGCGAGCAATAATAAACCCAGATTGAAATGTATTTCACCATCTTCAGGAAGATAAAATAAAGCTTGTCGATAGCTGGCAATGGCTGGCGTGATTTGATTTAACTCTGCTAGAGCGCTTCCCAAATTGCAATGAGCGTAAGCAAAATCAGGTTTGTACAGTATTGCTTGCTGATAGCTGGCAACAGCAACAGGCAGCCTGCTTTGCATCATCAACAAATTGGCCATGTTATAGTGAGCATTAGCGTAATCAGGAGCGAGCGACACTGCATTTTGATACGCTTTAATAGCCGCATCATACTGAGCTTGAGCTTCAAAAACGATGCCCAATTTGTAATGAGCTTCGGCAGAGTTCGGTTTCTGTTGCAGAATCTGCCGATAAAGAGCTTCAGCCTGTGCAAAATTTCCCATTTGATGATATTGCATTGCAGCTTGGAACCTATCTGATAGCAACAAAGAATTATCTTTTTCTTTTTTATTTATTGCCATTTAATTACTCGTACTCAAAACAGACAAATTATGAAAACTAGACCCCCGTTGACAATCGGGAAGACTGGATTTTTAAAGCAGAATTAACGCGCTGGACTAAAGAAAAGAGGACTACTGCGCTCTTTGTTGGCTATAAAAGGGTAGACATAAAAAAGCCATGCTCATTGAGCATGGCTTTGGGCACTACGTCACTAATGTTAAAAATTAGGAAGTTGCAGAGCCTTTTATGTATTTCACACAGCTGGAAGGAGCAGTTGGAGTCCAGGAAATTGTTCCAGCCCCGGATTGAACAGTTGGTTGAAAACTGAAGGTGCAACTTCCCAGCGGCGCACCGCCTGTGATAATAATCGCAGCATTACCAACTAAAACAGACATAGTCCCCATTGTAGTTGAGCCATCCATCAATGTCGGCATGGTAGAAACGCCATATTTGCTTAAATCATTGGTTTCATCACATTTGGATATGCTTCCTGCCTGGTCATTGATACACTCACCAATTGCTAACTTTACTGCTGCCGCAGTCGCAACGGCTTTAGCCCATTTTGAACGGGTCATATAATCTTGATAAGCGGGAATCGCGATAGATGCCAAAATACCGATAATCGCAACAACAATCATCAATTCGATCAAGGTAAAACCTTGTTGGGTTTTTCTAATCATGTTTTTCATGATATTTCTCCAGTTA
>CAIQWF010000139.1 GCA_903875455.1 uncultured Pseudomonadota bacterium
AAGTTGATTAGGATCCTATTCCACAGGAGAGCCGAAAGCCAGGAATCTTGCAGGCCATTTTGATAAAACGATTTCCGGTACCCAAGCGTGTGGCAATACCACGAAGACAAAAAAGACTGCCTATTAGCGTAAGCAATCCCCCTACCAAGAGCCTATTATAGCCCGTCAGCCAGCCTTGCGCTACAAATCCCGCGAAAATCAGTGATGAACTAACGCCTTGCAATTTTAGGCATGAGGAATTCCACCGAAACCCGGTAAGGCGGTGGCAAATCCACAGCAACACCGAAGTGTAGGCGATATACACCAGAGGTAAAGCCAAGGCTGTTCCCCAGAGTCCAAACCTTTCAAGCAGAACCAGGGATAAAGACAGGCGCAGGATATTCGCGAATAATTCTGCTGTGAAATACCAACCGGAAGCGCCTTTGGCAGCTAGGGCGTAGCCCATTGGCCAACTGATGACCTGCCCATAAATACCCAGCACGAACCAAGGAAGCATTTCTGCTCCGTATAGGAATTTGGCGCTGTAAAATAGGCGCATCATCCATGGGGCGAAAGCCAGCGTTACCAGCAGGCCTGGCAATGCCAGGAGAATACCAATTTCGGATTGCTCATTCACCAGGAGGTTGGCCTGCTGATGATCATGGGCAATGGAGGTAAGCCGCGGGTAGAAGTCCATGCCCATCGCACTTAGAATGAATCCTGCAAAAGCCCCGGAAATTCCCCAAGCGGCCTGAAATATACCATTGGCATCAAGACCGAAATTGCGCACGATGGCTGAGCGAATTGCTAGGGCAACAGCAGCCGCTAATAGCCCACTAGACATGAAAA
Organism: uncultured Pseudomonadota bacterium; assembly: GCA_903875455.1. Lineage (GTDB taxonomy): Bacteria > Pseudomonadota > Gammaproteobacteria > Methylococcales > Methylomonadaceae > CAIQWF01. Next base: position 829 of record CAIQWF010000139.1, read on the forward strand.
CAAGGCCAAAACTTACCAGGCGCTTGGAATGCTGCCAAGTCTCGCTCCAAGCCAAGACAACCGACTCGACAGAAACTCGGCGGGCGAACCACCACGAATAAACGAGGTTGATCATCGCTGCTAGGATCATGGCCGGGACAATGCCTAACTCCCCCAGCCATGCATAGATTAAAACAGAACCGACTGTTCCTGAAAAAACCGAGAGCACATTGAGCCGTGCCAGATCGCCAATGCGGCGGACGCCTCTTAACAAAGCCGTTTGTCCTCCATTGATAGAATCAGCCATCAAAGCGGCGCCGAGAAACGCAATAGCCAGAGCACGCTCGTTTGAGCCAAAAGTCCAGACACTAAGAGGATACGCCAGCGCAATGGTCAGCAACCAGCCAAGCATGCCAGTGGCCCAGCAGGAGCGCCGGAGAGTTTTAATGACTCGGGCGACACGACCGGTGTCACCACTACTAAATGCCTCAGCCACTTCCCGCACACCGCTGGTGGCAATACCCAATCCGGAGAGGGTACCCACCAGATTCGTCAAAGAGGTAAAAAGCCCCACCAGCCCGACCCCTGAAGGACCCAGCAGCATTGCCGCCATTTTAGTGCCCACCAAGCTAATCAAGTATTTAATCCCCTGTGCTCCTCCGGTGATGGAGGACGATTTGAGGATTTGTTTATACGAGTTTTTGGATGAGTTACTCAAGTTGTCCAATTATTTTTACGGGATTGTCTGCAATACCCAGTTACGCGGGTCAGAATTTTTTATACCAGTCATAGGTAATGACTGAATTATCCCCAATCGTAACTCCTTTAAACATAACAACACGATTTCGAAGCCAAACATTTTTGCCAAGCGCTACCGGAAACATAATACCTAATTTTCGCTTTAAATTAAAAAGCCTTGTCTCATGGAAATTTTAACCACTAATGGCGACCTTTTCCCTTATAAAACAACTGTCACTTAATGCAATATGACTCTTTATATATATTACATTTTTAATGCATTGCAATTATTAATATTCACTAGTGATTAATGGGCTTTAACTGTGATATTTTTTAACCATTACTAGGTGGGGTTGATGCAGAGGAATCCAATCCTGGCAAGTAAATAGGAAAAGGTAAACAGGGGCAAAGCACAATTGACAAAAGCAGAAAATTTGAGTCATTCCAGAATCGAAGACGGCCAAGCCTTCTCGCTGTGTCAACACCCCAAAGCATACGTTGGAACTTATCCATATTGTCTCAGCCATTGTAATAGTCAGAAACAATAATACTTAAAATTGTAAATAAATATTAAAAAACGTGGATGGGGCCGCCATTATTTCGTTTCTGCCAAAGCCCTCAGGAACCCATTATAGTCGCGATAATAGTCAACGGCGGCATATTTCTCTGAGGCCAGCGCCAGGCAGACCGAACCAGAGGAAAAATTATCCATTTCCCGCCAAATCATGGGTGGCAAATGAAGGCCGTAATAAGAGCGGTTCAAATGGAATTTTTCTTTTTCTTTGCCATCAAAAACGATCACATCAAAACTGCCGGACATGGCAATCAAGAATTGATGACAAATCTTAAGGGCATGGCCGCCTCGGTCGGCGCCTCCCGGCACATCGTAAAGGTAAAACACTCGTTTAATTTCAAACGGGATGTGGCGCCCCCCCTCGATGAAAGTCAAATTTCCTCGTGGATCAGCAATTTTTTGCAAATTAATTAATTTGCACAGGTCAATTCCCATTGCGGATGTCCTCCATAATATGGTTTTCGTTGAACCAGTACTTTTGTCCACAGCCGCACTCAAGGCGTTTATGGTCGTTGGCGGCCAGTTTATGGCCACACCGGCAAATCCAACATTTAAATTTCGCGGGATTGCCAAAGACCAGGGCAAAATCGGGAACATCCCGTGTTATTACGGATCCAGCCCCCACCATCGCGTAACGTCCGATGGTCACGGGTAAAATGGTTGAATTGGCACCAAGACTGCAGCCCTGTCTGAGAATAGTTTTTGAGTATTGAGCGGGATATTGTTTACTGCGAGGCCGCAGATCATTGGTAAATGCAACACAGGGCCCAATGAAAACATCGTCTTCGGCGATGATTCCGTCCCATAGGTACACGCCGCACTTTACAGTAACGCGGTTACCTAACTTAACGCCTCCTTCGACAAACGTATGGTCGCAAAGGTTGCAATTATCACCGATGACCGCCCCTGCCAGGACATGTGCAAAGGCCCAAATCCGGGTTTTGACTCCAATTAAGGCATGTTCATCTACTATTGAGGCAGAATGTTGATAGAATACTTTTTCTTTTGTATTCATTTTTTATTAATATTACATATTTTATATTGATTGTTGTTTTTTTATATTTGCATTTAGAACATTTCTAAAGTTACACGTATCATTTTAGTTGCTTTACTTTAGAAATTTATTTATCATTATAAACATAAAAAAATTTTATAAATATTACATTTTTTCATTTTATTATTATCTAGTTTTACTTTTATTTTTGTGATTTTCAT
>CAIQWF010000140.1 GCA_903875455.1 uncultured Pseudomonadota bacterium
AGCCGAGCTAAATTTTTGTCATGTACAGAGGTTGGTAGCTACATTTTCCTCTGAATTTAAGATTTCCTCTATTTTTAAAAACTGTCCGAACTATTGATAGCTCAAATAACTCTGTTAATCAACATGCAAAAATTACCAGGGAATGATGATGTATCAACACTTTTCCAGACACACTGTTAAGCCGCTTTACGCAGCAATTCATAATCAACCAACGACAAATAACCATTACTGGAATGTAAACGTTGCCGGTTATAAAAAACTTCGATATATTCAAAAATCGACTGTTTAGCCCCTGCGCCGGTTTGCGTTTCCAAATCGCCATTGTTAAAGTATCATTGACCAGCTTGGCCTGCATCCGTTCCGCCATTGACCAGCCCACGACCTGCCGCGAATACAAATCAATCACCACCGCCAGATACATTCAGCCTTCCTGGGTTGGAATATAGGTGATGTCGCCAACGTAAAGCTAATTCGGCTGCGCCACCGTAAACTCGCGTTTGAGCCGGTTTTCTGCAATCGGCAACTCGTGGTTGGAGTTGGTAGTCGCTTTGAATTTGCGTTTGGTCTTACAAGCCAATCCCAACTCAGTCATTAACCGACCAATCCACCCGTCGGCTGACAGTCTGTCCTTGCTGCGCCAAAGCCTGTTTAATGCTGCGTGTGCCATAGACGGCGCGGCCTTCATCGAATTCAGTTTGAGTCAGCGGCATCAATTGTTTATCCTCACGCTCGTTTACGTTTGGCTGGCTGAGTTTGTGAATCCAGGTATGCAGGGTATTGGGATTGATGCCGAGATTTTTTTGCGGTTTCTGTCTCCGGCACATCGGATTCGTTAGCCAGTTTGACGGCGGATGCTTTAAATTCTGCGGTGTAGGTTTTATTTTTTCTTTGCTCATGTTAAACACACTTTATCGTTTAAAAGATTTTACATTGTGTGTCCGATTTAGTATAACCACATCAAGTTATTCAGTTGTCATTTTTTATTAACTTGCCTTAAGCTAAAATCTTGTTAGAATTACTCAATTTTTGCTTGTAAAGCATATAAATTATATTTGGTATAAAAAATAAATGATTAGAGTTTTAACCACATTTGCAATTTTATTTTTAGCAGGGTGCGCTGGCGCTCCTACTTCAGATGGCCGACCGACAAGCTTGCTTGAATTAAATTCATTAACTCAAGACGAAAATTATTCAGAGCCAGAATGGACAAAAACAGCATTAAGCAAATACCTAAGAGAATGGGAATCAGTAAGATATAAATTTGGCGGACTCAGCAAACAAGGTGTGGACTGTTCGGGTTTTGTCTATCTCACATTTTTACATCAATTTGGCGTTAAGCTACCTCGCAACACAGCCTTGCAATCAAAAGTTGGCAAAACTATCGCTCAAGAACAACTAAAAACTGGCGATTTGGTTTTCTTCAAAACTGGTTTTTCCTCAAGACGTCATGTTGGCATTTATTTAGAAAACAGAAAGTTTATCCACGCCTCGTTAAGCCAAGGGGTTACAACATCAAGCCTGGATAGTAAATATTGGTCAACCGCCTATTGGACTGCCAAACGTCTTGACCCAAAACTTATGCACCGATCTTAATCAGCTTTATTGTAGATAACAAAAAAGCCAAGTATCTTTAAAAATACTTGGCTTTTTTATTTGAAAAATGTTTCTCAGAACTTTTGAGTTTTTCTTTCCTCAATTTTCTGCGCTACTTCCTCGAAATATTTAACAGCTCAGCTTTTTGAAGCAAGCATTTATCCCACTTTAGCCATTTCAGCCCGCATTTCATCAATCACTTTTTTGTAATCTGGCTTGCCAAAAATTGCAGATCCTGCAACAAATGTATCTGCACCTGCTGCTTTAATTTCACCGATATTGTCAACTTTGACACCACCATCAATTTCTAATCGAATATTAAAGCCACTGGCATCAATTCTTTTTCTTACTTCGCGTAACTTAGCCAACGCAGATGGAATAAATGACTGTCCGCCAAACCCCGGATTAACCGACATCAGTAAAATCATATCCAACTTGTCCATAACATAATCCAAATGATGCAATGGTGTGCCAGGATTAAAAACCAAACCGGCTTTACAACCGCAATCTTTAATGAGCTGCAAAGTTCTGTCAATATGCACTGAACCTTCTGGATGGAAAGTAATATAACTTGCCCCTGCCTTGGCAAAGTCAGGAATAATCCGATCTACAGGCTCTACCATCAGATGTACATCAATAGGAGCCGTCACACCATGTTTTCTCAATGCTTCACACACCAACGGGCCGATAGTCAAATTAGGCACAAAATGATTATCCATGACATCGAAATGCACAACATCTGCACCTGCGGCTAAAACATTATCAACCTCCTCACCTAATTTAGCAAAGTTTGCCGAAAGGATAGAGGGGGCAATCCAATTTTCATTCATTTTTTGAGCCTCGTGTGTATTTTAATAAAGCTTGCTATTATCTGTATTATCTAATACAGCCTTGATAAAAATCTCTTATCGTTTAAGAATTGTAACATTCACACTTTATCAAATCCAGCTGATTTAAGCGTCATTGTTTCTAGTATTTGCAATGAAATTCAGTTATGTTAAATAGCAAAAAAAAATCAAATCATTATTTTTTAAAACTCAACTTTCTGCTAACATAGCGGTCCAATTAAAATTTTTAACGACTTCTTGGTAAATAAACATGGCTTTTGTAGTCACAGAAAACTGTATTAAATGTAAATTCACTGATTGCGTAGATGTATGTCCTGTCGACTGTTTTCATGAGGGTCCAAACTTTCTAGTTATTGACCCCGATGAATGTATTGATTGCACTCTATGTGAGCCTGAATGTCCAGCAGGCGCAATTTTTTCAGAAGATGAAGTCCCTGCCGGGCAAGAACAGTTTGTCACACTGAACGCTGAGCTTTCGAAAGTATGGCCTGCTATTACCGATGTAAAAGATGCTTTACCAAATGCCGAGGACTGGAATGGCAAACCAGATAAATTAAAATTATTAGAACGATAATTTATCTGGTTCAAATGATTAGCTTTAGCCTAACTCAAGCCAAGGCTAAAGTTGGTTTTATGATTTTTTTAAAGCTAAATTACAGACATAAAAAAGCCGGTTATAACCGGCTTTTTTATATTGACACATTACAAGTATAAACTTTATTCTGCGCTGTCAAATCCAGCTCTATCTACAAGCTCAACATACGCCATCGGGGCAGCATCGCCTGTTCTAAAACCACATTTCATGACTCTTAAGTAACCGCCTGGGCGATCTTGATAACGAGGACCTAATTCATTAAATAATTTGGTCACAGCCTCACGATCACGCAGTTTTGCAAATGCTAAACGTCTGTTGGCAACAGAATCTACTTTTGCTAAAGTAATTAAAGGTTCAGCGAAGCCGCGCAATTCTTTTGCTTTTGGCAAAGTCGTTTTAATTAATTCGTGTTTTAAAATTGAAGTAACCATATTGCTGAACATAGCTTTACGGTGACTACTATTTCTGTTTAATTGTCTTCCAGATTTACGATGTCTCATTTTGAGATAACCTTAAGTTTAGTTAAATTCCAGTTTGGCTTTGATCTGCTAAATTCTCAGGCGGCCAGTTTTCAAGACGCATACCTAAAGATAATCCTTTTATCGCTAATATATCTTTGATTTCAGTCAGAGATTTTTTGCCTAAATTTGGAGTTTTTAATAATTCAACTTCCGTACGTTGAATTAAATCGCCGATATAAAAGATGTTTTCTGCTTTCAAGCAATTAGCTGAACGAACGGTAAGCTCTAAATCATCAACTGGCCTTAATAAAACAGGGTCAAAAGTATCTTCTACAACAACAGCCTCTTCAGTAACCTGTTCATTTACTTTTTCAAAATCAACAAAAACTGATAACTGATCGTGAAGAATAGTCGCAGCCAGTTTAATAGTTTCCTCAGGATCTACTGTTCCGTTAGTTTCTAACTCGATAACCAGCCTGTCCAAATTAGTGCGTTGCTCAACCCTTGTACTCTCAACATGATAAGCAACTTTAACTACAGGACTAAATGCAGCATCAACCATCAGCACACCAACCGCAGGAGAAATATCAGCAAGTTCCTTCTTAGCACTTGCAGACACATACCCACGACCACGCTCAACTTTTAACTTGATATTAAGCTCACCCGCTTGAGTTGAATGCGCAATAACCAAATCTGGATTTACAATTTCAACATTGTGAGGCAAGCTTATATCCGCCGCAGTAATAACTCCAGAACCACTTTTATTCAAAGATAATATTGCTTCATCTCTTGAATGCAAAATAACAGCAAGCTGTTTCAGGTTCAACAAAATATCAATTACATCTTCTTGAACACCATCAATGGTTGTGTATTCATGCAAAACACCATCAATTTCAACTTCTGTAACTGCGCATCCTGGAATAGATGACAACATGACACGTCTAAGCGCATTACCAAGAGAGTGCCCAAAACCACGCTCCAGCGGCTCAATAACAATTCTTGAATGATTAGCAGTATGACTGACAACATCAACCAATTTTGGTTTTAGTAAGCCAGCAATAGATTTTTGCATAGTTATATCTCAGACGGAATTATTTAGAATACAGCTCTACAACCAACTGCTCATTGATATCGCTACCTAAATCAACACGATCAGGCAAAGACTTAAATGTGCCAGTCATTTCCTTGACATTAACGTCAATCCAAACAGGAAAACCATATTGCTCTGTAACATTTAAAGAATCAATAATTCTTTGTTGTTTTTTTGATTTCTCCCTAACCTTTATCTCATCACCAGGTTGAACATGATAAGAAGGAATGTTAGTGATTTGATTGTTTACAACAATTGCTTTATGGGAAACCAGTTGCCGAGCTTCAGAGCGAGTACTAGCAAATCCCATCCGATAAACAACATTGTCAAGACGGGTTTCGAGCAGATTTAAAAGATTTTCACCTGTTGCGCCTTTTTGCATATCAGCCAGGTGATAATAATTTCTAAACTGCTTTTCTAGTACTCCGTATATTCTACGGATTCTTTGTTTTGCTCTTAATTGCACAGCATAATCAGAGCTTCTCGCACGTTTTGCACCGTGCTGCCCAGGTCTTTGATCTAATTTACATTTACTTTCTAAGGACTTTCCTCTACTTTTTAAAAATAAATCCGTTCCTTCTCTACGACTTAACTTACAAGTTGGGCCAAGGTATCTTGCCATAATAACTACTCCAAAATCTTAAACGCGACGTTTTTTAGGTGGGCGACATCCATTGTGAGGAATCGGCGTCACATCTACAATATTAGTAATCTTAAACCCTAAGTTATTAAGAGACCTTACTGCTGATTCACGACCAGGTCCAGGACCTTTAATCATAACATCAAGGTTTTTCATACCATATTCTAACGCAACGCCTCCCGCTTTTTCAGCTGCAACCTGAGCAGCAAAAGGAGTACTTTTACGCGAACCTCTAAAACCTGAGCCACCTGATGTAGCCCAAGATAACGCATTACCTTTTCTATCGGTAATGGTTACAATTGTATTATTAAACGATGCATGCACATGGGCGATGCCATCAGCTACTTCTTTTTTTATGCGTTTTTTAGAACGATTTTGAGTTGCCATTACTTCAAGCCTTTAAAGAATATCTTATTTTCTAATTGGTTTACGTGGACCCTTACGAGTACGAGCGTTGGTTCTGGTGCGCTGACCTCTCAATGGCAATCCTCTGCGATGTCTAATTCCACGATAACAACCAAGATCCATCAATCTTTTGATATTCATTGAAACTTCACGACGCAAATCACCTTCGACTGTCATTTTTGAAATAACACCCCGAATAGATTCTAGCTGCTCTTCTGTGAGTTCTTTTATTTTCAAAGAAGGCTCTATCCCTACTTCTTTACAAATGTCTTTCGCAGTTTGGCGACCAATTCCATATATAGCTGTTAACGCAATTTCAGCGTGCTTATGTTCCGCTACATTTATCCCGGCAATACGTGCCATCTAGATGCTCCCATGATGGTATTCTAAAGTTAAGCGCGAAATTATAGCATGTAAACCAAATCTAGCGCAATAAGTTTTAACCTTGGCGTTGTTTATGTCTACCGTCTTCACAAATAACTCTTACAACACCGCTTCTTTTTACAATTTTACAGTTGCGACAAATTTTTTTTACAGATGCTCTAACTTTCACAGCAAACTCCAACTCTGAGTATTATTTCTTAAGATTAGCCTTTTTCATCAGGCCTTCATACTGTTGTGACATTAAATGCGTTTGCATTTGAGATATAAAATCCATCACGACAACAACTATAATCAATAGAGATGTACCGCCAAAATAAAACGGAACATTCCAATAAACTATTAAAAACTCTGGTAACAAACAAACTAAAGTAATGTAGAAAGCCCCAATCAAGGTCAAACGTGTCATCACTTTATCAATATAAGCCATTGTTTGCACTCCGGGTCTTACACCAGGTAAAAAAGCACCTGATTTTTTTAAATTATCTGCGGTCTCTTTAGAATTAAACACTAATGCAGTGTAAAAAAAGCAAAAGAAGATAATTGCTGCAGCATAGCACATTACATACACAGGCTGCCCTGGCGATAAAACAGTTTGAACATCCTGTAGCCAAGAAAAGCCATCGGCATTTCCGAACCATCCAGCAATAGTTGCCGGAAACAAGATAATACTTGATGCAAAAATCGGCGGTATAACGCCCGCCATATTCAATTTAAGCGGCAAAAAACTACTTTGCCCAGCATACATTTTACGGCCTTGCTGACGCTTAGGATAATTTATTATGATACGTCTTTGTCCTCTTTCAACAAAAACCACCAATGCCGTGACTGCAACAGCAATCAAAAATAGCAATACAATAAATGCACCATTCATTTCCCCGGTTCTTGCTAATTCTAGAGTTCCACCAATTGCTTTAGGAAGACCAGAAACAATGCCAGCGAAGATAATTAAGGAAATACCATTTCCTATTCCTCTTTCCGTAACTTGCTCACCCAACCACATCAGAAAAAGAGTTCCTGTGACTAAAGTAATAGTAGTAATTACTAAAAAACTAGTTCCTGGATGCAATACTACAGAAAGACCACCTGCTGTCTGGCTTTGCAATGCAATTGAAATGCCTATAGCTTGAAAAGTTGCCAAAACAACAGTGCCATACCTAGTGTATTGAGAAATCTTACGTCGCCCAGACTCCCCTTCCTTCTTCATTTGCTCCATAGCTGGAATAACTACTGTCATTAACTGCATAATGATAGAAGCTGAAATATACGGCATAATTCCAAGTGCAAACAAACTCAAACGCATCAAAGCTCCACCTGAAAACATGTTAAACATGCTTAGCACAGAACCTTTCTCTGTTTGTTGTGCAAACATCAAAGCTAAAGCTTTAGGATCTATTCCTGGAACAGGGATATGGGCACCAACCCTGTAAACAAAGAAAGCACCAAGAACAAAAAACAACCTAGACTTAAGTTCTGATAGATTACCTAATTTATCTGACATTTGCGTTCTTGATGTACTCACTTAAATCACGCCTCTATTTTGCCGCCAGCTGCTTCAATAGAAGCTTTCGCACCGACTGTCACTTTAATACCTTTTAAGGTTACAGCTTTAGTTACCGTGCCAGACTGGATAACTTTAGCATTTTTGGAAAATGCTGGCACTACGTTTGCCGCAATCAGAGCTTTCAAATCAATAACTTCAGCATTAATCAGATCAAGTTCATTTAATCTAACTTCAGCAGCATATTTTTTAGTCCGCGAAGAGAATCCCACTTTAGGCAGTCTACGCTGTAAAGGCATCTGACCGCCTTCAAAACCAACTTTATGAAAACCACCAGCGCGTGATTTTTGACCTTTATGACCTCTACCACAAGTTTTACCAAGACCAGAACCAATACCGCGCCCTACTCTTTTGGCTTTTTTGTGTGAGCCTTCAGCAGGCTGAATGCTATTCAAAAACATTACACTTCCTCAACTTTGAGCATATACGATATTTTATTTATCATACCTCTGTTTTCAGGAGTATTGATAACCTCAACCGTTTGATGTATTTTGTTTAAACCCAGTCCTTTCAAACAAGCTTGATGACTTGCCAAGCGACCAATTTTGCTTTTAGTCATGGTTACACTTAATTTTTTATCTGCCATGATGACTATCCAGTAATTTGTTCAACAGTTAAGCCACGTTTTGCAGCAATCTGTTTCGCACTGTGCATATCAGTCAAGCCATTAATAGTTGCCCTGACAACGTTAATCGGATTGCTTGTACCAATACATTTAGCCAAGACATTATGCACACCAACAACTTCAAATACAGCACGCATAGCACCACCAGCGATAATACCAGTACCTTCTGATGCAGGCTGCATATAAACTTTAGCAGCACCAGTAGTTGCCATGATCGGATACTGTAAAGTATCACCTTTTAAGGCAACTTTTCTCATATTTTTACGTGCTTGCTCTAAAGACTTTTGAATAGCAATAGGAACTTCGCGAGCTTTGCTTACGCCATATCCAACACGACCTTCACCATCACCAACTACTGTCAATGCTGTGAAACCAAAAACTCTACCGCCTTTTACTACTTTTGCAACGCGTCGCACGTTTACTAATTTTTCTTGCAACCCGTCAGTACTACCTTGAGATGGTGCTGTAGCCATTATTTTCCCCTAGAACTTCAAACCAGCTTCACGTGCAGCATCAGCTAATGCTTTAACACGACCATGATATTTAAAACCTGAACGATCAAATGCAACCTCTGTAACACCTGCTGCTACTGCTCTTTCGGCAACCATTTTGCCAACAGCAATTGCTGCCTCAGTATTACTGGTGCTTTTCACCACAGCTTTAATATCAGCTTGCGTTGTAGAAGCACTTGCAAGTGTTGTTGACCCATCTTTGCTTAAAACTTGTGCATAAATATGCTGTGAAGTTCTATGAATAGTCAACCGGTTTGCGCCTAATTGTCTGATTTTACAGCGTAGTTTTAAAGCACGCTTTAATCGGGATGTCTTTTTATCCATCACTTTACCTTACTTCTTTTTGGCTTCTTTTCTAACAACATTTTCATCAGAATATCTTACACCTTTACCCTTATAAGGCTCTGGCGGACGATACGCTCTAATTTCTGCTGCAACCTGACCTACTTTTTGTTTATCCATTCCTTTGATAACAATTTCAGTCTGACTGGGTGTTTCAATGCTGATTCCCGCAGGTATTTCATATCCTACTGGATGAGAAAAACCCAAAGTAAGGTTAAGCACGTTACCCGCTGCTTGAGCTCTGTAACCAACCCCAATCAGGGTTAATTTTCTCTCAAAGCCTTTGGAAACCCCTGTTACCATATTAGTAACCGTTGCTCTTACAGTTCCTGCTTGAGCATTGGCTTTTTTTACACTTTCGTCCCATTTAACATGGATGATGTTGTCGTTGATTTCAACAGCAACACCTTCTTTCAGTTCAAATGACATTTGACCATTACTTCCTTTAACAGTCATGTTATTGCCTTCCAGCTTAACATCGACTCCGCTAGGAATAGCAATTGGTGCTTTAGCAATTCTTGACATAGACAGGCCTACTATTTAACAAACAGTGCAAATAACTTCACCACCGTGTCCAATGGCACGAGCAGCTCTGTCTGTCATCACACCATTAGAGGTAGATACGATAGCAATGCCCAATCCGCCTAAGACTTTTGGTAGTTCGTCTTTAGATTTATAGATGCGTAAACCTGGTTTACTAATCCGCTTAACTTTTTCAATGACGGGTACGCCATTAAAGTATTTCAACACAATAGTCATTTCAGTGTGACTGCCGCGTGTTTCGGTGGTGTAATCAGCAATATACCCCTCTTCTTTTAAAACTTTTGCAATTGCAACTTTTAATTTAGAAGATGGCATGCTTACACTTTTTTTGCTAGCAGATTGACCATTCCTAATACGGGTCAGCATATCTGCTACTGGATCTGTCATACTCATTTATTAATTCTCCAAAAGCCTGAATTTAATCAGAATTACCAACTTGCCTTTCCTAAACCTGGAACATCACCGCGCATTGTGGCTTCTCTCAGCTTGTTACGGCACAAACCAAACTTACGATAATATCCATGTGGACGACCGGTTAAATTACAGCGATTCCGCATTCTTGATGCACTAGAATCTCTCGGTAACTTTTGAAGTTATAAAACAGCAGCTTCTTTTTCTTCAAATGATGTATTAGGATTTCTGATAACTTCTTTTAAAGTACTGCGTTTTTGTGCGAGTTTTTTAACTAAACTACTACGTTTATCTTCTCGCGCAATCATTGATTTTTTTGCCATACTAAAATCGCCCTTTAGTTCTTAAATGGAAAATTAAAAAGCTTTAACAAAGCCAAACCTTCTTCATTAGTTTTCGCTGTTGTTGTAATAGCAATATCCATTCCGCGCAGAGCATCAATTTTATCATAATCAATTTCAGGGAAAATGATTTGCTCTTTAACGCCCATTGAATAATTACCACGCCCATCAAAGCTTTTAGGGCTCATGCCTCGGAAATCACGAATCCGAGGAATAGAGATATTAATTAATCGATCTAAAAATTCGTACATTTTATCGTTGCGTAAAGTGACTTTACAGCCAATCGGCATGTCATCACGAATTTTAAATCCAGCAATCGATTTTCTTGACATAGTCACAACCGCTTTTTGACCGGCGATTTTTTCCATATCTGCAACAGCTGATTGCAAAACTTTTTTATCAGCAACCGCCTCACCCACTCCCATATTAAGAGTGATTTTCACCAACCGTGGTGCTTCCATTACTGATTTGTATCCAAACTGCTCAATCAGCGCAGGCAAAATCCTTTCTTTATATTCAGTTTTTAGTCTAGCCATGATTTTTCATCTACTCCTTACGCATCAACAACTTGATCAGTTGACTTAAAATATCTGACTTTACGTCCGTCATCTAAAAATCTGAACCCAACCCGATCTGCTTTTTTTGTTTCAGGGTTGAACAAACCTACATTAGAAATATCGATTGGCATTTCCTTGTCGATTATTCCGCCTTGCACACCTGCATTTGGGTTGCCGCGTTGATGTTTTTTAACCTGGTTAATTCCTTTGACTAGTACTTTGTTGTCTTTGAGAACCTGAGTTACCGTGCCTTGCTTGCCTTTGTCTTTGCCAGCACGAATAATAACGGCATCACCTTTTTTAATTTTTTGCATCTTGCTACCTTCTTATAAAACTTCTGGAGCTAAAGAAATGATTTTCATAAACTTCTCACCCCTTAACTCACGGGTAACAGGTCCAAAAATACGTGTGCCGATAGGTTGTAGTTGGTTATTCAATATAACTGCTGCGTTACCATCGAAACGAATCACAGAGCCATCAGGTCTGCGTACGCCTTTGCGGGTTCTTACTACTAACGCATTATAGACATCGCCCTTTTTCACTCTGCCACGAGGAATCGCATCTTTAACGCTGACTTTTATTATATCGCCAATCCCGGCATAGCGTCGGTGCGAACCGCCTAAAACCTTGATACACATGACCCTTTTTGCACCGCTGTTATCGGCGACGTCAAGGTTAGTTTGCATCTGAATCATTATTAAATCCCAACCATCTCAATATTAACTTGCTTTCAAAAACGCGAACTACTTGTTCGCGCTTTCAATAATTTCAACCATTTTAAAGGCTTTTCTTTTGGATATAGGCCGACATGAAGTAATTGCCACTAAATCACCTTCTTGGCATTGATTATTTTCATCGTGGGCTAATAATTTGGTAGAACGCTTAATGTATTTTCCATAAACAGGATGCTTAATAATACGCTCTACCAAAACAGATACTGTTTTATCCATTTTATTGCTAACTACACGACCAGTGATCGTGCGCAATTGCTCTGTGTTTTCACTCATGCTTATGCACTCGCCATTTCATTTAATACGGTATGAATACGCGCTATATCACGTCTTACCTTTTTTACTTGATCGGGCTTGCTTAGCTGACCAGTACCTTTTTGCATTCTAAGATTAAATTGTTCGCGTGCTAACTCAAGCAGCATAGAACCCAACTCATCTTTTGTCTTTTGACGCAATTCATTTATTTTCATTACATTATCGTCCGCGCAGCAAAAACTGTTTTAACCGGAAGCTTTGCCGATGCTAATAGAAAAGCTTCTCGCGCCAATTGTTCAGGCACACCCTGTACTTCATACAACATAGTACCTGGTTTAATCTGAGCAACCCAGTATTCTACACTACCTTTTCCTTTTCCCATACGAACTTCTAATGGTTTTTTAGTAATAGGCTTATCAGGGAATACTCTAATCCACATTTTACCGCCACGTTTAACATGACGAGTAATTGCTCTACGAGCAGCTTCAATTTGACGGGCAGTTATTCTACCACGAGTTGTGGCTTTTAAACCATACTCACCGAAACTGACTGAAGAGCCACGCACAGCAATACCAGTATTCTTGCCTTTGTGTTGCTTACGAAATTTTGTTCTTTTAGGTTGAAGCATGACTATTTCCCTTCAACAGTTTTTTTAGATTCTGTGTTCTCAGCTGCCAGATGCGCATCCATATCGAATACCTCACCTTTGAAGATCCACACCTTAATACCGATAATGCCGTAGGTTGTATTTGCTTCCGCTGTGCCATAATCAATATCAGCACGCAAAGTATGCAACGGCACACGACCTTCTCTGTACCACTCGCCACGCGCAATTTCTGCACCGTTTAAACGGCCACCGACGTTGATTTTGATGCCCTCGGCACCTAGCCTCATTGAGTTTGATACAGCCCGCTTCATCGCGCGGCGGTACATGATACGTTTTTCCAATTGCTGGGCAATACTTTCTGCAACCAATCTCGCATCTAATTCAGGTTTTCTAATCTCTTCAACATTCAGTTGAACAGGAATACCCATCATAGCTGACACATCACGTCTTAATTTATCAATGTCTTCGCCTTTTTTACCAATCACGATACCAGGACGAGCCGTGTGAATCGTAATATGGGCATTACTTGGCGGACGATTAATCTGAATTCTGCTGACCGATGCGTGAGCTAATTTTTCCCTAATATACTCACGAACTTTTAAATCCTGAAGCAAAAACACTGGATAGTCTTGGCTATTTGCATACCATCTTGATGTCCAATCTTTTACAATCCCAAGGCGTATACCTGTTGGATGTACTTTTTGTCCCATTTTATGTACCCCTACTCGTGTTCTGCTACTTTAACGGTGATATGACAGGTTCTTTTCAGGATGTGATTGCCACGTCCTTTTGCTCTTGCACGCATTCTTTTTAGCACAGCCCCTTCATTGACAAACACAGTCGTTACAACCAATTCATCAATATCGGCACTTTCGTTATGCTCAGCGTTTGCAATTGCAGACTCTAAAACCTTTTGCATAATACCAGCTGCTTTTTTTGAACTGAATTTTAATAAATTCAGTGCTTTTTCAACTGGCAAACCGCGAATTTGATCACCAACTAATCTTGCTTTTTGAGCAGACATTGGGGCATTACTTAATTTTGCTGAAATTTCCATAGACTTCTTACCTTGACTTCTTATCAGCTACATGCCCTTTATATGTACGAGTCGGAGCGAATTCACCCAATTTATGACCCACCATATTTTCAGAGATAAGAACCGGAACATGCTGACGACCATTATGTACGGCTATAGTTAAACCCAACATATCTGGGCTAATCATTGATCTTCTCGACCAAGTTTTAATTGGTTTCCGATTATTGGTACTCACTGCAACTTCTACTTTTTTCAGCAGATGATGATCAATAAATGGACCTTTCTTAATTGAACGTGGCACGCTTTGCCCCCTTATTTCTGGTTACGTCGTCTGACAATCATATTGTCAGTGCGTTTGTTCTTACGAGTTTTATAACCTTTAGTCGGCATACCCCATGGCGATACAGGATGTCTACCGCCTGATGTACGACCTTCACCACCACCATGTGGATGGTCAACCGGGTTCATCGCCACACCACGAACGGTTGGACGAACACCGCGCCATCTTTTGGCTCCTGCTTTGCCTAAAGAAATCAAGTTGTGTTCTGAATTAGAAACTTCGCCCACAACTGCTTTACAATCCGCCATTACCTTGCGCATTTCACCAGAACGCAAACGTAAGGTAACATAAGCGCCTTCTTTAGCTACTAATTGCGCTGAAGTTCCAGCACTACGTGCAATTTGTGCGCCTTTGCCAGACTTTAACTCAACACAATGAATAGTTGTACCTAGAGGCATGTTACGCAATGGCATACAGTTCCCAGGTTTAACTGCTGTAGTTTCAGCAGACAATACTTCTTGACCCACTTTCATACCTTTAGGTGCAATAATGTATCGACGCTCACCGTCTTTAAACAATAACAAAGCAATATTTGCGGTTCTGTTAGGGTCATATTCCAAACGCTCAACAACAGCAGGAATGTCAACTTTATTTCTTTTGAAATCAATAATACGGTAGTGTTGCTTATGACCACCGCCTACATGACGTGTTGTGATACGCCCGTTATTATTTCTGCCACCAGTTCTGCTTTTTTTATCAAGCAGCGGCGCAAATGGCTTACCTTTATGCAAGTCATCATTTTTAACTCTGATTACAGACCGAGATCCTGGCGATGTCGGTTTTGATTTTAGAATAGCCATGCTATCTACCGTTCCTATTGATTCTTAATACTTTAACTTTTTAAGCTCTGGCGAAATCGATGTCATGACCTTCTTTAAGCTTTACATAAGCCTTTTTCCAGTCAGACCGCTTGCCTAACGCACGTCCGAAACGTTTAACTTTTCCTTTAACGTTAAGGACTTGAACGCTATCAACCTCAACATTAAACATCAGTTCAACGGCACTTTTAATTTGCTTTTTAGTCGCAACTTTTTGAACTTTAAAAACAAAACGTTTATCAACGTCAGCTGCGATTGAACTTTTCTCAGAAACAATCGGTGCCAATAAAACATTTGCAATTCTGCTTTCTGCTACGCTCATGCCAAACGCTCCTCTATTTGCTTTAATGCGCCCGAAGTCACAACAACTTTATCAGCAGAGACCAAGGAAACCGGATTAACACTTTCAGCAGTTGCAACTTCAACATAAGGTATATTTCTTGAGGCCAAGATTAAATTTTCATTCACATCATCAGCAATAATCAAGATACGCTTTCCATCAATATTTTTTAACTTTTGATTGAAATCTTTAGTTTTGGCTGTTGTCGGCATGATGTCGTTGCTAACAACCAACCTTTCCTGTCTTAACAATTCAGAAAATATGGAGCGAATCCCTACTTTATACATTTTTTTGTTAAGTTTTTGCTCAAAAGACCGAGGTTTGGCAGCAAAAGTTACACCACCAGACCGCCAAATCGGTCCGCGTGTCGTACCCGCTCTGGCACGACCTGTGCCTTTTTGACGAAAGGGCTTAATACCGCCACCACTGACTTCTGAACGAGTTTTCTGTGCTTTAGTTCCAGCACGCGCACCAGCTAAATATCGAGTCACTAACTGATGAATTAATGTTTCATTAAATAACTGACCAAATACTTGATCCGCAACTTCTATTGTACTTGCGGAACCTTGACCATTTATTACAGGCACTTGCAAAGTCATAATTTAACCTTTATTCCTTTTCTTTGACGCAGCTCTAATCACTACATCGCCGCCTTTAGCTCCAGGAACCGACCCTTTTACTAAAATCAAATTTCTTTCTGCATCGACAGAATGAATTGTCAAATTTTGCACGGTAGTCTTGACGGCTCCCATGTGGCCGGCCATTTTTTTACCTTTGAAGACTCGACCTGGCGTTTGACATTGCCCGATAGAACCCAACACCCTATGTGAGCGCGAGTTACCATGCGTCGCATCCTGCATTCCAAAATTATGACGTTTTATACCGCCAGCGAAACCTTTACCAATACTAATACCTTGCACATCGACAACTTGACCTGCTGTAAAAGTACTTAATGGAAGTTCGGAACCGGCAGATAAATCTTCACCTTCGCCATCAGCTAATCTGAACTCCCACAGACCACGACCTGCGGTAACGTTAGCTGCTGCGTAATGTCCAGCCATCGCTTTATTGACTTTTGAAGATTTTTTATCACCAACAGCAATTTGAATCGCACGGTAACCATCATTATCCAAACTTTTTACTTGTGTTACTCTGTTCGAGTCAATTTGAAGAACAGTTACGGGTGTAGATGAACCATCTTCACTAAAAACTCGGGTCATACCACACTTACGACCAATAAGACCTATTGACATCTGCCAATTCCTCTACTTAAATTTTATAGCTCAATTGAGCTTAATTTGAACATCTACCCCTGCTGCAAGATCTAATTTCATCAGTGCATCAACGGTTTTTTCTGTAGGCTCCACAATATCCAGCAACCTTTTATAGGTTCTCAACTCATACTGATCACGCGCATCTTTATTGACATGCGGTGAAATCAAGATTGTGAAACGTTCTTTTTTAGTAGGCAAGGGAATAGGGCCTTTAACTTGGGCACCTGTTCTTTTTGCTGTTTCTACTATCTCTCCTGCTGATTGATCGATTAATTTATGATCAAAGGCTTTTAAGCGGATACGGATAGTTTGATTTGCCATATTTTCTTACTCGATGATTGTAGCAACAACACCCGCACCTACTGTGCGGCCGCCTTCTCGTATAGCAAAACGCAAACCTTCTTCCATTGCAATTGGAGAAATCAGTTTTACTGTGACCGATACGTTGTCACCAGGCATAACCATCTCTACGCCTTCTGGAAGCTCAACCGCACCGGTGACGTCAGTAGTTCTAAAATAGAACTGTGGACGGTAGCCATTAAAGAAAGGAGTATGACGCCCACCCTCTTCTTTTGACAAAACATAAATTTCTGATTTGAAATGTGAGTGAGGTTTAATAGTACCTTTATGAGCCAATACTTGACCACGCTCAACCTCATCTCTTTTGGTGCCTCTTAACAATACACCAACGTTGTCGCCTGCTTGACCTTGATCCAACAGTTTACGGAACATTTCAACGCCAGTACAAGTTGTTGTTGCTGTAGGTCTGATACCTACGATTTCAATCTCTTGTCCAACTTTAACAATTCCACGCTCAACACGACCTGTTACTACGGTACCACGACCAGAAATTGAGAATACATCTTCAATCGGCATCAAGAACGCACCATCAACAGCTCTTTCTGGCAATGGAATATAATCATCGAGTGCTTTTACCAGTTTCACAACAGATGGCACACCTAATTCGCTGGTGTCACCTTGTAATGCCAATAACGCAGAGCCTACAACGATAGGAGTATCATCTCCTGGGAAATCATACGCATCCAACAACTCTCTGAGCTCCATCTCAACCAGTTCGATTAACTCAGCGTCATCAACCATATCCGCTTTATTCAAGAACACAACAATAAAAGGCACACCTACTTGTCTTGACAACAGAATATGCTCACGAGTTTGTGGCATTGGGCCGTCTGCTGCTGAACAAACCAAAATCGCGCCGTCCATTTGTGCTGCACCGGTAATCATGTTTTTTACATAATCCGCGTGTCCTGGGCAATCAACGTGTGCATAATGACGAGTATCTGATTCATATTCCACATGTGATGTAGAAATTGTAATACCACGCGCACGCTCTTCTGGAGCATTATCAATTTGATCAAAAGCTTTTACTGCACCACCGTGCAACTCTGCCATAACTTTTGTCAATGCAGCGGTTAATGTAGTTTTACCATGGTCAACGTGACCAATTGTACCTACGTTTACATGGGGTTTTGTACGTGTAAATTTCTCTTTAGCCATGAGTTAATACCTTTAACTTAAATTTTATGAAGACTTTTTAATAATAGCTTCTGCAATAGCTGCAGGTGCTTCATTATATTTTTCAAACTGCATACTGTATGTAGCACGACCCTGTGTTGCAGAACGCAAATCTGTCGCATACCCAAACATTTCTGACAAGGGCACCTCGCATTCTATTGTTTTTCCTGAAGGCGTATCATCCATCCCGTGAATCACCCCACGCCGTCTATTGATATCGCCAACAACATCTCCCATATGTTCTTCAGGCGTAACAATTTCCACTTTCATGATAGGCTCAAGAAGGACTGGATTCGCCTTTTTTGCTCCTTCCTTGAAGCACATAGATCCCGCAATTTTGAAAGCCATTTCGTTAGAGTCAACATCATGATACGACCCATCAAACAGGCTAACTTTGACATCTACAACCGGATAGCCCGCAATTACACCATTTTCCAATTGCTCTTTCACGCCTTTATCCACCGCAGGAATATACTCTTTGGGGACAACTCCACCAACTATCTCATTGACAAACAGATAACCACTTCCTAACTCACGCGGCTCAATCCGCAACCAAACATGGCCATATTGCCCACGTCCGCCAGACTGCCTGATAAATTTTCCTTCCTGCTCGACTGTACTGCGAATGGTTTCTCTATAAGCAACTTGCGGCGCTCCAACATTTGCGTCCACACTAAATTCTCTTTTCATTCGGTCAACAATAATATCCAAATGAAGCTCACCCATCCCGGAAATAATTGTTTGTCCTGACTCCGCATCAGCATTGACTCGGAACGAAGGATCCTCCTGAGCCAACTTAGCCAACGCAATCCCCATTTTTTCCTGATCTGCCTTGGTTTTAGGCTCAACTGCCACAGAAATAACGGGCTCTGGAAAATCCATTTTTTCAAGAACTATGTCACTGTCAATATTGCATAAAGTATCACCTGTGGTCGCATATTTGAGCCCTATTGCTGCTGCAATATCTCCAGCGCGAACCTCTTTAATTTCTTCACGGCTATTAGCGTGCATTTGTACGATTCGCCCAATCCGTTCTTTTTTATTTTTAATCGGATTAAAAACGCTATCGCCTGAGTTTAAAACACCAGAATAAACCCTAAAAAACGTTAACGTCCCAACAAAAGGATCGGTTGCAATTTTAAACGCTAATCCAGCAAACGGACCATCATCTTGCGCAGGACACTCAAACTCTTTCTCTCCATCGGCAGACACACCTTTGATTGCCATTACCTCTGTAGGCGCAGGCAGGTATTCAATTATTGCATCAAGCATAGCCTGAACACCTTTATTCTTAAAGGCCGACCCACAGAAAGCCGGAACAACTTTATTAGCCAATGTTTGCGCTCGAATCCCCGCCTTAATCTCCTGATTATCCAGAAATCCTTCCTCCAGATACTTATCCATAAGCTTTTCATTGCCATCGGCTGCTGCTTCCATTAAATGCTCACGCCATTGCTCACAAACCCCTTGCATTTCAACGGGAATATCTTTTTCATCAAAAGTCATTCCCATGTCTGAGTCATGCCAGTAAATAGCTTTCATCTTTACAAGATCGACCACTCCTTGAAAAGAGTCCTCAGAACCAATCGGAAGCTGCATAGGTACCGGAACACTTCCTAAGCGATTTTTTATTTGCTCAACAACCCGCAAGAAATTGGCTCCAGATCGATCCATCTTATTGATGAATGCAATTCTGGGAACATGGTACTTATTAGCCTGCCGCCAAACTGTTTCCGACTGAGGCTCAACTCCACCTACCGCACAAAAAAGCGCACACGCACCATCTAAAACTCGCAAAGAGCGCTCAACCTCAATGGTAAAATCAACATGCCCCGGCGTATCAATAATATTAATACGATGCTCAGGGAACTGCTTTTCCATACCACTCCAGAAACAGGTTGTGGTTGCAGAGGTAATAGTTATCCCCCGCTCTTGCTCCTGAGCCATCCAGTCCATTGTGGCAGCGCCATCATGAACCTCGCCAATCTTATGAGACACACCAGTATAATACAAAACACGCTCAGTGGTCGTAGTTTTTCCGGCATCAATATGCGCCATAATCCCTACATTACGATATCGCTCAATCGGAGTCTTACGCGCCACTAGCAAGTCCCTTGTATTTTATTACCAACGGTAATGAGAGAAAGCTTTGTTAGCCTCAGCCATTCTGTGGGTATCTTCACGTTTCTTGGCTGCTGCACCGCGCCCCTCAAAAGCATCCAACAACTCACCAGCCAATTTGGAAGACATATCTTTTTCGTTACGTTTACGCGCCGAGTCAATTAACCATCTCATAGCCAAAGCAAGCCGTCTCGACGGACGCACTTCAACCGGAACCTGATAAGTTGCCCCCCCTACTCGACGGGACTTAACCTCGACTCTAGGCTGAACATTTTCCAAAGCCTTTGACAAAACCCCTAAAGACTCCTCATGTCCTTTGCTCTCAATAACATCCAAAGCACCATAAACTATTTTTTCAGCAACGGACTTTTTTCCGTCAACCATGATCATATTCATAAATTTGGTCAACATCTCACTGCCAAATCTAGGATCAGGAATAATATCTCTTTTTGCCGCAACTCTTCTTCTTGACATATTTTAATCAGCCTTATTTTTTAGGTCTTTTAGTTCCGTATTTAGAACGGCCGCACTTTCTGTTAGCAACGCCTGACGTATCCAAACTGCCTCGCACAATATGATACCTTACCCCTGGCAAGTCCTTAACCCGACCGCCTCTGATTAATACAACAGAGTGCTCCTGAAGATTATGCCCTTCCCCTCCAATATAACTACTAACTTCAGAACCGTTAGTTAATCTAACCCTCGCCACTTTACGCAACGCAGAATTCGGTTTTTTAGGGGTTGTAGTATATACACGAGTACACACCCCTCTTCTTTGAGGACAGGCTTCCAATGCCGGAACATTGCTTTTTTCTATTTTCTTAGCACGAGGCTTACGAACCAACTGGTTGACCGTGGCCATATCTTTTATTACTCCGATAACAATTTAATTGCCAGACAATTTAACAAAGCACTCACGAGCTTGTTAAATTCCTTATCTGACCAAGCACTTAGCTCATGTGAGCCGGCTATACTATACGTTACTTTTTACTTGGTCAAGTATTATTTTATCACTCAATATTCAAAGCTTGCTTTAAAGCCTCTTCTACCTCGATTGAATCAACCACAGAGATAGACTCATCTTCAATTTGTTTTTCTGTAAATCGCTTTTTCTTTCTTTCTTCATGATAGGCCAAGCCGGTTCCTGCTGGAATTAACCGCCCCACAATCACGTTTTCTTTCAGACCAGTTAAACCGTCATTAATGCCGCGCACTGCTGCATCTGTCAATACGCGAGTGGTCTCCTGGAACGAAGCCGCCGAAATAAACGACTCTGTTGCCAATGAAGCTTTGGTAATACCTAACAATACAGATTCATAACTTGCCGGAATTTTTCCTTCTTTTTCCAGCATTTCATTAACTGCATTGATAACGCTACGTTCAACCTGCTCACCTTTAACATAATCAGCATCACCTGATGCTGTAACCTCAACTTTTCTGAGCATTTGCCGAATAATAGCTTCAATATGTTTGTCGTTAATTTTTACACCTTGTAAACGATAAACATCCTGAATTTCTTTCACCAGATAGTCCGCTAACTCTTCGATACCTCTGAGTCGCAAAATATCATGTGGCGTCAACTCACCTTCAGCAATCGTTTCGCCTTTTTCGACAAACTCACCCTCGAATACCGTGATGTGTCGCCATTTTGGCACCAAGGTTTCAAATTGCTCGCCAGTTGAATCGGTAATAATAATCCGCTGTTTGCCTTTGGTTTCTTTACCAAAAGACACCGCACCGGTTGTCTCCGCAAGAATCGCTGGATCTTTGGTTTTTCTAGCTTCAAACAAATCCGCAACACGCGGCAAACCACCAGTGATGTCTCTGGTTTTACTGGATTCCTGTGGAATTCTGGCCAGAACGTCACCGACTTTCACTTCGCCGCCATCCTTAATACCAGCGATAGCTCCCGCTGGTAAAAAGTATTGTGCAGCAATATCAGTGCCAGGCAAACAAATTCCTTCGCCGTTTGCATCAACCAGTTTCACCATCGGGCGCAACTCTCTACCGGCACTACCCCTTTGTTTAGGATCAGTAACCACTTGTGAACTCAAGCCCGTTACTTCGTCGGACTGCTCTTGTACGGTGACATTTTCAACGAAATCTATCAGCTGAATAAAACCTTCTACCTCGGTGATAACCGGATGGGTATGCGGATCCCAAGTTACGATAATATCGCCAGCACTGATTTTGCTGCCTTCCTCTACCGACAACACCGCACCGTAAGGAATTTTGTAACGTTCGCGCTCTCTGCCGTATTCGTCCATAATCCCGACTTCGCCTGATCGAGAAACTGCAACCAGATTACCTTCGCGGTTTTTGACGGTTTTCATGTTATTCAATTTAACCACACCCGCCGCTTTAACCTGCACGTTGCTGATTGCCGCAGATCTGGAAGCCGCACCACCGATATGGAATGTACGCATAGTCAGCTGAGTACCCGGCTCACCAATTGATTGTGCAGCAATAACCCCTACCGCTTCACCAATATTGACCAAATGTCCACGACCTAAATCACGGCCATAGCATTTCGCACAAACGCCACGCCGACTTTCGCAAGTTATGATGGAACGCACCAGAATCTGGTCTATGCTGTTTTCTTCCAGCACTGCAACCCAATGCTCATCTAACATAGTACCTTTAGGCACAATCATTTTTTCGCCAGCAGCATCGGTAACATCATTAACAACCACACGACCTAACACCCTTTCTGACAAAGGCTCAACCACATCACCGCCTTCAATGATAGGGGTCATGGTCAATCCATTGTTAGTGCCGCAGTCTATTTCAGAAATCACCAAATCTTGCGCAACGTCAACCAATCTCCGGGTCAAATAACCAGAGTTAGCGGTTTTCAACGCAGTATCCGCCAAACCTTTCCGTGCACCGTGCGTGGAAATAAAGTACTGCAATACGTCCAAGCCTTCTCTAAAGTTTGCAGTAATCGGCGTTTCAATAATCGAACCGTCCGGTTTAGCCATCAACCCCCGCATCCCGGCCAGCTGCCGAATCTGAGCTGCAGAACCCCGAGCCCCTGACTCCGCCATCATAAACACCGAGTTAAATGATTTTTGTGTCATAGCTTTACCGGCGGCATCTTTAACCAGATTGCCGTCTGCATCAACAACTTCGTCCGCGCCCAAGCCTTCCATCATCACTCTGGCAACATGGTCATTGGCATGAGACCAAATATCCACAACTTTATTGTAGCGTTCGCCGTCGGTCACTAAACCGGAGGAGTATTGTTTTTGAATGTCACTAACTTCTTTTTCCGCGTTTTTAATAATTTCGCTTTTTTCCGCTGGAATTTCCATATCCTCAATCCCGAAAGAAATCCCGGAACGAGTTGCGTATCTAAAGCCCAAATACATCAACTGGTCAGCTAAAACCACCGTATCTTTAATTCCTAAATACCGGTAGCAATAATTAATCAGCTTAGAGATATTTTTCTTGGTCATGTCAACGTTGACAATCTCATACGGCATTCCCTGCGGCAAGATTTCCCAAATTAAAGCTCTGCCTACCGTGGTTAATTTTCTGCTGACTTTTTCTTCAAATTCACCTTGCTCATTTTTCAGCTTTTCGGTGATTCTGACTTGAATAGTACTTTGCAATTCAACAGATTTACTGTCTAAGGCTTTATGAATTTCATTAATACTGGAAAAAAACTGCCCCTCATAACGCCCACCTTTATTGTCCAAGGCATCACGCATCTCTCTAATACTGCGGAACACTTCGCCATTTGCGTCAACTTTTCCGCCGCCTTTGGCATTCACTTTTTCACGGCTAATATAGTAAAGGCCTAATACCACGTCCTGAGTCGGATTGATAACCGGCTCACCGTTCGCGGGTGACAAAATATTGTTGGTCGCCATCATCAAGGTCCGCGCTTCCAGCTGTGCCTCGATCGATAACGGCACATGCACCGCCATCTGGTCACCATCAAAGTCCGCGTTAAACGCACTACATACCAATGGATGTAGCTGTATTGCCTTACCTTCAATCAAGGTCGGTTCAAAGGCTTGAATCCCTAATCTATGCAAAGTCGGCGCACGGTTTAACAGAATGGGATGTTCGCGGATAACTTCTTCGAGAATATCCCAAACTTCCGCGCCTTCACGCTCCACCATTTTTTTGGCGGCTTTAATCGTTGCGGCCAAACCACGCAATTGCAGTTTACTGAAAATAAACGGCTTGAATAATTCCAACGCCATTTTTTTCGGCAAGCCGCATTGATGCAATCTTAAAGTCGGCCCCACCACGATTACCGAACGACCGGAATAATCCACCCGTTTTCCTAACAGATTTTGGCGGAAACGACCTTGTTTGCCTTTAATCATATCAGCCAAGGATTTCAACGGTCTTCTGTTGGTACCGGTAATTGCTCGACCACGCCGACCGTTATCCAGCAACGCATCCACTGACTCTTGCAACATCCGTTTTTCGTTGCGGATAATAATGTCAGGCGCGTTTAAATCCAGCAGTCGGTTTAAACGGCTGTTACGGTTAATCACCCGACGATATAAATCGTTCAAATCTGAAGTTGCAAAACGACCGCCATCCAACGGTACCAACGGCCGCAACTCTGGCGGCAATACTGGCAATACCGTCATAATCATCCATTCTGGACGATTATTGGATGCAACCAAAGATTCAATAACTTTTAAGCGTTTAGAGAATTTCTTGATCTTGGTTTCAGAATTAGTCGAATTAATTTCCTCGCGCAGGATATTAATTTCCTCTTTTAAATCCATTGATTTTAATAATTCAAAAACGGCTTCCGCGCCCATTTTCGCAACAAAATCATCACCATGCTCTTCAACCGCATCCAGATATTCATCATCTGTCAGTAATTGACCTTTTTCCAACGGCGTCATGCCTGGATCAAGCACTACGAAAGATTCAAAATATAAAACCCGCTCGATGCCGCGCAAAGTCATGTCCAACAATAATGCAATTCTGGACGGCAAGGATTTTAAAAACCAGATATGCGCAACCGGACTGGCTAAATCAATATGCCCCATCCGTTCCCGACGCACTTTCGACAAAGTGACTTCTACGCCGCATTTTTCGCAAATCACGCCGCGATGTTTTAAACGCTTATATTTTCCGCATAAACATTCATAATCACTAACCGGCCCGAAAATTTTCGCGCAGAACAATCCATCCCGCTC
>CAIQWF010000141.1 GCA_903875455.1 uncultured Pseudomonadota bacterium
AGGTTAAATATGAATGGTTGCCTTTGTCGTGTTACGTCAGTTATGCAAATTTGAAAAAAACGGTGGTGGATATACTTTCAAATTTTGGAACTAAATACCGTATAACTTTTGTTTAACTACTTATGACATTAAAATCCCTGAGTTTTCAAAATTATTTATATCTACCATACAACTTACCTATTATTAACCCATCACACCGCAACACCAGTAATTTTCATTGCTGCAAAATACTGTCAGGCATAACAACCAACTCCTTAAAAGTCGGTGAAACTATCGGCTGCGTTCCTTTAAATTCCGCCACCTCATAAAAACCCTCTTCCAACACCAACACACTGACTTTATTTTCTTGCGGGTCAACAATCCAATATTCAGGAATTTCCAACGCCGCATATTCAGAACGTTTATAACGATAATCCTGGCTTACGGAAGACGGACTGACAATTTCCACCACCAATAACGGCGACACTTCAAACACAGCCACCTGATTGCGCATTTCCTCCACTTGCGCTTTCGTCACAATCGCAAGGTCAGGCAAACGTGATTTGCGAACTCCCGTTCTCACGCCAACCCCTCTGAAACTAAACCAATCTAACTGCAAACGATTCACTTCCTGCTCAAATAAATCATCGAGAAATTCAGCAATTAAAATATGCTGCAAAATAGGTGGCGGCATCAGAGCTAACTCCCCATTAATCAATTCATAACGATTAACGGTTTCGTCGTTGTATGTTAAATAATCCTCAAACGACATTAATTTATACGCTAATGCTGACATATTCGTTTTCCCCAAAAACTGTTTAAAACCCAGACCAACACTTTAACATCAGGGCTGTTGAATTAACACCGGCGACAACGGCTCGCTTTGACCGCGATAATAATCCGGCGACTTTTCATACAGCGGTAAATCTTGGCGTTCAGCTTGCCACAACACAAAACCTTTGCCGCGTTCAAACACAAACATGTCTTCTGAATCGGGATCTTTCGCGCTTAAATGTACCCAACCGCCACCGATTAATTCCTGCAAACTCGGCTGGCGACCATAAATCTGTTCCAAAACGCTGGTTTTGGCTTCCACAATAATCTGCAACCGCATCGCCTCGTGAATTTCTATCATTTGCCTCGGCAACCCGGTACGCAAATCGCTGCTCGCGCCCTCCATCACCGCAAACAAGCCGGTGATGTTATGCGGAATTTTCGTGCCGCAGCCAAAACGCTCATTGTTAATGGTGGAAAAATAATATTCCAGATTAATTCCCGCCCCGACCGGCCCTGCGGTTAATAAAATTCCCTCCAGAATTTTGCCGTCCGCATCCTGCGTAGGGTCGTAAGAAATCAAAAATGCCCGCCGATCTAAAAACAGACCCTGTGTCAGCGCACGCCGCCCAATCACCGCAAAGGCGTTTGTGGCATGTCCAAACTCAGGACGCACCTGACTTAAATCCGCTGAACGCTGCTGCACATGCGCTAACGCGGCAGCGGTTGAATTGGGATGATTGCGACTTAACAAACGCCGACAGCGTTCATGCGCCGCACTATCGCGTCCTTGCAGTACTTTTGTTTGAAAATCGCTGAAGGCCGTTTGAAAATGAGCAGGAATAACATCAATGTCATACCAGATAATTTCATCGCTGCAAGTGTCGTGTTGAGTGCCGACAAACCAGCAGTCATCAGGAATCACAATATTGCGTTGCGCTAATAACTGTCGCACTTGCGGACGATTTGCCATCGCTGCAAAAGCCCGCGCATTCGCTCCACCACGCCGTCCACCACACGCGCCACAATCATGCGCGGCTTCATGCGGATTATTCAAACTGGTTGAGCCGTGTCCTAAAAAACACACAATCGGCGCGAAACCTGAAGTTAAGCCAATCGCGCGTAAAAAATTGCCCACCCGGTCGGCCTGCTCATTATCGCTAAAACCAATGCGAGGTGCGGGAGTGTTTTCACTGCTGGTCAGTTGCAATTCAGTCGGCACCGCAGGGACAATGGCATGATGCAGATATTCACCCATTCGCCGTGCAGACTGCGGCATAAAGGTTTTGAGTGCTAATTCAATCAGATTAAACGGTGCTAACGCGGCAATCGTGACACAGGAACGCAACAAATGGCGACGCAAACTTTGATATTGCAGATAATGAAATTTCTTTTCTAAGTGATGACCTTGCTGGTGCGCAACCACCGCCGCATCAGAATCAGGCTTGGCGATTTCGTGAACCTGATGCACGGGCGTAACCACCACAGGACACAGCGGCGTATATTCCACATCATCCAAGCCTTGATAATTCATGGCGATGCCGAAAAAACCTGCCGCGCCTAATGTTTCAAAGTCGGGATTCAATTCCTCAATATGACGGCGCAGGCTTTCTTCACGCTCATCCATGCAAAAAACCAATTGTGCGGAGGGACGAGAATCGCGTTTGTACCAACGACCGCGCTGATAATTCACCTGTAGCGCATGAAAAATCTGCTCACGATAATGGCGTTCGTAAGCGACCAGCCAAATCTGATTGCGTTCTGTGGGATTAAAATCATCAAGGACTTGTAAGAGTTTTTGTAAATCCGATGCTGAGAATGTTTCAACTTGCGTGGCGTTCAAGCCTAAATGCTGACATAAACGGAATAATCGCCAGCCTTCATTATAAATAGTGACACACGACTTCGAGTCCTTTAAAGAACTGGCAGTTGTAGATAATGGACTGCTTTGCCAGGTCCAAATTAAATCTGCCAGTTGCTGGAATTGGCTTGCTGAAGCCTGCGTTTGCAATAACTCTGCTGCGCGTTGGCTTAAATATTCGGGTAACTGTCCTTGATAAAACCGAGTGCGGATAAAAAATTCAGCGCGATTTTTATTAAAATAAGTTTGTAACTTATCCAGTCTCGCCTTGATTCGCCACAAATCACGGCAGATTTTGTTTAAAAACAAGCTGTCCAAGGTTAAACGAATCGCTAAAAAATCGGCCAGTTGCGGCTTAATATCGTTTTCGCATGTATAGCCAGAATTATGTTCGCGCCAGTTTATCATCCCCGCCCAGCCCGGAATTTCCAACGCTAACCGCTGTAAATAACCATCCCATTTTTCCTCTGGAATGTGCAGTTCGGTAAGTTGAAAAATAATGGTATCAACTGCGTTTTCAGGCAAACTTGCCAGTTTTTTAAAATCTGGCTGGTCTAGTTCAGCTAAAAACGGATTAGCGTCATATTTCAGACTTTCCCGCCATGCCGAATATAACCCTAATTTTTGCCGCTGCGGCACAGACCACGCCGCCATGCCTTCATCCAAGGCACTGGCACAAAAGCGAATCAGTTGCGGACCAACAAAATCGAGAATGTCCACACCGGTAAGTTGCAAAAGAAAACCGCGCAACGTTATGTCCTGGCCTATTTTCGCAATCGTATCGGTTAAATTTTGCCCCGCATGAGCTTGAAACTGTTGCTGCGAATTTAAACTTTTATTTGCTAAAGTCGCCCAACTTTCAGCTTGTTGGGGCGATAAATCAAACAAGTCTTCGGGATGAAGACCTGACAGGTTTTCAAAACCTGTCAGGTCTAACCTGGCTAAAATTTTTTGCCACAATAAATTGCTGGGTTCGGTTTCAAAGGTTTTTAATTCATTTTTATGCCAGTTAAATTGCTGTGCGCTAATCGCTGAAAAATCAAACAGCAACGCTAAACGATATAAATCCTTACGAGAGATTTTTTTATCCGCGAGCTGACAAACAGTTTCTTCACTGTTTAAGAGCAGATTCGCAGAAATTGCGGCGAATAAATCGCTATCAGCAATTCGTCCCTGTTGATAAAACTGTCGAAATTGCGCTTCCGGTAAATAACCTTCAATTCCGGTTACAACTTCAAATTCAGCCAAAGCCTGTTCAAACGGCAAATGTTGAAAGCCATGAATGGTGTTATGGTGAACGAAATTGAGAATAGGAGCTTGGGCGGGCAGAACATGATCCAGATGCTGTAAGGCATGAGTGATAATTTCGCGTAACGCATCAGCGGATAAAATAGGGCTTGAAGAGGATGAAACTGACATGGATTTAAACGGCAGGATTGATTTGCAACTGAATGTTTTTGTTCATCTGGTTAATGGTTGCCACCGACAAATCTGAGATAAAGTGCGGCACTAAACCGAAAAATACAATTCCTGCAACTAAAACACCAGCGGCCAACAACTCATGGTTTTTTAAGTCTGGAATCGCCAGCATTGCCGGTTTAGTGGTGCCGGTAAACAATAAATTAATGGTGCGCATACAATACGCCGCGCTGATTAAGATGCTGAAACTGAAAAACACCATCCAGCCGCCCCATTGCTGAAAACCGCCTAACAGGGCGTGAAATTCGGCGATAAAGCCGACCGAACCGGGCAAGCCCATTGCCGCCAATAAAACCAGCGTGGTTAAAAAAGTAAAGCGCGGCATCACCTGAATAATCGCGCTGTAATCCTGAATATTGCGGGTGTGAGTGCGTTCGTAAAGCAAGCCGACCAATAGAAACATCGCTCCTGCAATCAGCCCGTGAGCGGACATTTGCAGCACCGCGCCGGTCATGCCCATTTCGTTTAAGCTGGCGATTCCCAACAACACAATCCCCAAATGACTGACCGAAGAATACGCCACCATCGCTTTCAAATCGCTTTGTCGCCACGCCAATAATCCGCCATAAATCATCCCGAACAGAGCTAAAAAAACTAACAACGGTTGTAGCGTTTGTGCCGCTTCCGGCAACATCACCACGGCGCGGATTAAGCCATACGCCCCCATTTTTAACAGAATCCCGGATAACAAAATACTCACCGGACTGGGTGCTTCCACATGCGCTAACGGCAACCAGCCATGCAACGGGAAAACTGGCATTTTCACTCCGAAGCCGATTAAAAATCCCAGCAAGGCCCAAACCTGTTTATCGTGCGGCATGGTTTCCGCTACCACGCTTACCGCCTGCATCAAGGACACATGTTCCGGCACATATTCATATACCGCAATCAGGCTAATAAGCATAAATACTGAGCCGCCCATCGTATAAAGCACGAAGTTTAAACTGGCGGCATGACGGCGTTTTCCGCCCCAGCGGTCAATCAGGAAAAACAGCGGGATTAAGGTGACTTCCCAGAAAATATAAAAAATTGCCCAATCCTGGGCTAAAAACACCCCCAACATACCGAATTCCAGCAATAACAAACAGATGTGATAGCCTTTCACCCGCTCGGTTAAATTCAGCGAAGCCAGTAAAGCGATACACATTAATAAAGTCGCCAGCAACACCATCGGTAAAGAAACGCCATCAACACCGAGGGCGTAACTGCTGCCGAATTTTGGATTAAGCAGGAAGTATTCGCTAAACTGCAAACTGGCATCAGCGTTGTTGTAGTTGAAAACCAAAATGCAGCTCAACAGCAAGGTGATTCCAGTAAACAGCAAAGCCAAAGGCCGCACCAGATAAAGTTTTTGCTGTGGAATCAAGGCCAGAAGCAATGCGCCAAGTGCCGGAGTCCAAAGCAGGGTGCTTAAAACGCCCATAACTGACCGGGTGTTGCTGAATGTGGAAGAGAAAATATCATGTTCGATTTTTAAATTTTAAATTGCGAGCGGTCCGATTATAAACCTTTAACCTTTCAGAAACCTTTCATAGCAGAATTAACAGCATTGCTATTTAATGGTGCGGTCTAGTTTGCGATAGCTGATTGCTTCACTTAAATGGGGAATTTCAATCTGTTGTGAATAAGCCAAATCGGCAATGGTGCGGGAAAGTTTTAAAATCCGGTGATAGGCCCGATGCGACAAACCGAAGCGTTCCATAGCCTGCTCTAATAATTGATGACCTTGCTCAGACAGCGCACAAAACACTTTTACATCGTTGGCGGATAAATGCGAATTCGGTTTTCCGCACCGTGCTAAAGCGACATTTCGTGCGGCCACGACTCGCGCCCGAATAGTTGCGCTACTTTCCTGACCTTCCGGCGAACCTTTGCGCAGCACTTCATGGGAGACGCGCGGCACTTCCAGGTGCATGTCAATCCGGTCTAATAATGGCCCGGAAATCTTGTTACGATAGCGGCTGACCTGCTCCGACGTGCAATGACAACGCCCGGAAGCATCGCCCAAATAGCCGCACGGGCAGGGATTCATTGCCGCAATCAGTTGAAACCGTGCCGGAAAGTCCGCCTGCCGGGTAGCACGGGAAATGGTGATATGGCCTGATTCCATCGGTTCGCGCAACACTTCCAACACCCTGCGGTCGAATTCGGGTAATTCATCCAAAAATAACGCGCCGTTATGCGCCAGCGAGATTTCACCCGGTTTGGGATTGCTGCCGCCGCCGACTAAGGCCGCCGCCGAAGCGGTATGATGTGGAGCACGAAACGGCGGTTTACACCAGTCTTCCACCTTGAAGCCCTGATCGCTAATCGAGGCAAGGGCGGCGGTTTGTTGGGCCTGAAACTCGGTGAGCGGCGGCAAAATCGTTGGCAAGCGGGAAGCCAGCATCGATTTTCCGGTGCCGGGCGGCCCTAACATCAATAAGTTATGCGCACCGGCGGCGGCAATTTCAAACGCCCGTTTTACATGATATTGGCCATGCACATCCGCAAAGTCTACACTGTGAATTTCCTGCGCAGCTTGCAGCGGCGGGATTTCTGCAACCAACTGTTTCTGTCCACACAAATGCGCACAAACATCCATCAAGGTCCGCGCGGGAAACAACGCCACATCCTGCACTAGCGCAACTTCGGCAGCATTTTGATAGGGCAGGATTAATTGCCGCCCGGCCTGCTTCACTTGCAGCGCGACCGGCAGTGCGCCGTTAATGCCGCGCAATTCGCCGCCTAACGACAGTTCACCGACACATTCATATTGCTGCAAAACCTGAGCGGGAATTTGCCCGGAAGCCGCCAGAATCCCCAGCGCAATTGCCAAATCAAAACGCCCGCCTTCTTTCGGTAAATCTGCCGGCGCCATATTGATGGTGATGCGCTGAATCGGAAATTCAAAACGGGAATTTAAAATCGCGCCATAAACCCGGTCTTTGCTTTCCTTGACAGCGGTTTCGGGTAAGCCGACGATGGAAAGGGATGGCAAGCCATTGGAAACGTGAACTTCGACAGTGACCAGCGGGGCGTCGATTCCAGAACGTCCGCGACTGTAAACAATGGCAAGAGGCATAATAGTCTGTTTTAAAGGGAGAAAATCAGGATCATCAGCGAACCCGCTGCTTGATAGTAATAGTTATCATTGTACTGTGTTTGCAAAACCGCTTAAAGCTGCTTACAGAGGAGTTACCGAAAAAATTACAACCCCTCCCACGGCTTATACAAGCCTGTCACATCTACGCCAAACATATCCAAAACCCGCCCTACCCCTTCATCCACCATCGCGGCAATCGAGTTGCTCTTGCTGTAAAACGCCGGCATCGGTGGAAACATAATCCCGCCCATTTCTGTCACCGTTGCCATATTGCGAATATGAATTAAGTTCAGCGGGGTTTCGCGCGGCATAATCACCAATCGCCGCCGTTCTTTTAACACCACATCCGCCGCCCGTGAAATCAGGTTATCGCCAAAACCGTGCGCCACCGCCGCTAAAGTTTTCATTGAGCACGGCGCAATAATCATCCCTTCGGTTTTGAATCCACCGCTGGCAATGGTCGCGGCAATATCATTAATGCCATGCGTCACATCTGCCAAAGCGTACAAAGCGGCTTTGTCCATCTCCATTTCATACTGCAAATTAATCAGACCGGCCTTGGAAATCACCAAGTGCGATTCCCATTCCGGTTGAGCGCGTAATACTTGCAACATCCGCACCCCGTAAACTGCCCCGGTTGCACCGGTGATGGCGATAATCAAGCGTTTTTTAACAGCATTCATCTGAGTTTTTCCGCCATGTTATCGGTTGCATTAACCAATGCGTCTATCATTTCCTCGCCTTTGGCAATATGGCCGGAATCGGCTAACACCTGATATTCGGCGTGTGGCAAGAATTTATGTAAAGCCGCTGCCGCTTCCATCGGGCAAACCAGATCATAGCGTCCGTGAATAATGATGGCAGGAATTGATTCAAGTAAATGACAGTTTTCTAAGATTTGATTTTCGGCAATGAAATAATGGTGCTTGGCATAATGCAATTCCATCATCACCTGTTTGACCATTTTTTCCGTGACATGCTCTGTTTCTCTGTCCGGTTGGTAATCACGTCCCAGAGACACTTGCGCACCCCAGGCCGCCCACGCTCTGGCAACCCGCCGTTGCGTCAACTGATCGTCTCCCCAAAGTCCCGCGCACAAGCCTTGAAATAAATCATGCCGTAGTGTTTCTGGAATGCTGTCGTGCAGTTTTTGCCATTGTTCGGGGTAAATCCGGTTTACGCCATCATTGAGAAACCAGCTTAAATCCTGAGTACGGGCTAAGAACACCCCGCGAATAATCATGCCGGAAACCTTTTTAGGATATTGCTGTGCATAAAGCAAAGCTAAAGCCCCGCCCCATGAGCCACCGAATAACAGCCATTTTTCAATTCCCAATTGCTGGCGAACCTGTTCCATATCGCTGATTAAATCCTGCGTAGTGTTATGCTCTAACTCGCCAAAAGGCGTTGATAAGCCGCTGCCGCGCTGGTCCATTAGCACAATCCGATATTTTTCAGGATTAAAAAACCGCCGGTGATCGGGTTTTGTGCCGGAACAAGGCCCGCCGTGTAAAAAAATGACCGCAATGCCTTGCACGTTGCCGCTTTCTTCAATATAAACCCGATGTTTGCTGGTTGTTTCGAGGAAAAAAGTGCGGTAAGGGGAAATTTCAGGGTAGAGAGTTTTCATAAAAATCAGTGTTAATGGGTTTTAAAAATCAGGCTGCGCAAGCGAACTATTTTGTTATATAGTGACATATCCTTAAAAAATCATACACGCTAAATTGATTATGAATACAGTAACCGCAGTTCCGCAAAAATATCTGATTGATGTTTTTAAATGGCAAAAGATGGCCGAAGCAGGTCTTTTTTCACCCAAAGACCGCGTTGAACTTATTAATGGAGAAATTTTAGAAATGCCGCCAATCGGATTTAACCATTCAGGACACTTAAATCGTATCACTAATCTGTTTGCAGCTGTCGTTGTTGCAAAAAAAGCAATTCTGAGTATTCAGAACCCATTGCAATTGGGTGACCTTTCCGAACCTGAGCCTGATTTTATGTTGCTGCGCCCTGATGCCGATTTTTATACCACTCGCCATCCGCAAGCCGAAGATGTTTTATTGCTGGTTGAAGTAGCAGATACTTCTTTAAATTATGACCGTGAACAAAAAGCGCGTTTGTATGCTTTATATGGAATTACCGAATATTGGTTGGTGAACTTAAATAATGAAAGCCTTGAAGTGTATCGCAAAGCATCTAACGACGGCTATGAACAGAAAACAACGTTGCATTATGGTGACACAATCAATCTGGTTGCATTGCCAGAAATCAGCATTAACACGGCAGATATTTTGTCGAAATAGATTTTTTTCAGGCATAAAAAAAAGGGAAGACTTTCATCTTCCCTTCTCTTTTACAGCTTTTACTTAAAGGGTCAAGCTTAGAAGCCTAAACCTAAATATCCACCAACGCTGAAGCCGTTAGTTTGTACGCCGTCTAAAGTACGACCGATGTTTTGTTGATAACGTGCATCAGCACCGACATAAACGTTTTTCCATACTTTGTAGTCCGCACCCAAACCAAACATCAGGGCAGGTTGCAATACAGTGATAGATTCAGATGGCGGGCTGATAATGTTCATTGCAAAACCGACAGGAATAACCCAAGGTCTGAAAGCACTGCCTTTCAGGAATTTAATTTTAGGTGAAGCATTTACAGTAAATTGGCTAACTGTCACATCTCGAGGAACATTTGCAACTGCTGCTGTATCAAGACCACTAGCAGTAGCGGCGACAACGGCGTTTCCACCTACTTTGTCTGCAAACTGTTTGTATTCAAACATCACTTCAGCCAGCACTTCGGTGTTGTCCATCAGGCCAAACAGATTGTCATCAATGCTAAAGTCCAAGCCAGCACCGAAATACCAAGCATTTCTATCTGCCTTTTCAGCAGCAAAACTAGGAAATGTATCATTGTTAATAGAAACGCCATTACGCGATCTGTAAGCATGTGCCCAACCACCACGGAAAAATACCATGTTGTCTTTGGTTTTTGCTGCTGCAACAGGCGCTGGTCTGTTTTCCAAATCAGCAATACGTTGTTTCAGAGCTGAATCATCATAAGCTGCCGCTGCTGGTGCTGCTGCCGCAGGTGCTGCTACCGTAACAGTTTTAGTCACTACTTTTGTTTTGTGTTTGTGGCGTTTGCAAGTGTTATGTTTGCTTTTAACACATTTCCAGTAATCTGCTGACGCTTCTGGAGAAATCATCATCGCAGCTAATGTCAAAGAGGCCGTAGCAATGCCCAGCACTAATTTAGTTTTTTTATGTATCATCAGGAATCTCCTTCAAGAGTTTGTTGTTTAAATCTGTTTGCTGTTATACAACACAGCCCTGCATTGTAAGTGTAATAGTAACAGCCCTGCATTACAAGTGTAATAGTAGCAGCATAACGCATCGGATACAAGTTTTGTTGATATTTCGCAAATGTTATTAATTCCTTTTATATCAATAACTAACCCATATTTGCTGATAATTTGGCCTCTTTGTTGATGCAAAAAAACAACATTCCCCCTGGATATTCACGGCATCTTGCAGCTCTATTTGCTAGAATAAGAGACAATTTTTTACAGCTGTTCACGTTATGCAAAGCTTATAACCGCTTTGTGTTTATGCCAACAAACTCACTTTTAAACAACATGAAAAATACTCAAGACATTACCATTGTGGGCAGCGGCATTATAGGTTTACTGATTGCAAAAGAGCTGCATCAGGCGGGTTTAAGTGTCACCCTGATAGAAAAAAATCCTACTGCACAGGAATCATCGTGGGCAGGCGGCGGAATTTTGTTGCCGCTTTATCCCTGGCGGCAATCTCCGGCTATTACAAAACTGGTTATCCCCAGCCTGAAAATCTATCCGCATTTAAACGAAACCCTGTTTGCCAGCACCGGCATTGACCCGGAATGGACACAAAGCGGCCTGCTGATTAGCAAAAATCCAGATCATCAATTGGCCAAACAATGGTGTGACGCCAACGAAATTCCGGTTACGGCTGCTGAAGAAAGTTTTTTTGCAGGCTTGCAGACGCAGGTAGAAAATCCTCTATGGCTGCCAACGATTGCTCAGGCCCGCAATCCGCGCTTGTTAAAATCACTGAAAAAATTTTTATTGCAGCAAGGAGTCGAATTTATCGAAAACTGCACGGTGAAGGAAATTGTGCAAAAAAATAACCGGATTCAGGCAATTAATACCAGCACCGGCAAACTGGAAGTCAATCATTTGATTATTGCCGCCGGAGCATGGACCGCAGAGTTAAGCAAAAACTTGTTTTCCAAAAAACTTAACAAACCGAAAATTGCTCCGGTTAAAGGGCAAATGCTGTTATTTCAGGCGCAACCCGATACTTTGTCCCGTATGGTTCTGGATGGCGATCACTATTTGATTCCTCGTCGTGACGGAAAAATCTTGGCGGGCAGTTCGGTGGAGCATGATGGCTTTAATAAATCAACCAGCGCAGAAACTAAAACTAAACTGAAATCGTTTGCGTTTGATTTGCTGCCAGCCTTAAAAGATTTTTTTCTGCTGGCACATTGGGCAGGTTTACGCCCCGGTACTGAGCACGGTATACCTTATATAGATAATCACCCTGAAATTGAAAATTTAAGTATCAATGCCGGACATTTCAGAAACGGCTTAACCATGGCGCCGGCTTCTGCGCAGCTCATGGCGGACTTAATCCTGAAACGTCCGCCTGTTGTAGACCCGCAGCCTTATCAACTCACCCGCTGAAATAACGACAGGCAGTCCTTTGAG
Source organism: uncultured Pseudomonadota bacterium (assembly GCA_903875455.1). GTDB lineage: Bacteria > Pseudomonadota > Gammaproteobacteria > Methylococcales > Methylomonadaceae > CAIQWF01. The sequence goes on from CAIQWF010000141.1 coordinate 11,935, forward strand.
GACTGCCTGTCGTGACAACCATTTAAACGTTATAAGTGGTTGAAGAAACTTTTCCGCCGCTGCCAATCCAGTCGGTATGGAAAAACTCGCCGCGCGGTTTATCCAGGCGCTCATAAGTGTGTGCGCCAAAATAGTCGCGCTGGGCCTGCAACAAATTCGCCGGTAATCTGGCGGTGCGATAGCCGTCATAATAAGCCAGAGCCGAAGAAAACGCCGGAGTTGCAATCCCTAACTCAACCCCCAGAATAATGGCTTTGCGCCAGCCTGCATCGGCTTTTTGCATCGCATTGATGAAATAATCCGCCAGCAACAAATTATCCAGATCAGGATTTTTTTCGTAAGCCGCTTTAATGTCGCCCAAAAATTGGCTACGGATAATACAGCCGCCCCGCCACATCAGAGCGATTTCGCCATAATTCAGATTCCAGTTATATTCGGCTGCCGCTTCTTTCAGCAATCTGAAACCTTGCGCATAAGAAATGATTTTCGCGGCATATAAGGCATCGCCAATCGCATCAATCATCGCCTGTTTGTCACCGGAAAACGCAACTTTGGCTTTCGGCAAAATACCTGCGGCTTTCACCCGCTCGTCTTTTTGTGCTGACAAACAGCGGGCAAACACCGATTCTGCAATCAGGGTCAACGGCATTCCCAAATCCAGTGCGTTAATCGCAGTCCATTTGCCTGTGCCTTTTTGTCCGGCGGTGTCGAGAATCTTGTCAACCAGCGGCAAACCGTCTGCATCTTTATAAGCCAAAATATTAGCCGTGATTTCAATCAGATAAGAGCTTAACTGGCCTTTATTCCACTGCGCAAAAACCGCCTGCATTTCATCAGGAGTTAATCCCAATCCTTCCGACAACAATTGATAAGCTTCGCAAATCAGCTGCATGTCGCCGTATTCAATGCCGTTATGCACCATTTTTACATAATGCCCTGCACCTTGTTCGCCCACCCACTCACAACAAGGCTCATCACCGACTTTCGCACTGATCGCCTGGAATATCGGTTTTACCGCCGCCCATGCCTCTGGATTGCCGCCCGGCATAATCGAAGGCCCATTCCGCGCACCTTCTTCACCACCCGACACGCCGGTGCCGATAAACAAAATGCCTTTTTCTTTTAGCGCGTCAGTACGACGGTTGCTGTCAGTATATAAAGAGTTGCCGCCATCAATAATAATGTCACCTGGGGACAGCAAAGGGGCTAATTTATTGATGTACATATCCACCACTTCCCCCGCTTTCACCATCAACATCACTTTGCGGGGCGTTTCCAACAAATCAACCATCTCTTCTAAAGAGTATGCACCGACAACCTGTGTTCCTTTAGCGGCATCCTGTAAAAATTCATCTATCTTATCTTTACCGCGATTGTGTACCGCCACTTTAAATCCGTGATCGTTCATGTTTAGGACCAGATTCTGTCCCATGACCGCTAATCCAATTAAACCTATATTTGCTTTCATTTTGACCTTATTTAAACGTTAAATCTTGCAAGATATTATCATGTCAGGATAATTAATAAAAAATTACCGCGCTTTAGCCTGCTTAAGTAACAATATTGTTATAAACAGGTGCTAACATTCACGCAATAAACTTGCCAGCGACATTATCCGTCATGTTCTGGTAAAAAAACCGGGTACCGGAGCGGATAAATGTTTATGAAGGGATGAGTTGGCCGGTGATGGCAAATGAACCGATTATCGGCGTAACTGCCCCTCAATCTCTGGTACTAGAAGGCTTATGCGAAATCTGCGGATGACATGTTTTGTTAAATAACGGTACAATAACCAAAGTTTTACAGTAACCATAATCTGGTTGATGAAGACTGGAAAAGATTGAAATTTAAATATTAGGAGTTTTGCAAATGGCAACAGGCACTGTAAAGTGGTTTAACAATACAAAAGGCTTTGGTTTCATCGCGCAGTCAGAAGGCAGCGAAGATGTATTTGTTCATCATTCAGTTATCCAGGGCGAAGGCTTTAAAACCTTAACGCCAGGTCAGGCTGTTACATTTGAGATTGAGTCAGGCCCAAAAGGGTTAACCGCAGTCAATGTTAAGCCGCAATAAGCTTTAATAATTGACTCTGAGTTTTCCAAAAGCCCCGCTGATTTTCACCGGGGCTTTTTTATGCCGCAAAAAAATTAATCCTGCTGGAAATTTCATCCGCCCCAAACGCTGACCTGAATCAAAGCACTAACATTTTTTTGTCCATCTTGATATGATGAATCCTTTAGTTTACCTGTTATTCGTGTTATGACTCATATAACCACCAAAACCAGCGCGGATATTTTAATTGTTGACGATACTCTCGCCAATTTACAACTGCTGGCCAATATCCTGAAAGAGGATGGCTATAAAGTTCGTCCCGCTATTAATGGCAATCTGGCCTTGCGTGCCGTAGCGCAAAAAAAGCCTGATTTGATTTTGCTCGATATTAAAATGCCGGAAATGGACGGTTATCAAGTCTGTCAAACCTTAAAAGAAAATCCTGCTACCCACGATATTCCGGTTATTTTTATCAGTGCCTTGAGCGATGCCAATGACAAAGTGCGGGCATTTAGCATGGGCGGTGTTGATTATCTGACCAAGCCTTTTCAGTTTGAAGAAGTCAAAGCCCGGGTGGCCACGCATTTGCAGCTTAGGGATTATCAGGAAAACCTGGAATCAAAAATTCAAGCCGGCCTGGCCGAAATCAATTCGCTGAATCAGGAAATCATTGCCACCCAACGCGATGTGATTATCATGCTGGGTTCGGTATGCGAAGGCCGTTCTGTAGAAACAGGCCTGCATATTCGCAGAATGGCGGCGTATTGCCATTTTCTGGCCAAAAGTTATGGCCTTGACCCGGAAACTGTTGAATTAATCAAAGAAGCCGCGCCAATGCACGATATCGGCAAAATTGCGATTCCTGATTCGATTCTGGAAAAACCCGGCCCGCTCAACGCTGACGAATGGGAAGTGATGAAAACTCATGCTGAACTGGGTTATCACATGCTGCTTTCTTCAAATCGGCCATTGTTCAAAATGGCGGCGACCATTGCCCATGAACATCATGAAAGATGGGACGGCAGCGGCTATCCTAGAGGTTTGAAAGGTGAAGAAATCCATATTGCCGGACGCCTGAGCGCAATTGCCGATGTCTTTGATGCGTTAGACAGCAAACGCTGCTATAAGAAAAACTGGGAACTGGAAGACAGCCTGGTCTTGATTAAAGAGCAGCGTGGCGTCCATTTTGATCCGAATCTGGTTGATGCGCTGTTTGCCAATCTGGATGAGTTTTTAAGTATTCGCACTCAATTTTTGCCTTCAACTGGGGATAAAACCTGCCCCTGATTATTTTCCAAGCCTGATTAAATCATGCCTGCATTAACCCTAATTGAAAAAAACAGAAAAATGCAGCTGGAATTTAAAACAGGAACCAGCATTCTGAATCTGCTTTGTGCCGCAGAAATTAAAGTAAGTTCGGCTTGCACCGGCTGCGGTTTTTGCGGCCTGTGCCGAGTCAAAATTCTTCACGGCGAGGCCTCAGCTTTAACCGCTGTTGAGAAAAGCAAATTATCATCTCAACAAATTCAGCAAGGTATGCGCCTGGCTTGTCAGGCTAAAGCGCTATCAGATCTGGCTATCAGCATTGAGAATCCGGTCAACGTTTTAAAATGGAAAAAACTCCACTCTGTCAATAAAACCGCCGTCAATAGCCAGGACCAATATGGCATTGCGTTTGACCTCGGCACCACCCATCTGCGTCTTTCATTATGGAATATCAGCCGACACTGCCGAGTTCTGGCGTGGACGGCATTCAACCCGCAATTTCGCTTCGGTGCCGATGTTTTAACGCGCCTGACAGCCGCTCAAAATTCTGTATCCGACGCTTTGGAGCTGAGTTTCCTGATTAAACAAAGCATTAAAAATGCCTTGCAACTTATCGCCAAGTTGCCGCTCAGCATCGCACAAATCCAGCAATTATTAGTGGTTGGCAATACGCCGATGCTGGCCTTGCTAAGCCATAAAAATTTTCAGCAACTGCTCGATCCGAAATATTGGACTCAAGCCGTTGATTGCCAGATAGACGATGTTAGCGAATGGCAAACTTTCCTGGGCTTACAGCCACAAACCCTGATTGCCAGTGCTCCACCTTTGGCGGGATTTGTCGGTTCTGATTTACTGGCCGGCATTCTTGCAACCGGACTCACCCGCTCCAGCGATTGTGCGCTGCTGATTGATTTTGGCACCAATTCAGAACTTGCGCTTTGGGATGGCACAAGATTATGGATTAGCTCAGTGCCGGGCGGCCCGGCTTTTGAAGGGGCCGGAATTAGCTGCGGCATACCCGCCGCCACAGGCGCCATTTATCGCATCAGCCCCAAACCCGACAATTACTGGAGTTGTCAGGTTATTGGCAATGTTGCTGCGGTTGGCTTATGCGGCTCAGCGCTGGTAGACGCCATTGCCCACTTGTTGGCAAACGGAGAGTTAAAAAAGAATGGCCGTTTTAAAAACACCGCCAGCAATGAATATCAACTCTCTTTAACACCAATCCACTCCTTTGCCCTGAAAAAACAGGATATTGATATTTTTCAACGTGCCAAAGCCGCTACCGGCGCGGCGCAACAGCAATTATTCAAGGCAGCGGGCCTCACAGCTGACAAGCTATCGCGGGTTTGCGTTTGTGGTGCTTTCGGCCAGTTTCTGGATGTGAAAAATGCTCAGCTCATTGGCTTGCTTCCGCAAATAGCCGCCGAAAAAATCGAACTTTATGAAAACACCGCTTTAACCGGCTGTGAATTACTGCTGTCTTCACCACAGGCTTTTGCTTTATTCAAGCAAATCAAAGTGCAGGCGCAGATTGTAAATATGGCTCATGCCCTGAACTTTGATGAATCTTTTGTTGATAATTTATACTTACAACCACTGCTATTGGAAAAATAAGTAAGCTTTTGCTGACAAAAACATTATCCGCTGTTTCCCAACTGTGATAGATTTTAATCTTTATCTCTAAAAAAGATTTTTCATCAGGAACCTATAAGTGCTTACCGAGATTATCACTGCATACAATGAAGCGGTTTTTGACACCGACCGCGATCGGGCCTTGGAAATCATTCATCAGGCAGTAGAAAACGGCATTTCTCCTGAAGACATCGTTTTTCAGGTGGTGATTCCGGCGATGGAACTGATGATTAAGTCAATCAGTGAAGATTTTGATGCCAATCTGGCACAGCACTTCATGGCTTCACAAATTGCCGCGCAAGTCACTGATGAAATGGTGGCAAAATTTCAAAAAAGCCCGGAAATCATTGGTACGGTAGTCATTGGCACGTCACATGGCGATATGCACACCCTGGGAAAACGCATTGTCAGCGGCTGTTTGCGCTCTCTGATGATTGAGGTAGTGGATTTGGGCGTAAATGTTGCACCGGAAAAGTTTGTTGACGAAGCCCTTGCCCACAACTCGCCGATTATTGCCATTTCTTCAATGATGATGCACACCGCCCGCAGTGAACTGGGTTGCACAAAAGTGCGGGAAATCCTGAAAGAAAGAAATCTGGAAGACAAAATCAAAATCGTGGTCGGCGGTGCGCCTTACCGCTGGGATCCCAATCTCTACAAAACGGTACAGGCGGATGCGTGGGCAGAAGACGGCATCACTGCCGGCAAAGTGATTAAAGACCTGATGACGGGAATGAGAAAATGACGACTGGAATGGATAGATTGGTAGCGGCGATTAACGGCGAAAAATCGGACCGGATTCCGGTATTCTGCAATTTGCTGGATCAGGGCGCGAAGGAATTAGGCATAGCCACTCTGAAAGAATACTATTCCAAAGGCGAATACGTGGCAGAAGGGCAGCTTAAAATGCGGGAGAAATACGGCTATGACAATCTCTGGAGCTTGTTTTACGTCGGCAAAGAAGCCGAATTGCTAGGCTGCCAGAAAATCATTTACGCCGCTGACGGGCCGCCGAATGTCGAAGATTACGTGATTAAATCTTATGATGACATTGCGAAACTGGAGGTTCCTGACGACATTGGCAGTTGCCCACTGTTTGCCGAAGAATTAAAGTGTTTACAAATCCTTAAACGCGAAGCCGGCGGCAAATATCCGATTTGCGCTTATATCACCGCCAGCATGACCTTGCCGGCGATTTTGATGGGGATGGACAAATGGTTTGAATTGCTGTTTTTTGGCCCCCATGAAGTCCGTGATGAATTGCTAACTAAGTGCTGCAACTTTTTCCATAAAGAAGTCACTGCTTACCGCAATGCCGGTGCCGATATTATTCTCTACGCCAATCCGTTCGGCTCAACGGATTTTGTGCCGATGAAACAGTTTCATAATTTATCCATGCCTTGGATGAAAAAAGACGTAGAACCTCTGGGCACAAATGATATGGTTTACTATTGCGGCAGCTCGCGGATGAACAATGTGATTGATCCGGTATTCGAGCAACTCAACATCAAAACCTATTACTTAAGTCCGAATGATGATGTGGCAGCAGGAAAAAAAGCGGTCGCCAATCGCGGCTTAACCTGGGGAGTGATTAATGATATTCGCCTGATTGACTGGAGCGAAGACGAGGTGCGCTGCGAAGTTAAACGCATCATAGAAGCAGGTATGGCCGGCGGCAAATTTGGTTTTGGCACTTTGGTAATGCCGTACAAGATTCCTGAGCGCAACATCCGGGTGATGCTGGAAACGGCTTATGAAGTTGGACGTTATTAAATGAGTCAGGAGAAACTGCTGCTGACCGGCTGTGGTATTCTCAAAGCAGAAGTTGAGTTTTTACGCAGAAAAAATCACTGGGAATTTGATACGGACTTTTTGCCATCATCATTGCACATTGATTTTAAAGCCCTGCAAACCCAGCTGGGTTGCGCTTTGGAATGCCACTCGCAGCGAGATACCCTGGTTTTTTACGGCGCCTGCCATCCTTTAATGGAAAAAATTCTCGACAACTACCACACCATCCGCACTGAAGGGCAAAACTGCGTGGAAATGCTGTTAGGGCGGGAGCGATTTATGGCGGAGTTGGCTCAGGGCGCGTTTTTTTTGCTGGAAGACTGGGCGCTGCATTGGGATACCGTGATCGTAAAAACCTTTGGCGACCGGCCAAAAGTTATCAGGGAAATCTTTCAGCAGGCCCATAAATATCTGCTGTGCATCAACACCCCCTGCTCCCATGATTTCAGTGCTGAAGCCGAGGCCGCCGGAAAAATGGTCGGTTTGCCGGTCAAATCGGTCAGTGTCTCCTTGGACTTTCTGGAAACCACCTTACAAAACCTGCTGGCGCACAAGCAACCTGCCGGCCTCTGATGTTCCTGCCAAAATCTGAAGACGCTTCTGTGTTTGCAACTGCCAATTCCACATTATCCATTATCAGAAAACCATCAGGCTATTAGCGCGTTATAATTGTTTATCATGAGCAATGACGAATTAGAAAAATTAAGACAACGCGCTAAAAAACTGGCAGTGGAAAAGTCTTACCTGCAATTAATTATTCAATTAATGAGCAGAATCAGCATGGTTTCCGGTCTGGAAAACACCATCGACAATTTATTGCATTCGGTTGTGGATGTGATTGGCGGCGCAAATCTGATTCTGTATTATCAAATCGATGACGAAACTTTTTACACCGATGTCTATGGTAAAAAACAAAAACTGCAAACCATTGCAGACCCGCAGGTAGCAGAAGCTTATCGCAGCGGATTGCCGACTGAATATGAACATCATTTCAAGGACACCCAGTTAATCAGCGCAGAATTCACCAATGCTTATACCTGGGTTTATCCGCTGAAAGTCGGCAATCAATTAATTGGCGTTTTTAAAATGGAAAGCCTGCATATTGCCATGCGTGAGCTTTATGAACATTTGCCACTTTTTTTCAATTACATCGCTCTGGTGTTAAAAAATGAAATTTTGGGCTATACCCGTTTGCAACAAATTAACCAGCAACTGGAACAGGAAATTATCCACCGCAAACAGATTGAAAAAGACCTGCGCCATGCCAAAACCGTGGCCGAAGAAGCCAATCAGGCGAAAAGCATTTTTTTGGCCAATATGAGTCATGAACTGCGCACACCGATGAATGCAGTGCTGGGTTTTTCCAAAATCATGCAAACTGATCCTGAAATAACCGAATCACAACGGCAAAACTTGAACATCATTAACCGCAGCGGCACACACCTGTTAAATTTAATCAACGACATTCTGGACATGGCCAAAATTGAAGCCGGACGGGTGGTGATTGAAACTGAGCCTTTTGATTTGGGGGAAACAGTTCGCGATATTGTTGACATGATGCGTGAGCGGGCTGAAAGCAAACATTTACAGTTATTTCATACTGAGAATTCGGCATTGCCGCGTTTTGTCGAAGCTGACCCGTATAAACTGCGCCAGATTTTAATTAATTTAATCGGCAACGCGATTAAATATACCGAAACCGGCTCTATCAATGTCCGCTTTAATATTAAAAATCATGTCGACCAGAACAAGGTCTGGCTGGTTTGCGAAGTTGAAGATAGCGGGGTTGGGATTAAAGCGGAAGACCAGGGCAAAATTTTTGAACCGTTTGTTCAGGTGGGCAAAAACAGCTCTCAAAAAGGCACGGGATTAGGATTGCCGATTACCAAACAATATGTCAACCTGATGGGCGGGACGATTTCCCTGACCAGTCAGGTAAATAAAGGTTCTTTGTTTCGGATTGAATTGCCGGTGAGCAAGGTCTCCGCCGAGGACATCATGGCAATTAAACCGCATCAAAACCAGGTGGTAGGTTTGAGCCCGAATCAGATACTTTATCGGCTGCTGATTGTTGATGATAATTTTGAAAACCGGTTATTGCTGAAAAAAATCTTGCAGCCTTTGGGATTTCAGCTGCGCGAAGCCTGTAACGGTCAGGAAGCGATTGAGATTTTCCAACAATGGCAACCGCATTTAATCTGGATGGATATAAGAATGCCGGTGATGGGCGGCAAGGAAGCAACCCGGCAAATCAAGGCCCTGCCAAATGGCAAAGATACTGTGGTGGTGGCGTTGACTGCCAGCGTCTTTGAAGACCAGCGTGATGAATTATTCAAGGCCGGGGTAGATGCGTTTGTTAGCAAACCCTACCGGATTGATGAAATTTTTTCCTGTCTGCATCAGTGCCTGAATGTTGAATTTATTTATCAGGCATTAGAACCGCAACCTGTTTACGTTTCCGAACATGTGCCAGTTAAGCAATTCAAGGCTTTGCCTGCGGCATTGCAAAGCCAATTGCACCATGCTGCCGGGCAGCTGGATTTAGAGCAAACCGCCAGCGTGATTGCCGAAATCAATGCCTTGGATAACCATGTCGCCACCGGCTTGCAACACTATCTGGAACAAATGGATTTTCAGGCGATTTTAGACTTGTGTGAAAGCCGCTAATTGCGCTTCCAGTCTGGAAAAATCAAAATGCTGCTCCAGAGTATCGGCCAGCAACTCTATTCCCGCTTCGCGCAGTGCGGCATAATCAACCGCTTGCTGTTGATTCATCCCCGCCCATTTCAACAAGGCGTTACAGGCTGAAGGCAAATCGAACAAACCGTGTAAATAACTGCCGATAACCTGATTATCGGCTGAAACAGCCCCGTCAGTTCTATCGGAAAATTTAATCAAGGCCCGCTGCAAACCTGGGCCTGTGGTGATGCCGGCGTGAATTTCATAACCTGCCACCGCCGCCTCGTCAAAACTCAGAACTCCGCTTACCTGTTGCAGACATTTTTCGGGATACAGCGTCGTGCTAACCGCCAACAAGCCCAAGCCTTCACTCATTCCTGCCGAGCCTTCTATGCCGTCAGGATCATGAACCATTTCTCCCAGCATCTGAAAACCGCCGCAAATCCCCAACACTTTGCCGCCATAGCGTAAATGCCGTTTTAGCAAATCTTCCCAGCCGTTTTCCTTGAACCAGCGCAAATCAGCACGCACCGATTTACTGCCGGGCAGAATAATCAAATCTGCACCTGTTACCTGTGACGCATCGCGCATAAATTCCAGACTCACGCCCGGATGTAAAAGCAAGGGATCAAAATCGGTATGATTGCTGATGCGTGGAAATGCCGGAACCACGATATTCAGCGCCTTGTGATGGTCACTGACTGATTTCTTCACGCTCAGCGCATCTTCCGACTCCAGATATAAATCATGCAAATACGGTAGCACCGCCAACACCGGCTTGCCGGTTTTTTGCTCCAGCCAATCAAGACCACTGGTTAATAAAGTGATATCGCCACGAAAGCGGTTAATCACAAAACCGACTATCCGTGCCCGTTCAGTTTCTGACAATAATTCCAGTGTGCCAACGATATGTGCGAATACCCCGCCCCTATCAATATCGGCAATCAAAATCACCGGACAATCCACCGCTTCGGCAAAGCCCATATTGGCGATGTCTTTGTCACGCAGATTAATCTCAGCAGGACTTCCAGCGCCTTCCACCACGATATATTCATAGTGCTCCCCCAGACGATAATAAGACTCCAGCACTGCTGTCATGGCGATTTTTTTATAGTCGTGATAGGCCTGCGCCGATAAATTATGAAGCGCTTTGCCGTGAATAATCACCTGCGCGGTTTTATCCGAATCAGGTTTCAGCAACACCGGGTTCATATCGGTATGTGCCGGCAAACCGCAGGCTGCCGCTTGCACCGCTTGGGCTCTGCCGATTTCGCCGCCGTCAATGGTCACGGCACTGTTCAGAGCCATGTTTTGAGGTTTAAACGGCGCAACTTTCACGCCGCGCCGATATAAATAACGGCACAGCGCCGTAACAAGCGTGCTTTTTCCGGCATCAGACGTTGTGCCCTGCACCATCAAGGTTTTAAATGTCATTGGATTTGGGTCAAAAATTAAGTTCAATTTGTTTAATTATTGTCCGTGAAAAAACCGAACTTTTGAATAAATCTGTCGATTTCGTTCATAATTTTCTAAATCATCAGCCTCACTAATCCGCTATAATTGGCCTTTGTAATTTAACATCCCTTAATCAAAGAGGAATCTGCTATGAAAAAAATAATCACTGCTTGTGTCGTTTCATTAGCCTTAACCGGTTGCGCTGGTCAATCAAAGGGAACAAATACAGCAATAGGTACAGGTGTTGGTGCCGTAGCAGGTACGGCTATTGGCGCGGGCATCGGCGCAATTGCCGGCGACGCTGGCAAAGGAGCATGGATTGGAGCCGCAGCAGGTGCAGTTCTAGGCACCGGTGTAGGTTACTATCTGGCTAATCAGGAAGAAGAACTGAAAGCCGGTTTGCAAGGTACAGATGTGCAGGTTCAACGCCAGGGTGATGACCTGAATGTGGTAATGCCAGGCAATGTCGCTTTTGCTTCAGGCTCTGCCAATATCTCTTCCAGCTTTTATCCGGCGTTAAATTCTGTGGCCAATGTTTTAGCCAAATCTCCTGACACCAGCATCACTATTTCAGGACACACCGACTCAAAAGGCAACCCAAACGCCAATCTGCAATTGTCTAAAAACCGCGCCGATAGCGTAGCACGCTATCTGGTAAGCAAAGGCGTTGGCTCACAACGGATTCAAACGGTCGGCTATGGTGATGCCTACCCTGTCGCTTCCAACGATAATGAAGCCGGTCGTTCAAAAAACCGTCGGGTAGAAATCAAAATTCATTCAACCAGACAGCAATAATCCTGTTTAAAAACCTTGTTGCAGAACAGTCACGCTGTTCTGCAACCTTCAGTTTTAAGAATCGGCTCCTATCATGAATCTGACTTTTCGTTTTTGTAGCATTGCCTGCATTGTTCTACCGGTGTTATCGGCCTGCACACCGGCAACCGGCCAGCAATCGCTGGGAAAAATTGAAACTTTGCCGCCGGTGAAAGCAAAATCAACTATCCAGACCACAAAACAAAAACGCTACGGAGATAGCCCAGATAGCCTGCTGAACACCCTTGACCCTGATGTCACCAGCATTGAAAAAGCTTTCGAGAAAGCACAACAGGCAGAAGAAGAAGGAAAAAGCGACCGGGCTCTGTTTTATTATGTGAAAGCCTTGCAGTTTGAACCTAAAAACACCCAGGCTTTAGAGCAGATTGCCGCCATTCATCAGCAAAATAACAAACCGGAACTGGCGTTAAAGATTTATCAGGATATTCTGCAAATTGACAAGAATAATGTCACCGCCAATGAAAATCTGGGATTAAATTATTTAAAAAACCGTTTTCAGCAACAGGCCCAACAGCATCTGGAATTAGCTGTTACCCAGGACAGCAGCCGCTGGAAAGCCCAGAATGGTTTGGGAGTAATTGCCGACCTGAATAAAAAGTATGATGCCGCGATTGGTTATTATCAGAAAGCTTTGGCTAATAATTCCGGCAGCCCGATGATATTGAATAATATTGGCTATTCTTATTATCTGAAAGGCGATGAAAAAAATGCCCGCAATTATTTTAATCAGGCTCTCAGCTTTGACAACCAATATCAACGCGCCATTTATAATCTGGCCTTGATTGAAATAAAACATCTGCAATATCCGGCGGCCATTACCCTGTTCAACCGCATTATGCCGCCGCACGAAAGTTATAATAACGTCGGCTATATCTGCATGTTAAACCGTCAATATGAAGCGGCAGAGAATTATTTCCGTCAGGCGATTCAGGAATCACCCACTTATTTCCCCAAAGCCGAGGAAAATCTGGAGCAGCTGAAAGCCTTGTGGAATGGCGATTGATGTTTCCGACCGGCATTTCATCTCGGCAATATTTAACTGCAATGCCCGGCGCAGTTATTTAAAAAGATTATCCCAAAAAGACGGCTCCGCCTGTTTTGCCGGAGCTTCCGCCGTTTCAGCTATTTCCGCTATTTCATTCGGCTGCTTTATCCCTTTATCTATTTCCACAAGACAGTCTTTAGCCTTATCAAGACCATCCTTCGCAATAGCCGGCGTTCTATCGACCAAATACTCGTCCAGACTTTTTTGTAAAAAACTTTGGCAGGTGGTGGCTTCGCTGGCAAGTCGCTCCAATATTTCAAAGCGCCTTGGAAAAGACTTCAAGCGTCTGCTGGCCCGGTCTATTTCATCTTCAAACACCTTGGCTTCCAGATTCTTTGCCTCCTGTGATTTTGGGATAACTCTCTCGTAATACTCCAGGCAGTTGGTATGCTTCTCAAGCCCGCTCATCACATATTCGTAATCATTTCTGTAATTATATTTTCTGGCGATTTTTACTTTAAAAAACTCAGTCTTTTTTTCATCGGCTATTTCCAGAAAATCGATCATGGACAACCGGCTTTTTATTTCAAGATTGTCACTGGGCGGCCGATTAAATTTAAGTTTAGTCAGTCTGATTAATGAACATGAAATCGAATTTAACTGGGTGGTGACATCCTCTTTCTGTTTTTTTTGCAGGGCATCAATTTCAAGATATTTTTTATGCGTTTCTTCAATTTTTTCCTGTAAGGACTTTAATTGGTCTGAATCAACCTCAATGGCTTTATCAGTTGTCTCCTTTGAACATGCCGAGCAGCCTATTAATAAAGCAATGATTACAAATTTAATCCCAAAATTGTTTTTATTAATAAAGCTCATGATCGTTTATGTTTAATTAAACTTAAAGAAATCCAAATTTTTTCTTTTTGATAAGCTGGGTTTCAGCGCGTGAATAAGTTTGGCCACAGGTTGGACATATTTTCACTTCGGCATCATCGGTTTTCACCACCAGGGTGCGTTTTTTATAGGTGTTTTCCCAGCACTTAATACAACAGGCATGACCTGTCGGCCTGCCATTACCATCTATTTCATAATAGGCATCGCCAATACAAACCAGCTTATCCTTAAACTTTAACGCAAACTCCAAATCCGAAATCTGCTTGTTTTTGCCGTTGATCACGTTCTGAAATTCGGAAATGTCGGTTTTCGTGCTGTTCAAGATACTGACCAAATCACTGAACTTTGAGTTTAAATCGCCTGCTTCCAGCACCAGATATTTTTCATGCAGGATTCGGGCAATTTTTGCCGCCGTTTCTACATTGCTGAGTAATTCGGGAATCGTTGTTACATGTTCTGCCATCACATCCTCATTATAATTGGATAATTATTGCCGGGTCTTTATCTTGTTAAGGCCTGTTGCAGCTTTTGATAAATGCCGCCGAAACTGCCGTTGCTCATTAACACAAAATGGCTGTTTGCCTGTGCCAAACCAGTTAAACGGGCAATGATTTCATCGAGACTGGCATAGATTTCAATCGCCGGGTTATAGGCTTTCAGGGCGGACAAATCCCAGTTCAATTCTGCCGGTTGATAAATAATCGCCACATCTGCGGTCGTGAGTGATAAAGCCAAGCTTTCGGTATGAATCCCCATCCGCATGGTATTGGATCGCGGCTCGACAATCGCCACAATCTGCTGTTGCTGAACCTGTTTGCGCAAGCCGTCCAGGGTAGTTTTTATCGCGGTGGGGTGATGGGCAAAATCATCATATAAAGTCACGCCGTTGATTTTGGCAATCACTTCCATCCGCCGTTTCACGTTCTGGAATTTGCTTAACGTCTCAATTGCCGCATTCGGCAAAACACCGACATGATGTGCCGCCGCAATCGCTGACAAAGCGTTATAAACATTATGTTCGCCAGTTAAAGACCAAACAACTTGTCCTTGAGATTGACCGTGATGTAAAACTTCAAACACTGAGCCATCCGGCTGTGTTAATTGCGCAGCCCAAGTTCCTGATTCATTTATCACGGTTCGCACGACCGGAGTCCAGCAGCCCATTTTCAGTACATCGTCCAGATTATTTTCATGCTGCGGGGCGATAATCAGCCCTTCACTGGGTACGGTACGGACCAAATGATGAAACTGGCGTTTAATTGCCTCCAAATCCGGGAAAATATCGGCGTGGTCATATTCCAGATTATTCATCACCAACGTGCGCGGCCGATAATGTACAAATTTGGAACGCTTATCGAAAAAGGCACAGTCGTATTCATCGGCTTCAATCACAAAAAAGTCGGATTCGCCCAAGCGGGCGGAAATGCCGAAATTCAACGGAATGCCGCCGACCAGAAATCCCGGCTTAAACCCTTGATATTCCAGAATCCAGCTCAACATGCTGGTGGTGGTGGTTTTGCCGTGGGTACCGGAAACCGCCAGCACCCATTTGTCCTGCAACACATGTTCGGCCAGCCATTGCGCCCCGGAAATATAATGCAGACCGGAATTGAGCACTGCTTCCACTTCCACGTTGCCGCGTGACAAGGCATTGCCTATAATCACCAAATCCGGTTTGGGGTTTAAATTTTCAGCCTTATAGCCGTGCATCAACTGAATGCCTTGCTGCTCAAGTTGTGTGCTCATCGGCGGATAGACATTGGCATCCGAACCGCTGACTTGATAACCCAATTCTCTGGCAATCAGGGCCAATCCGCCCATAAAAGTGCCGCAAATACCTAAAATATGAATATGCAATCTCGTTACCTTAAAAAAATAGCTTTTTAATTGAATCAAACTGTTATTTTAATCATTTATTAAGGTTTAGGATAAGGTAATATAAGCCAATATGTCATAAACTATTTTTACCATGAACGAAAAAAATAAAATTGTTGTCGAGGCGCTGCCGCAGTTTATTAAAGAACAATCCGCCCCCGATGAAAACCGTTATGTGTTTGCCTATACCATCACCATTACTAACCGTGGTGAAAAACCGGCCAAACTGTTGAGCCGGGAATGGTTGATTATTGACGCCAACGGCAAGCACGAAGAAATCAGAGGCGACGGCGTGGTCGGCAAACAACCGTATTTAAAACCCGGTGATGTGTTTCGCTATACCAGCGGTGCCGTGCTGGAAACTGCCGTGGGCGTGATGCAGGGCAATTATTTTTTTGTCGAGGATGACGGCAGTCAGTTTGTGGCACCGATTCCTAAATTCACTCTTTCGATACCGAGAACCTTACATTAATGGCTATTTACGCAATTGGCGACATTCAGGGCTGTTATGACGATTTGTTGCGTCTTTTGAACGTGATTAACTTTGACCCTGTTTATGACCAGCTCTGGTTTGTTGGAGATTTGGTGAATCGCGGCCCCAAATCTTTGGAAACCCTGCGCTTTGTGAAATCGCTGGGCAATGCTGCCGTCTGTGTCCTGGGAAATCATGATTTGCATTTGCTGGCGGTGGCTTACAAAAAGACCTCGCCCGGAAAAAAAGATGATTTAGCGCCGATTTTGAATGCCCCGGACAGTGCGGAACTGATTGACTGGTTACGGATGCGGTCACTGTTTCATCATAATGAAGAATTTTGTCTGGTTCATGCCGGATTGCCACCGCAGTGGAATTTTACCCAAACAAAAAAAATGGCGGCGGTTGCCGAACGGATTTTGCATGGTGATAACTATTTAAGTTTTTTCAACGGCATGTATGGCGATAAACCAGATATTTGGTCAAAACGTTTGCACGGTGCACCGTTATTGCGCTTTATTACCAATTGCTTTACCCGCTTACGCTATTGCGATGACCAGGGAAAACTGAATTTTCAGCAAAAAGGCAAACCCGGAACACAGCCTTCGCACTTAACCCCGTGGTTTGAAGTGCCGGGCCGCAAAAGCGCCAATATGAAAATTATCTTCGGCCATTGGTCAACCTTGGGTTATTACGACCAGAATAATTGTTACGGGATTGATACCGGAGCGTTATGGGGCGGACAATTGACAGCAATAAAGCTCGGTGAAAAAGTAGAACGGATTAGTATTGATTGCGTCGGCGAAAAGAAGCCAACTCTTTAAGCGCTACGGGGTGATTTCCCCGTAGCTTGCGTTTTACAAAATCTAACAGCTTAATCCCTGAAATTATCAAATTGCAGCGGCATCTCCAATTCTTCAGCCCGCAGCATTTGGATAACCTCCTGCAAATCATCGCGCTTTTTGCCGGTTACCCGCACCTTGTCGCCCTGAATCGCCGCCTGCACTTTTAACTTTTTATCTTTAATCAATTTTACGATTTGTTTGGCTAACGTTGAATCAATCCCCTGTTTTAACGTCACAATCTGCGTCGCGGATTTATATTTCACATCGGCATCGCCAATCTCCAGACAGCCTATATCAACGCCGCGCTTGGCCAGTTTCATCCGTAAAATTTCCAGCATTTGCTTAAGCTGAAAATCGGTTTCGGTGCGCAGGGTGATTTTATCGTCATTCAGTTCATAACTGGCGGTCGCCCCTTTAAAATCAAAGCGGGTGCTGACTTCTTTATTGGCTTGGTCTACTGCATTGTGAGCTTCGTGTTTGTCAAACTCTGAAACAATATCAAATGAAGGCATGATTGTCTTAATCGTTAATAAAAATGAAATTACTATAGGGTGCTTTAACAGATTATTCAACCACTTTAGCGAATTGTTATGCCTGCTTTAAACTTTCAGTTTCGTGTTTTTTAAAGTCTAATTTTCCTTCCATGTTATTGTAAAATAATCAGGTTTTCATAAAGTATCCTGCCGTAACGGCCAAATTTGTGGCATGATGTGCTAAATATTTTAACCGGCGGATAAAATCCTCTTCCGGTTTGAATTTTTTAAGACCCGCCATTTTTGAACGCCTGCCAAAAACAGCAAAGCAAATTCCAGATTTGCACATCGCCGCACACTTTTATCGTATAACTGAGACTAGAATTATGATGAAGATGGTTTTTTCTTATTGCATTCACCGCTAAAGCCTATAAAAGGATTAGTCATGGCCTTACAAGAAGAAGACTCAACGATTATTATTGAAATCAAGGTGCCTGTTTCCAAGCTGAAAGTGGGCATGTTTGTGTGCAGGCTTGATAAAGAGTGGGTGGAATCTTCTTTCATGTTTCAGGGTTTTTTAATTAACAGTGAGGCTGTGATTAAAAAGCTCCAGGAAGAATGCGAATATGTCTATATTGATGAAAAAAGAGGGATAGCGGCTGAAAAATCACTGGCAGAGATAGCGGCCCAGAAAAAAGTCGAGCCCAAAGCGAAAAAATCCTTTTTTGAAAAACTGCTAGGAAGCAAAGATAACTCCCTCTCCCGCAAAAACACCCTTCAGTTAAGTGATATTCTTGACCAGAACATCTCAGTTGAAGAGATTAAGCCGCCAGCAAAACTGGTTTCTTTTGATGAAGAAATGGAGTCTGCAAAAGCGGCTCATAACACCGCATCGGCCCTGATTAAAGATTTTATGTCCAATGTTAAGCGCGGCGGCCCTGTTGACATCATTATGGCTAAACACGCGGTTTCCGACTGTATGACCAGCATTTTGCGCTCACCTGATGCCATGATGTTGCTGATTCGGATGAAAAGCAAAAACTACTCGCTTTGGCAGCACAGTATGAATGTGAGCGTGATGGCCATCAATTTAGGCCGCTACCTTAATCTGCATGATGATGAACTGGTGCTGCTTGGCTTGTGCGGCATGTTTCACGATATCGGCAAGTTACGCATTTCCAGCACCCTGCTGGAATCTGCCAAAACCCCTAAAGAACTGACCGGCATTCTTAATTCACACACCAGAGTGGGAAGTGAGATTGTGCTTGATTGCATGGGACAACTGGCGGAAGTGGCCGCACAGGTCGCTTACTGTCACCATGAACATCTGGACGGCTCCGGCTTTCCGCGCGGCTTAAAGGGCGGGCAAATCTCTGACTACACCCGCATGATTAGCATCGTGAATATTTACGACAATCTGACCGCTGCCAAGCCAGGAACAAAAGCATTGAATCATTATGAAGCCATGACGGTGTTGCTGGACAAAGCCGGCCAGCATTTTGATGAAATCCTGCTCAGCAGCTTTAACCGCTGTCTTGGCACCTATCCGGTCGGCTATGTGGTTGAGATGAATACCGGCGAACTGGCAATGATAGTAGAAGAAAATGATACCCAAAGACTCAGGCCGAAAATCTTGTTACTGACCGATCCTGAAAAAGTGCCAATCCCTAAAAGAGTGGTTAATCTGGCTGATCTGGAGTTTGCCGGTGCTGCCAACTCTTACTTTATTAAAGGCATTGTTGACCCCGAAGCTTACGGCGTTACCCTATAAAATCATTACTGCCCGCTTTCACAAAAACCTGACTGTTTTGGTAATAGCCTTTATTACACTGACGATAGTTGTTGGCTCAATTAAACAAGACAAAGCCACATTCGCTCCTAGTTTTTTAATGGCCCGCAAAGATATTTGATTGGCAGAAACAGCCAGAATAAAAGTTTTTTTACAAAAGCCCCTGATTTCTTTGGTAATTTCAAAACCATCTTTATTCGGCATACACACGTCAAGAACCACTGCTGTTGGTCTGTGTTGAAAAAACAGCTTGAGAGCCTTCCTACTGTCTGTTGTGGCAACAACCTGATAACCTTGTCCTTCAAAAGCGTTTTGCAGTTCTTTCAAAAAAATATCATCCTGATTAATAATTAAGATTGGCATATTAGATGTTGATTCCCAGCTAAAAGTTAAGAAAAATTCCACAAAATCGTGAAACTTTTCATCAATCTTTAATCTTAAAAAATCTATATTACCAATACATGACAAACCAAGCATTCTGTGACACAGGTCTCAAGCGCTAACGACATCAACCACGACAAAAATTTCTTCACAACTGATTGTCTGTTTCTTGCAGGATAAAATAAACGCAGCAACAGCATCCACCGCTTTCCATGTTTTAGGATGGCTGATAAATTCAAACGTCTGCGCCAATAACTGCGTCAGCTTGTGTTTTTGCTGCTGTCCATCCATTGAAAAGCAATTCAGATATTCGGAGATTTTTTTTAAATCGGCTTGACTGCCATATTTTTCCAGCGCCTGAATGCTGAGCAAATCGGCATTGAGAATTTCATTATCCGCCCTGCTGACATAGTTGGCTTCAGCCACCGCCCCTGCCAGCAAATTAACCATATCAGCTTCCAATGCGGCGTTATATCCGCTTTTTTCACTGGCTGACATATAGTTTTGACTGTCAATAAAGCTTAACAGCAGATTTTGAATCAAGCAGCCGCCTTCAACTTTCGCGGCAATACTATTCTGTTTCAGCAAGATTCTATCCCTGACTAATTCCGCGTTATTTTCCAGACTGATTTGAAAAAAAACCGGCGGCAACTGTTGTTGTTTGTTGTATAAATAGATGGCGGTGGCGTGACCTGCTTCATGGTAGGCAATGCGTTTATTCAGTTCTTGCGAATTGATGGCCACAAAATCACTCAGTTGATAATTTCTTTGCATGATGCGCACCCGGATAAAAAAATGCGGCCTTTAACAGACCGCACAAGAGGAAGGACATTAACCCTGTTTCTGTGAAAATTCACAGATCGCATACAAGAGCTGGTGCAAGTTTACGTTGCCGGGATTGCCGCTGAAAATGTGACATATTGCCGCGCGACAATATGCCGCTCTACTTGGCATGAGCTCTGCATTGTATAGTAGTTTGCCTGAGGGAAAGCCGCGAAAATCAAGGATTTGGCGGCTATTTGAAGTTAAAAACTGTGTGATATGCCTCATTAATAAGGGATATCACTTATTTTTTTAGGCGGGAAGATAAAACGGGTTCAGCGTTGCTTGAGCAGTTTATGTAAAATGTTTTTTAACCGGCGGGCAATTGTTGCGGCAGAAATCAGCCGGGTGTATAAACAACCTAAGTGCCTCGCCAAAATAGTCTCATCTTGATTGGCAACTGAGGATAATACCTTGTGGAGGGATTTATGAAACCAATCCTTAAATTAGCTTTTTATTTCATTTTGTCTGTGAGTGACTCTGTGTCTGCCGTTGTGGTTACGGATGTGAAGACCGATGGAACAATGGGCGCAGCGGGTTCAATCCCGGTCATCGCTGGAATCCCGACAGTTCTGCAAGATTTAGGAAAACTATCGAGTGATGGTCATAATTTGTTTCACAGTTTTTCTACTTTTAATATCGGTACCGGCGATACCGTATCATTTACCGGCAATCCGGGGAACAGCATAAACAATGTGATTAGCCGTGTGACCGGGCTCAGCCCTTCTTTTATTGATGGCACATTGCAGTCAACCATCGGCAATGCCGATTTTTATTTTATCAATCCGAATGGCGTGATGTTTGGCGCAAATGCGCGGGTTGATGTTCCGGCGGCGTTTCATGTCAGCACTGCCGATAGGATTAATTTTGTGGGTGGTGGTTTTTACAGTGCGACTGATATAGCAAATAGCAGCACTTTCTCTGCTGCGCCTGAGAGCTTTGGTTTTGTTGGCACCAACGCCACCGGCACCATTGGTTTTGATGGTTCGCAAATCACTTTAGATAAAAGCCCTCCGCAAACTTTGGATGTGGTGGCAAGCAATATCACCGTTGCCAATAATGCCAGACTTACTGTACCTGCCGGTGAAGTTCGTATGGTAGCAACACAGGGGGAAAGCACGGTCATTTTGCAAAAAGACACTTTGCCTTTGCCGACACAAACGCCAACGGTTGAAAATGCGGGAAATGTGTCGGTTGATAGCAGCGTGATTTCGACTGATGGTAATAGCGGAGGTCGAGCTGCGTTATGGGCGGATAATGCTGTATTTAATAAAAGTCAATTTAGTACAAATAATAATGGTGACTTGGACGCAGGTATTGGGAAGGGCATTGAAATTAACACTTATAGTTTAATTTTAAACGGTATTTATGGTACTTATGGCGACTTAGCTACAAGTGGTTGGATTAGTTCAGATAGTCGTCCAGAATCATCAGGTAAAGCTGGTGATGTAAATGTATCCACTCAAAGTTTGTACATCAGTAATGTAGGCCAAATCAGTGCAGATACATACAGTAATAAAGATGCTAGTAATGTAAACATTAAAGCGAAAACAATGACACTAGAAGGAACTCCCTCATTCTTTAGCGGAATTTCTTGTGGTGCTTTTGCAAGTACTGGTAACGCAGGTAATATAACAGTAGATGCTGATAATCTCTATATGACATCCACAGCAGAAATACAATCACTTGCAATTGCTAGTGGTAAGGGAGGAAATATTATAGTTAGTGCAAGAAACTTGACTATTGATGGTAATAATAATTTTCAAACTACAGGCATTGAAACATTTACATACAGTTCAGCGAATGCTGGAACTATATATGTAAAAGCAGACCATATAGAACTTTTGAATGCAGGTACTATTTTAGGAGATAGTTATTTTTCCAGTGGCAAAGCAGGAAACATCACAGTTGAGGCTGATAGTATAAAAATTGATGGGCAAGGCAGTTCATGGTGGACTGGTATTGTGTCAGATGCGATTAAAGGAAGTAGTGGTCAAGCTGGTTTAATCAAGGTCAACACAAGAACGCTGGAAATTCTGAATGGAGGTCGTATCTCATCAGCTTCTTGTAATGGTGACTGTCAATCAATTTCATCGCCCATTTCTAATGGCGTTCCTGGTGATGTTATTATCAATGCCTCACAAGGTATTTATTTAGCTAATCAAGCCAAAATAAGCACTGAAAATTCAGCTACTGTAATTAATCCAACGATTGTTAAAACGGGCGGGATAATCATTTCCAGTCCTGATATAGTTTTAAAAGACAGCGCGATTACTACCGAATCAACCGGCAATGTTGACGCAGGCGACATCAACATCAACTTTTCCCATTGGCTCACAATGGATCCATCTTTCATCATGACCACCGCCAACACCGGCAACGGCGGCGACATTACAATCAACGGCGGACAGTTAATCTATTTAAAAGACTCAGGCTTTTTAACTTCGGTCAGCGGCGCCACCAGCAACGGCGGCAATATCTTTGTCAATGCGGGCTTTTTAATTATGGATACCGGCGTTATTCAGGCGAACGCGATTGGCGGTTTTGGCGGCGATGTTAATCTGCATTTAAACGGCTTGATTGCCAGTTATGACAACTTGATTCTGGGCGGCAGCTGGGTCAACTGGCAACCGTTTGTGCCGGGCTTCAATGTGATTCAGGCAGCCTCGGCAACCGGCGTCAGCGGCAATGTCAATATCACCTCACCGCAGTTTAATATCAGCAACATCACCAAAGCGTTGGATGCCGGCAGTTTGGTGTTACCGAGCGTCAATCGCAACCCTTGCCGAAATTCGGCGGGCAATTCCTTAAAACGCGGCAGCAAAGGCGGCTTGCCGATTAACGAAGAAAAAGAAGATTTCATTCCTGCTGCTGTTGTGTCGCCAGCTAAAACCGGCACATCGCCAGCAAGCGCATCCTCAGAATCTTCTCCGGCAACAAGTGGGGAATCATGCACAGGCAGTGCGATTTAAAAGTTTTAGCTAAGCAGTAGGAGCAGCTTTACCCTGCAATTGCTAATCTCAAAACAACGCCAGTGCTTCCAGACATTTTTTGAAATGCAGCGTCCCCGAACTGGGCTGAATTTTCAAACCCGGCAGCATAAAGCCATAATGCAAACCGGCCTTGTCCGCATCCACCAGCCAGCGGCACATCTGACTTAAACGCTGTTCGGTGTCATGTCCTGGCGCAGTTTCGTAATCCAGCCATAATTCTGCAAACGTTTCGCCACTGTATTGCTTGCTGTACAGCCCCAAGCCTTTGGCAAACGCCTTCCAGTGAATATGCCGGATTGAATCACCGCTTTGGTATTCTTTCAAACCATAAAATTCATCATTGCCAGTTTTCGCCGAGCCCTGCTGGTTTTGCACCCCGGCATTTTCTGGAAACGCTAAAACCTCTTTGGCAGGTTTCGGATAGACCAAGGCTTTGGCATCGAAACGCAACACCGACCAGGCCCGGAACAAGCCCAGCGGATAGGTGCTAGACAAGATAATTTTGCCACACGGGTGCCAGCCTCTTTTTTGAGTGGGGGAATGAAGGGTTATGCACTGCTTTTGCTGGGGCTGCAAACTGAACAGCACTTCATCGCTTAAATGCAGTTGCAAATTAAATCGCGCTTCAGAACTGGGATTGCTGACATGAATATCAAAACCTGCCGCCTCGCCAGCAAACACCGAAGAGCTTTGCCCTTTGTAAATCACCAGGCCGGATAGCGATTTAAAAGTGTGAATGATGGTAATAAAAAACACGCTGGCTAATAAAAAGCACAGCAAATAAGCCAGGTTGTTGTTATAGATAAAGGCAATCAGCAGCAAAATCCCGATAATCACCAGAAAATCCATGCCGCGCCGGGTGGGTAAAATAAAAATCCGTTTATGAGCGAGAGTAATCGGTTCACTGGAAACAGCGGTGCTGCGGAAAGCTTGTTTCGCCCGCCAACGTTGCAGCAATTCTTTCATCAGGTTATGGAATCGCGACGTTATTCAGCAAAGGCGCGACAATCGCTGCTGAATCGCTGGTTCCTGACCTAAGCCGATGTCCGGCAACCGAAGGCAATACCGCCTGCACATCTTCCGGCAGCACAGAATCACGGTTTTCCATAAATGCCCAGGCTTTCGCAGCCGTCAGCAACGCCAAACCGGCACGCGGTGACAAGCCACAGGAATATTCCGTTGACTCGCGGCTGTAATCAATCAAGGCCTGCAAATAATCCAGCAACGCCGCAGAAACATGAATCTCCGTGATGGCGTTCTGCATGGTAATCAGGGTTTCCGGCGGCAACTGGGTGGGCAGATTATTAATCAAGTGAGTCCGGCTTTGACCGATTAACAGTTCCCGTTCAGCCTGATGATTGGGATAACCTAATTCGACCCGCATTAAAAACCGGTCTAACTGTGATTCCGGCAATGGAAAGGTACCGATTTGATGACTGGGATTTTGGGTGGCAATCACAAAAAACGGCTCCGGTAATTTGTAAGTATGCCCTTCCACCGTCACCTGATGTTCCTCCATCGCCTCCAGCAAGGCGCTTTGTGCTTTCGGCGTGGAGCGGTTGACTTCATCGGCCAGAATCATCTGGTTAAAAATCGGTCCGTAATGAAAACTGAACTGCTGTTTATTGATGTCATAAATTGACGAGCCGATAATATCCGCCGGTAAAATATCGCTGGTAAACTGAATCCGCTGATAATTAAGCCCCAGCAGTTTTGCCAGAGTGTGGGAAAGCGTGGTTTTGCCAACGCCTGGAATATCTTCGATTAACAAATGGCCTTTCGCCAGCAAACAACAGAGCGCCAGCCTAATTTGCAGTTCCTTGCCAAGAATAATTTGATTAGCCGAAGTTAATAATTGCGTTAAAGTGTTTTGCATGGACAAAAGCGAAAAACCGGACTGAAAATAAAACGAAAAAAACCACCTGCGGCGCAGTTCAAGATAAAAAAATTCGCCCTGAATTAATCGACATCAATCTGGGCGGGTGATAAAAATTTCTGCGCATATTGCAGATAAATCTTTTGCTCAATAAACGTATCGTACAAATCCGGGTCGATATGCTGTTCTTCTTTCATTTTTTTCAAAATAAATAGGGCTTGCGACACGGTTTTTCCGGGTTTATAGGGTCTGTCACCGGCAGTCAGGGCTTCAAAAATATCGGCGATAGCCATGACTCTTGCCTGAATCGACATTTGTTCACGGGTTAGTTTGTTAGGATAGCCGGTACCATCCATTTTTTCATGATGACCGCCGGCATATTCGGCTACCCGCTTTAAATGTTTCGGAAAGTTAATTTTATTCAGCATGGCAATGGTCGCCACAATATGATGGTTGATTTTCTGTCTTTCCTCATCATTAAGGGTGCCGCGTTCAATAATCAGGTTCTTCACTTCATTTTCTGATAACACCGGCAAAGATTCCCCGCCTTTGAGCCAACGACCTTTGGCGATAGTAAAAATCCGCTCTTTATCATCCGGCCGCATAAATTCGCCGCCGGTATTGGATTTTTTAATAAAGGCAATATCACTTTCAAGCTGGGCAATTTCCTGCTGATAAGCCTCCTCATAACTGGCGCTATTGGCCGGGTCTGCAATTTTTTGCTCAAGCATTTTTATCTGCGCATCGCGTTTTAATACTTCAAAACGGGTTTGCACCAGTTCCACGCAATCAAAAATGGTTTCCAGTTTCGTGGCTTTATCAACAACGTATTCAGGCGTGGTGATTTTGCCGCAATCATGTAACCAGCCAGCGATTTTTAATTCGTAGCGGTCATTGTCGGTCATGGTGAAGTCTTTTAAATAACCGCTCTGGGTGTTGTGCGCCGCTTCTGCCAGCATCATGGTCAGTTCGGGGACGCGCCGGCAATGGCCGCCGGTATAAGGCGACTTATCGTCAATTGCCGTTGCTACCAGATGAATCAAAGACTCAAACATCATTTCCAGATCATTAATCAAATGCTGTTTTGTCAAGACAATGGCGGCCTGCGATGCCAAGGCTTCAGTAAATCGGTATGAAACCTCGTCAAAACCAATGGTTTCTCCAGTGCCGTCATCTACGGCATTGATGAGTTGCAACACCCCGATAGTATCATTTTCATGATTGTTCAAAGGTACCGACAGAAAAGACTTCGAGCGGTAGTTGTTGATTTGGTCGAATTTTTTCGGCCCGGAAAAATCAAATTTGGAATTATTGTAAACATCGACAATATTGACCGTTTCCTTTTTATGATAGGAATAACTGACCACATTGGACAGATTAGGGGAGCCATCTTCGTTGTATAGCGGAATTTCCGGTAAGTTGATTGGATTTTGCGATTCTCCTCCCAGCCACAGATTAAGCGAAGTGGAATGGACAATTTCCATTCGGATGCTTTTTTCTTGTATGCTATATAAAGTGCCGCCGTCGGCTCCGGTGATTGATTTTGCCCCAAACAAAATCATTTCCAACAGCTGCTCTGTCTCCATTTTTGAGGACAAGGCGATGCCAATTTCTATCAGTTTTTCAAGCTGTTTGATGATACGTGAGTCTGACATTAATAAACCCCAGGCTATATTAAAAGTTAAGGAATTGTAACGATTCTACCAAGCACATAAAAGGAAAAGTTTTGTTCGGCGGCAAATGATTAAATAATTTTTTATTTCAAACTGTTGAGTTGGCCCTGTGCTTAAGATTAAAGTTATAGCCCAAATGAAAAAAACATCAACTAAATGGGATTTGTTGTGAAAACTTACCGAGACGTATGTGCAGATCTGATTATTCTGCTGGAAGATATTGAAGAAAGTTTGGACGAAATTACCAGAGCGGCAGATTCATCAGAAAATCAGACGGAAGAAAAACAGACTGAAGTTGAAATTTCCTGGCTGGAGCGGCATTTTGATTTCAGCCTGAAAAACAAAAACTAAGCGATTGAAAGGTGATTCTTCTTTGCAGCGTTCTGCTTGGAAATAATCGCTATAAAAAACAAACAGCCTTTTGCTATGCCCTTGTTCAAAGACATACTAAAAGGCTCCCTGCCTTTGTGTTTTGCTCCCCGTTGATATCGGGTTTTATCCTTGAAAACCTGCGCTTTATTAAAGTGTCCTGCATATTTTGCCACCGGATTTTTTATCTCTGTCTCGGTCGGCAGTTTGATTTTATGGTGTTTTTTCATCATTTTTTCCTGGTTGGTTAAAAGCGGCGCATTATAAGGGCTAGATGGATTTAAGTTAAGTCATTTCATCAGCATGGTTTTGTTTAAGGCTACCGACACACTGCGGTTTTAAAAAAATGATAGAATTCTCTCATTAGCTACTTAAATATACCGAAAACACTGAGGCACTATGAATACTCCAGAAGCTCTTTACGAATCCTCTTTGACCAGCTTAAAACTGCGTGCACGCGGCAAAGTCCGCGATATTTATGATATTGACGATCAGACCATGCTGATTGTCAGCACCGACCGCTTGTCAGCTTTTGATGTGATTTTGCCTGAGCCCATTCCCGGAAAAGGTCGAGTTTTAACGCGGGTATCTAATTTCTGGTTTGAATTCTTAAAAGATGTAATGCCAAATCACTTGGCAAATATTCCTTTGGAACAGGTTTTGCCGAATACTGAAGAACGGGCGCAAGTGGAAGGTCGGGCAATTGTGGTGAAAAAATTGCAGCCGTTACCGGTGGAAGCCATTGTGCGCGGCTATTTAATCGGCTCAGGCTGGAAAGATTATCAGAAAACCGGCGCAGTCTGCGGCATTCAGCTCCCACAAGGTTTGCAGCAGGCCCAGCAATTGCCGGAAGCGATTTTTACTCCGTCCACCAAAGCGGGTGTCGCTGAACATGACGAAAACATTTCTTTCGCCCAAACCGTAGAATTATTGGGGCAGGAACTGGCGGAAAAAGTCCGTGATGCCAGCATTACCTTATATACCAAAGCCGCCGAATACGCGAAGCAGCGCGGCATTATCATTGCCGATACCAAATTTGAATTTGGTGTAGACGAAAAAGGCGTTTTATATTTAATTGATGAAGCTTTAACGCCTGATTCCTCAAGGTTTTGGCCTGCCGAGCAATATCAGCTTGGCATCAGCCCACCGAGTTTTGACAAACAATATATCCGGGATTATCTGGAAACTTTGGACTGGAATAAAACTGCGCCGGGCCCTAAATTACCGGAGGAAGTCAGATTGTATTGCGCAAAAAAATATCACGAAGCGGAAGTTAAATTAACGCAGTAACGCTGTTAATCCGCCATGTTGCCGATGACTATCTGTAGGATGGGTAGAACGCAGTGAAACCCATTAATACCGCAAATGATGGGTTTCGCTACCGCTCTACCCATCCTACTTTTTTTTCGTATTTCCCGCCGCCCAACAACGTTTCCAACATTATGTTAAACGTGCTGTCGGCTTTATGCCCTGCGGTTTTGGCAAGCGTATTTTTTTTAGGGACGGGAGTTCTGATTCAGCTTTTCTTAGCCATCAGCACTGCCCTTCTCAGCGAAGCTTTCATCATATGGCTGCGCAAACGCCCAATAAAAACATCTCTTTTTGACTTAAGCGCAACCGTCACCGCAGCACTATTAGCTTTATCATTACCAGTTCTTGCCCCCTGGTGGATTGCTGTCAACGGCACATTATTCGCCATCATTATCGCCAAACACTTATACGGCGGTTTGGGACACAATCCGTTTAATCCAGCCATGGCAGGTTATGCTTTTTTGCTGATTTCCTTTCCGCATCCGATGACCGCATGGCTGGCTTTCGATGCACCTGATTTATCGTTAAGCGAAACATTTGGACTCATTTTTCACGAATCGTTACCAGAAAATCTGAATTTTGATGCCTTAACCCGCGCCACACCGCTGGACACAATCAGAGCCCAGTTGCGGCTTAATCAAAGCTTGAATCAAATTCATGCTTTGCCGGTGTTTGGCTGGTTGGCGGGAAAAAGTTATCAATGGATTGCGTTCAGCTATTTAATCGGCGGTATCTGGCTGTTGAAACAGAAAGTGATTGCCTGGCAGATTCCGGTCGCGTTATTAGGCAGTTTAAGTGTGTTGGCTTTAATCGGATATATTTATGACAGCGAGCATTTTAGCTCCCCGCTGTTTCATTTATTCGCCGGTAGCGCCATGCTAGGAGCGTTTTTTATTGCCACCGATCCTGTCAGTGCTGCAACCAGTAATCAGGGACGACTGGTATATGGCGGCTTAATCGGGATTTTGCTCTACAGCCTCAGAACCTGGGGCAGTTATCCTGACGGACTGGCGTTTGCGGTATTGCTGGCAAATCTGGCAGTGCCGACCATAGATTATTGCAGCCAACCAAAAGTGTACGACCTGCAAAAATGAAATTACCTGCACATAAACCGCTGGCGTTGGCGATATTATTAGGCATGATGTCGCTGGTCGGAATTGGCTTGGTAAGTCTGGTGTTTCACTTAAGCAAAGCCAAGATTGCCGATAACCAACATATCGCCACATTGCAGCTGTTGCAGCAGGTTTTACCCGCCAACTTGTACGATAACAACATCGTTAATGACACAATCCAGGTAACAGACCCGCTGTTAGGTGATAATTTACCGACCACGATTTACCGGGCCAGATACCAAGAAAAACCGGTTGCCGTAGTAATAGCCAGTGCCGCACCTGAAGGATACAGCGGCAAAATAGCCTTGCTGGTAGGGATAAAAGTTGATGGCAGCTTAGCGGGAGTGCGGGTTATTGCCCATCAGGAAACGCCCGGCCTGGGGGATAAAATTGAAAGCGAACGCGCCAATTGGATACTCAGCTTTGAACAGCAATCCCTGGCAAAACTTGGTTTGCCACAATGGGCTGTAAAACGTGACGGCGGCTATTTTGACCAGTTTAGCGGTGCCACCATCACACCGAGAGCAGTGGTAAAAGCGGTTAAAAATACCTTGCTTTATTATCAGTCCCATCAAGCTGAATTATTTAGCCAGTAACCAAGGCAAAATGATTATACTTTCCCTTGGTCTGACAAAGCGCCCGCCACCATCATCGCATCCAGTTCTGCGTCAATTTCACTCACCAGCAAATCAACATAGTTTAGTTTTATTTCCGAACGGGAACGGGAAGCATCAAGCAGTTCCAACAAACTGGTTTTACCAAATTTATAGGAATCTTCCGACATTTGCTGAATCTTCACCAAAGGTTGCAAAACCTGTTTTTCAAAACCTGCCAGGGTTTCACGGCGCCGGTTTAACACCGCGACCGCCCGCTCCAAATCCTGCCGCATTGTCGCTAGTAATAACTCCCGGTTTAAGGTAGCCGCATGTTTGTTTGCCTCGGCGCGGGCCATTTCGCCCTGCCCGCGATCAAAGATCGGCACATCTACCGCAACCCCGACATAGGTGGTTAAACCATATGGCTTGTCTGTATAAGCCGTGCCAACCTGCAAGGAAGGCACCGGCCAACGCTCCGTTTTGGCTTTTTCAATATTGGCATCCGCCGCAACAGTTTCCCGATAAGCCGCATCAATGGCGGGATTGTTTTCCTGTGCCAGGCTCCATAATTTACCCAGATCAGCCGATATTTTTAACGGCTCAAGTTTTCCTGAGGCTTCAGGCCGCCAGTTTGGCAAGCCCAATAACACCCCAAGCTCACCGGCTGTTCCTGTAACATCGGTACGGGCATTTTCCAGCCGGGTTGCCATGGACTCAGTTTCCTGCACAACCCGCAACACATCATAATGACTGGCCATTCCAGAAATCGCCCTGCTCACCACAATATTTTTCAGATGTTCAAGCTCTTTATGCGACTTTTCCAACAGGGCAACTTTTTCCTGCCCCGCCAACAGCTGGATAAATAATCGCCAGGTTTCGCGAATCATTTGAGTGTAGCCAACTTCCACATTTGCTTTTGCTACCTCTACCTTACGTTCAGCGAATTCTTTGCGGGCACCGTGCTGCCCGGCAATCAGCATCGGAATGGACAAGCCGTATTGTTGTTGTGATTGCCCGTCAAACTGCGTGCCGACTTTGCCTTTGGTTTGCTGATAACGGCCATAGGTTAATGTCGGATTAGGCAGCACATCAGCCGCTACCACATCTGCCTGAGCCGCTTCAATATTGATCAGAGCCGCAGCATAACGGGGACTTTTCTCCCGGGCGATCTGTAATAGCTGTGTAATGGTAACGACTTTGGGCAGAGTCTGTGCATTGGCTGCAACATTAACCTCGGTTTTATGCTCTTCACCGGCAAAAGCCACAGCAGAATTTAGCAAGACCAGTAACAGCACAGGCCATTTTTTGTTTGGTTTATAATTTAGATAGCTGTTCATATAATCAATTACCGTTCCGTAGTAGAAGGCAGTTCATCAAGCTCTTCAGGCGTTAGCATGGTTTTTGAGGTAATGAAGGTGTAAATCACCGGCAAAATAAACATGGCGACAAAAAAGGTAGTCAACATGCCGCCGACAATCACCACTGCAAACGGACGCTGGGTTTCACTGCCGATTCCGGTGGAAACAGCCATCGGCAACAGACCTAATAATGCCAGCAAAGAAGCCATTAATACCGCCCTTAAGCGTTGGGTTGCGCCCTCTTTCACTGCTGCAAACAGTTCGCTACCGGCACGGCGCAGTTCTTCGGTGGCACTCACCACCAGCAAGCCCATTAAGCACACCTGCCCCAACAAGGCGATAAAACCGATGGCCGCGCTCACCGACAGCGGAATATTGGTCAACCATAATGCGAACACCCCGCCGGTCATCGCAAAAGGTGTGGCAATCAAAATGGTTGCCGCACTCCGCGCTGATTGCAGGGCGGTGTAAAGCAAGCCCAACACAATCACAATGGCTACCGGTACCATAATCGACAGCCTTGCCATGGCCCGTTGCTGGTTTTCAAATTCGCCGCCCCAGACTAAAAAGTTTCCTTCCGGCACCGTGACATTTTTTTCCACTATCTCCATTGCTTCATGCACAACCGTGCCTAAATCGCGGTCTTCAATATTAAACTTCAATGCCATGTAGCGACTGCTGGCTTCCCGGTCTATCGAAGCACGACCCCGGGCAATATTCATACTGCTCAAATCACGCAACGGAATCATCGCCCCGGCCGCAGTGGCAACATTGATATTGGCGATTTTCTCCATGTCGTTACGATCCTTTTCCGGCAAAATCAGCCGCATCGGCACCGCCCGCTCGCCTTGCCAAAGCTGGGAAATAATCCGCCCGGCAGTCGAGATTTCTACGGTATCCTGCACCGTGTCAACACTTAAGCCGTTGCGGGCAATTTCGTTACGATTAATATTAATCTGCAATTGCGGCACTTGTGCCTGCCGATACAAGTCCAAATCAATCACGCCTTTCATTTTTGAGATGGCTGCCTTGGCCTGTTCCAAAGTTTTACGCATCACTTCAAGATCAGTGCCGTAAATTTTTAGCACCACTTTACCGCGCACCCCGCTGACCGCCTCTTCCACATTATCCTTAATCGGCTGGGAAAAGTTAAAGCGCACACCGGGAATTTCCGCCAACGATTTACGCATGTCATCTTCCAGATGCTCTTTGGTTAACCCTTTCGGCCACTGTTCGTGAGGCTTCATATGCACAAAGGTTTCACTGGTACTGTAAGCTTCGTTATCTGTACCATCTTCAGAACGCCCCTGCTGCGTCAGAATGCCTTTGACTTCTGGATATTTCAGCAGGCGTTTGCGCATGTCCAGCAAAATATCCTGGCCTTTCGCCAAGGAAACACTGGCTGGCATTTCCACATAGACATGAATATCACCTTCATCCAGTTCGGGCAAAAACTCAGTTCCTAACCGGCTGGCTACTCCAATTCCTGCGACTAACAACAGGGCGGCGATAGAGATTCCCAGGCCGCGTCGCTGTAACAAAAAGCCCAGCAAATTTCCGTAAACCGTACGCAGCCGTTCCAGAAAGCGCGGTTCATCAACCAGCGCGTGCTTGGGTTCAATAAACAATGCGCATAACGCCGGAACCAAAAACAGAGCACACACCAGGCCACCAACCAAGGCAAAGCTATAAGTCATAGCCAGCGGCCCAAAAATACGGCCTTCCACCCGCTGCAAAGTAAACACCGGAATCAGGGCGGCGATAATAATCAGCATCGCGAAAAAAGCCGGTCTTGCCACGTCAAAAGCGGCATGACCAATCAGATGAAACATGTCCCGCTGAGTTTTAGGCTTGCGATGTGAAGCCTGATGAATCACGTTTTCAATCAATACCACCGCACCATCCAGAATAATCCCGAAATCAATCGCTCCCATCGAAATCAGATTGGCCGGCATTTCCAGATGATACAAGCCCCAGAATGCAATCAGTAATGACAACGGAATCACAGTGGCGACAATCAACGAGCCGCGAACTGTGCGCAAAAACAGCCAGACTACCCCAACCACCAGTAAAAATCCGTGCAGTAAATTCTCAAACACGGTATGTAAAGTGTTGCCAACCAGTTCGCTACGGTCTAAAAACGGCACGATTTTCATGCCTTTCGGAAG
This sequence comes from uncultured Pseudomonadota bacterium, assembly GCA_903875455.1. Classification (GTDB taxonomy): domain Bacteria; phylum Pseudomonadota; class Gammaproteobacteria; order Methylococcales; family Methylomonadaceae; genus CAIQWF01. The sequence continues at coordinate 45,639 of CAIQWF010000141.1, forward strand.
AATCCGGTTATTTAAATCCTCCACTTTGGCATGAAGGGCATCCAAAACCATTGATGGATTCTGGCCGCGCCGCAACAGTGCGATACCTTCGACAATTTCTTTTTTGCCATCCAAAGCCACCGCACCTTGGCGTGGGGTATAGGACTGCACCAACCGCGCCACATCACCGACTGTAACAGGGGTGCCTTGCTTGTTTTTCAGGACGATTTTTTTAATATCTTCAGTTGAGGTGAGATTACCGATACTGCGAATCACCATTTGTTGATCGCCGTGGTATAAAAAACCGGCACCGACATTGCGGTTGGAATTTTGAATGGTGTCAGCCACTTCTGCCATGGTCAGGCCAAATGACAGCACTTTCACCGGATCAAGCTCAATGTGAATTTCCTTGTAAAAACCGCCAAAGGTCAGAACGTCGGCAACTCCCGGCACTTGCCGCAAGGTTCTGGAAATAATCCATTCCTGTTCTGAACGAATGTCGTATAGATTATGTTTGTCACTGACGATCACATATTTGTAAATTTCGCCCAGCGGAGTGTAATCTGGTGCCAACACTGGCTCTACACCGGGAGGCAATTCAGCCCCCATCAAACGTTGCGAAATTTCGGTGCGCGAATGAAAACTGTCAATCCCGTCTTCAAACGTCACTGTCACCAACGATAAGCCATATAAACTTTGACTGCGCATTTGCAGCATATCCGGGGTACCGTTTAATTCCTTTTCTACCGGAATCGTCACCTGCCGTTCCACCTCTTCCGGCGCGTATCCGGGCATTAAGGTAATCACGGTGACCTGGGTATTGGTAACATCAGGATAGGCTTCAATCGGGGTTTGCAAATAGGCATGAGTGCCAAAAATCGCCACAATAATTGCCGTAGTTAATACCGCCAACCGTCTATGAACGCAGAGTTCAATCAGTGCTTTTAACATGTCAGGCTCCTACAGCAACAACTGTGCTTCGCCGTCAATCAGCAAAGCTCCTTTAGTCACAACTCTGTCACCGTCGTTAAGCCCTTCATGAATCGCCACAATGCCGTCACGGGCAGGGCCTGCAACCACATTGCGGGATTTAAACAATCCGGTTGCGGCATCCTCCACATAAACGATGGTCTGGTTGGCGTCTTTAATTAAAACTGCGGTGCTCGGCAATAAAACGTGTTTTTCAGACACCTCACTTTTGATGGTGGCTTTAGCAAACATGCCGGACTTTAATTTACTCAGCACTTCACTGTCATCAATAGCGATATACACAGGAACACGGCGTAACTCTGCTTCCATCGCCGCGCCAATTGCACTCACATGGGCCTTGACCGGTTTGGGAACGGCATTAATTTGCAGAGTCACTTCATCGTTTTCTTCAATAAAATGCAGATCATTTTCAAACACATCCGCAACCACTCGCAGCGCATCCGGCTCTCCAAGCTCAAACAACACTGTGCCAGCCGCCACGGCAGTACCGGTCGCGGCATTGATTTTTAAAATCATTCCATCTATCGGAGCCCGTAACGCCACAGTTTGCCCAGAGCCTCCGCCTAACAGTTTGGCCGCCTGAACACTGCGGGCATAATCAGCCTGTGCCTCTTTTAATAAGGTGTTAGCTTCAACTCGCTCAATCTCAAGACCGACACCGCTTTTTTGCATCAGATTTTGCCGGTGCACCCGATCCCTAGCCTGATTTAACTCAGCCTGAGCACGGGCTATATCTGAACGCATCTGTGCAACTTCCGGGCTTTCCAGCGTCGCTAAAACAGCGCCTGCTTTAATGCGCTCACCAAGCTGTACCTTAACGCTATCCAAACGCCCGGAAAATACTGCGCCGACTGTTGACAGGGCTTTTTCGCGAAACTCAACTCGTGCAGGCGCTTGTACAACGGTTGTTGCAGCTTTTAACTGAATGGTTTCTATGGTCAGATACTTGCGTGATTGGGGTTCTATGCTAATACCTCCATCCTCGATTTTGTCTCCATTTCGAGGATCTGAGGCTGATACCTGATTTTCGGTTGAAGTAGAAGATGGATTTTCAGTAGAAATGCCAGTTTCAGAAGGCGTGGTTTTTGAGCAGGCAATCAAAAAAATAACCGTAAAGATAAAAACAAGGTGATGTCGCATATTATTGGGTGATATATCTACTTGAAAAATATTTGTCTGGTGTTAAAAACAACGGATATGCCGAGTTTTAACGCCCCGTCAGGTTGCCGCGTACTGTAGCGAATCGAAACTAAATGGTCAAATTATCTATTTTTTGTAGGGTAAAAAAAGACTAACAGTCTTCTCTGCCTGCTTTGATATTCTAAAATTTAGAGTAAAAGCAAATGCTATGCCATAAAAAACAATGTTTTATAAGCTATTAATGTTACAAGAATATTTATGTTTAAATCGCTGCGTCCAATTAAGCAACATTAAGATGTTGGTTGAAAATAACCTGCAAAAATGGTTTTTTTCAACCGCTTAGGCTGAAGTGAAATTTGGAAAAGTAAGAGTGGGCTATAATTATTGAAAAACTGTCAGCCAATTACGACTGACCAACTAAATACCGAAGAAATTTTCTTTTTTCACAGTTGGGTTTGCGCTGGCTGATTAGACTTTAATATCAAACTTAACTTATTAAAAAAATTAAAATCATTGAGTTTTAATTATACTAAAAACAGTTTATAGTTTAGGTCGGATACTAAACATAAAGCGCTTTACTTTTGCCCGCCCACTTTTCACCACAGATCAAGGAGTCGCAATGGATCAATCCACTCGTTATGCTGATTTAAGCCTGAATGAGGCTGACCTAATCAAAGGCGGCAATCATATTCTGGTTGCTTACAAAATGGCTCCAAAACCGGGGCATACTTATCTGGAAGCGGCGGCGCATTTTGCCGCCGAATCATCAACCGGCACCAATGTTCAGGTGTCGACAACCGATGATTTCACTAAAGGTGTAGACGCACTGGTTTATTACATTGACGAAGCCAACGAAGACTTGCGCATTGCTTATCCGATTGAATTGTTTGACCGCAATATCATTGATGGCCGAATGATGATGGTGTCGTTTTTGACCCTGACCATCGGCAACAATCAAGGCATGGGCGATATTAAACATGCGAAAATGATTGACTTCTGGATGCCACCGCGAGCGATTCAACTGTTCGACGGCCCTGCAACTGACATCAGCGATTTGTGGCGAATTTTAGGCCGCCCCGTGAAAGACGGCGGTTATATTTCCGGCACCATTATCAAGCCAAAATTAGGTTTGCGCCCTGAACCGTTTGCAGAAGCAGCTTATCAATTCTGGTTAGGCGGCGACTTCATCAAAAACGACGAACCGCAAGGCAATCAGGTTTTTTGTCCGCTGAAAAAAGTGATGCCATTAGTTCGCGATGCACTATGCCGGGCTCAGGATGAAACCGGCGAAGCGAAATTATTCTCTGCCAACATCACGGCTGACGACCATTATGAAATGATTGCGCGGGCCGATTATATTCTGGAAACGTTTGGCGAATTCGCCGACCATGTTGCCTTTCTGGTGGATGGTTTTGTTGGCGGTCCCGGCGCGATTACTACCGCGCGGCGCCAATATCCCAAACAATATCTGCATTATCACCGCGCCGGCCACGGCATGATTACCTCGCCTTCTGCCAAACGCGGTTACACGGCCTTTGTGCTGTCAAAAATGGCGCGTCTGCAAGGGGCATCAGGGATTCATGTCGGCACCATGGGCTATGGCAAAATGGAAGGCGAAGCTTCTGATACCATTTTGGCTTATATGATAGAGCGCGACGAGTGCCAAGGGCCGGTTTACTATCAACAATGGTTTGGCATGAAACCGACTACACCGATTATTTCCGGCGGCATGAACGCTCTGCGTTTGCCGGGCTTTTTCCAGACTTTAGGACATGGCAACGTGATTAACACCGCAGGCGGCGGTTCTTACGGTCATATTGACAGTCCGGCGGCTGGAGCGATTTCTCTGCGTCAGGCTTATGAATGCTGGAAATCCGGCTCAGACCCGATTGAATATGCGAAAGAGCACAAAGAATTTGCCCGCGCTTTTGAATCATTCCCGGCTGATGCCGATAAGATTTACCCAGGCTGGCGGGAAAAATTAGGCGTGGCTAAATAATTCCTCTCAGCAAATCACCTGAGTTGGCGGCTGAAAAACTGCCAACTTGGGTTGCAGTTATCCCCTTTCCCCTCTCAAAAAATCCTTGAAATAGTTGGCATCACTGAATTCAAATTTTGTTTCTGCTTTAAAAAACAAACGCCTGCCCTTATAGTAAACTATTAAGATAGCCTCTTTTTCTCAAAGATCTGTTATCGTTATCTAATTCAATCACTCAACAAAGCAGGTGTCACAATGGATTTTAGTAACTTATTAAATAACGTCAAAAACAAAATGTCAGAACTGAAAACTGATGTTTTAAAATTCAAAAATAAAGAGTTTCTGCACGCGGCGATGGCGGGAGCGGCGTTGATTTCTCTGGCTGATGGCACCATCAGCTCGGCAGAAAAACAAAAAATGATTAAATTCATTGAAAATCACGAAGCTTTAAAAGTCTTCACTACCAAAGATGTGATTGAGGCATTTGGGGAATATGTCACCCAAATTGAATTTGACAAAGACATCGGTGATGCCAAAGCTTACGCTGCACTGGGCAAGTTGAAATCCAATAACGAAGCGGCGCGGTTAGTGATGCGAATGATTATTTCAATTGCAGGAGCGGATGGTAATTTTGATGACGATGAAAAAACGATTGCGCTAAAAATCGCCAGAGAATTAAATTTGAACGCGGCGGATTTTGATTTATAAGAATTAAACTTATTGTTCCTGCGTTGCTGATAACGTAGGAACAATGCCCGATTTAGCCCCAAAAGTTTCAGCTTACCAATCCAATTCCGAACTGAACCAGCCATGGTTTAAGAAAAACGATAAGCAGTCCAATTGCACCAGCAGCGCCAATAACCGGGATTACTCCGATTTTGTAGCGGAACAAAGCTAATAATGCAAAAGCGGCTATCAGTGCCGAAATGCTGTCAAAATGCCCTGAAAAACCTTGCGGCCATAATACATGGTAAGCAAAAAATATGGCCAAATTCAGAATAACCCCTACCACAGCCGCAGTGATGCCGGTCAAGGGCGCAGTGTATTTCAAATTGCCATGCGTTGATTCAACCAATGGCCCGCCCGCCAGAATAAAAATGAAACTGGGTAAAAAGGTAAAGTAGGTTACTACCGTTGCCGCCGCAGCCCCCGCCAGAAAAAGCTGTTCCGCCCCGAACAGTTCTTTCCCCCAACCGGCAACAAATCCTACAAAAGTAACCACCATGATAAGCGGGCCCGGTGTGGTTTCTCCCAAGGCCAATCCGTCAATCATTTGATGGGCTGTCAACCAGTGGTAATGATCTACCGCACCTTGATAAACATAAGGCAGCACCGCGTAAGCACCGCCAAACGTGAGCAATGCCGCTTTGGTGAAAAACCAGCCCATTTGCGTTAATGCCCCTTGCCAGCCGACTTGCGCACAAAGAAAACCAATCGCACTTCCCCATAATGCCAATCCTGCCAAAATCACCTTGGATAATCTTATCCAGCTGAAACGGGCGTGAGCAGGGATTGGGGTTTCATCATCAATTAAAGCCGGACCAAAACTTTGTTTGGTCGCACCATGTCCGCCGCCCACTGCAAATTTTTGCGGTGCGAGTTTGCCACCGACTGCTCCCATCAATGCAGCAATTAAAATGATTAATGGAAACGGGGCTTTCAAAACAAAAATGGCAAAGAAAGCCAGACCTGCTATAGCCCAAAGAAACCCGTTTTTCAACGCCCGTGAGCCGATGCGGTGTGCAGCGAACACCACAATTGCCGTAACTGCCGGTTTGATGCCATACAGTATTCCAGCAACAGCAGGGATATGTCCAAAAGCCAGGTAAATCCAGCCCAAACCTATCAGAATGAACAGCGACGGCAACACAAACAGACCGCCTGCAATAATGCCGCCCCAGGTTCGGTGCATAAGCCAGCCGATATAAGTCGCCAGCTGCTGCGCTTCCGGTCCTGGCAACAACATGCAGTAATTCAGTGCGTGAAGAAACCGCTTTTCACTAATCCAGCGTCGCCGTTCAACCAATTCCGTGTGCATAATGGCGATTTGTCCAGCAGGTCCGCCAAAGCTGATGAAGCCCAGCTTTAACCAAAACAACAGAGCAATGCCAAGAGTAACGGGTTCGGGTACAGGGTTATCTTTAGTTTGGGAATCGACGTTAGTCATGACAAGCTCTCTTTTTCAAAAGCGGCAAATAAACCATCAAATAGAGTAGAGGCTGTGGCAAAGAGCTGATTGTCATCGGTGATAGCCTCGTACAAACCTGCTAACACACGTTCTATACCGGCAGCTTCAGGAGGTTGAATACCGCCTACGTCAAGAAAATGTATGATGCCGGCAATTTTTAGTAGTGCAGGAAAATCAAGATTGAAGCTGGCTAATAACGTTTCAAAAGTAACTTTTGCCTCAACGTGGGAAAATATTGCACCGTCAAAGTCAAAACCCACCGCTTCGGCTGGACAATCAGCCGGAGAATCTAACCAGAGAAGCTGGGCATTGGGATCAATAAAACGGCGAATCAGCCAGGCACTGGCAAGCCGGTCTGCCCAAGGACGGGCGCGAGTTGCCCAAATACAACCTTGATAGTCGGCAATTGCAAAACGTGGAATTGTGCCAGTTGCGGCATGAGGTTCATCAGGTGATAACTTACGGTTGATGGAGCGTTCCAGTTCCTGTAATGCTGCTGCCGTCTGTTTCTGGGCTTCACCAGGAAAAAAGTCTATTGTGACCAGTTGTTCAAAAGTTTTTCGCAGTTTGCGAATTTGTTTGAGCGTAACTGATAGCGTTTCGTCGCTGATACTGTTGTGATTTTTGTTAATCTCAGCCAACAACTGGGCGAATTCAGAAGTGCGGTCAAACAATATTGAGAAATCATCATTGCTTGAACTAGCATTTAATAAATAAGCCGTGCCTCCATTTTGTTTTATGTCGTCAGCGATTCCTGTGAGTGTTAGCTGACCACCATCCTGCGCAGGCAGCAGATAAACCCCATCTCTTAAAACTACAGCTCCAGAAGTTTTGAGTAACCGCCATGCCCTCATCCGTGCTGTCGCATTTTCAGTGGGCAAGGTGAGAATAAGTAATAACCAGCTCATAAATAACACTCTCTACAAAAATGTAGATTATATTACAAATAAAATCAAAGTAGCGAGTTACATAACGACATTTATAGAGTCACCATGCGGCAGGAGAATGTTATCCCAGCAGATTTTTTAACAAACTGCCCAGTTTTTGCTGTTGCCGTTCTTTTTGCAGGCGATTCGCTAAAATTATGCTTTTTAATTCAATCAATGCCTGATTAAAATCATCATTGACGAGCAAATAATCAAACTCATCGTGATGGCTCATCTCAGTGACCGCATCCGCCATCCGCCGCGCGATAATTTCTTGACTATCCTGTCCGCGACCTTGTAACCGCTGCTGCAAAACCTCAATCGACGGCGGCAAAATAAAAATTGACCAACATTCCGGCAGCATGTCGCGAATCTGCTGTGCGCCTTGCCAATCAATTTCCAAAATCACATCAATGCCGTTTTTGAGATTATCTTCTACGGCCTGCTGCGAGGTGCCGTAAAAATTATCAAATACCTGTGCGTACTCCAGAAAAGCTCTTTGGGCAATCATGGCTTTAAAGCTGTCAACCGAGACAAAAAAATAATCACTGCCGTTTACTTCACCAGGGCGCATGGGGCGGGTGGTATGTGACACGGAGACGCTTAATTGTTCGACTTCGGCAAGCAGACGTTTTACCAGACTGGTTTTTCCGGCCCCAGAAGGCGCGGAAATAATATAAAGTTTACCTTGATTCATCATTTTGGAATTATTCGATATTTTGAATTTGTTCGCGCATTTGTTCGATTAACACTTTCAGTTCAATGGATATCTGCGTCATTTCTTTGTCAGCGGATTTTGAACCCAGGGTATTGGCTTCGCGGTGCAGTTCTTGCATTAAAAAATCCAGCCGCCGCCCGACCGGTTCATTTTGATCCAGTGAGCGTTGCACTTCAATCAGATGAGTCTCCAGACGATCCAGTTCTTCAGCGACATCCAGTTTTTGCACCAGCAGCACCATTTCCTGTTCCAGGCGGTCAAAATCAGGATTGGCAACCAGTTCAGTGACCCGTTCCTGCATTTTGCTACGTAATAATGCCAACACCTGTGGCATTCTTTGCTTTGCCGCTAATACTAATTCGCTCATTTTTTCGCAACGCTCTATTACTAGCAGACGCAATTGCTGACCCTCCCGCTTACGGGTGATCACCAGTTCTTGCAAAGCCGCTTCCAACAAATTATTCAATCCGGCTTGCAGTGTGTCTTTGTCTATTTCCTGCTCCTGCGCAATCCCCGGAAAAGCCAGAATATCCAGCGCAGAAAAAGCTTGCGGATTGGACATCAACGCCGCAATTTCAGCTGTGGCTGCCAATAAGGCACTGACAGCCTGTTGATTTACCTGAAAAGCTTGCCCGTCGTTGCGTTGCTTTTTATAATTGAAACTGCATTCAATTTTGCCACGTTTTATTTGGGTAGCGATTGCTGCGCGTAACGAGCTTTCCGTAAAACGGAAAACATCCGGCAATTTAAAAGAAATATCGCAGTAACGATGATTTACTGAGCGTAATTCGCAATTTATCGTTAAACTACCTATTTGCGCTTCACTGCTTGCAAACGCCGTCATGCTTCTTATCATGTTTCACCTATATTTAACCCAAGACTGATCTTGACTACACATTATAATGGCTGAATATTTCGATCCCAAAACTTACCCGACTGAATGGAACTATCTGCAATCAGGCACGATTGTTGACCAGTATATAATAGAGCGGGAATTAGCACACGGCGGCTTTAGCTCGGTATATCTGGCAAGACAGCTCGAAGACCAGATTCTGGTGGCAGTGAAAGAATTTTTACCGCGAAAACAGGCGCACCGCACCTGGAATAATGTGGTGGTTCCCAACAGTGAAGAGGATCGGGTGCTCTTTAATCGTGGCAGAGCTTTGTTTTTTGAAGAAGCGAAGGTTTTGTCGCAATTAAAACACCATAATATTGTGGAAGTGATTAACTTTTTTCAGGCCAATTCCACAGTCTATATGGTGATGACTTATGATTATGGCGTGTCATTGAATAATGTGATTTCCGACGGTCAAATCACCATTGATGAAGAGTTTATGGTGCAGGTTTTTACCGCGCTGTTAAACGGCATTGAAGTCATCCACAAAACGAATATGGTGCATCTGGACATTAAACCCGGCAATATTTTGCTCCGCCCCGATAACGACCCGCTATTGCTTGATTTTGGCGCGATTCAAAAAAACTCGGCCTCCGGCAAACCTAACCAATCACTGGTTTTAACCAACGGTTTTTCCCCTATCGAACAATATTCCGCCAAATCGCTCGGCGCCTGGACCGACATTTATGCGGTGGGGGCAACCATGCGTTGCTGCCTGGACAAGAAAATTCCCCCGCCTTCCCCAGCGCGTTTAAAAGAAGACACCCAAATTCCGGCAGTGAAGGCTTTCAAGCGCAAATATCCTGAATATTTGCTCGCCGCAGTTGATTGGGCAATGGAATTGCAACCACGGAAGCGCCCACAGTCAACAGCTGAACTGGTTGCCGCTTTGAGTGCAGGTAAATAAACGCCAAGGCTGGTTGTTGCTTTAACGACTGAGATAAAATGCGCTGATTGCAAATCTACAAAAAAACAATAACAGGATTGAATAATGAACAAATTAAATTTAGTGCTAGTTGGCTTGCTTGCCTTGATAAATTCTTCTTTCGCTTTGGCGGGCGCTCATGTTGAGCATGGCGGTAAAAATCCTAATAATCCTTCTGCCTGTAAAACTGCGCGAATCGGCAAACTTAATCCCGCACCTTTATCAGAAGTTGCGCCGGGTTCTGAGTTTTCTTTTAAGGTTTTTGATGTGCACAATCCGAAACTGATTGAGGTTTCGGCGAAAAATATCGTGATTCCAACCACTATTGAACATAAAACCGATTTTGTGGTGGTGCACGGGAAACTGCCGGAAAATTTAAAAGGAATGGCGGCACGGGTAATCGCGAAAGTGAAAGGCAAATTGCCAAAATGCAATACCGAAGAAGGCTGGTTGCTGAAAATCACTGAATAATCAGAAAAGCCGCCTTTGGCAATGCGCGGCTTTACACTTTCCTTGACATTTGACCTAGGAAATATGAAACACGGTTTTACTGACTTTTTTGCCCTGCCATTGATTTCTAAACCAGGCGCTGTTTTCATTCATGGTAAACCAGCGCCGCTCCTGCACCCGATAGAACCAGTCCTTGTCCTGCTGATAATAAAACTGCATCCCGTTTGCCTCCAGAATATTCAAAATTTCATTGCCGTGCGAATTCAGCTCGTCAAAATCAGTGGTGGCGCGTTGCCCCATTTCGCTATAAAACTCGTTCAGCTCCAATAACAAACTGTGTTCTTTTTTACTCATTAACGTGGCGTTGATACCGATGTTTTGCGCCTCTTTCAGCAAAATCGGATAACCGTGCGAGGGATATTTGGAATTCAGCACCGTGGCAATGTTCAAGGCTTTCTTTTCATCATGAATATGATGTGACAGGATTTCATTGCACAACATAATTGACAGCGACTCAGCTCTGTCCACCGCGCCAATCACCAGCGGATGTACATATTCAAACAGGTGTTTATACGGATTAATCCCTTCTTTATTTTCGTTTTGCCAAAGTTTTACCGCCCGCGACAACTCATCCAGACTAACGCTGACGCGGTTGTTTTCCTGGTTTACCGGCGATAATTCATGAATCAGCGATGTGTCAACCGCCGATAAATACGCCATCGGCCCCATTCTGATTTCATTCGCGCCAATCGCAATCATGGTGGCTGCCGAAGCGCATTCCAGCGGAATCAACACAATCAGCTCTTTGCAATACTGGCGAATTAAATTCACAATTCTGAGCGAAGCCTTGCCGGAACCGCCATCGGATTTTATCAGCAAAAACAGGCGCTCCTGTTCGCCAATGCACTCCAATAATTCGTGAAACACCACCACATCGTTATCGCACACCGAACCGCGCGAGTTATTCCAGTAAGTAAGCAGCGGCGCCCCGAAAGTTTCCTCAAATTTTGCAATCACGGCCTGGGTTTGTTCAAATAAAACCGGCGGTTGTTTAATTACGGGTTTGTTTTCAATGGTCATTCTGGCAGGCTCAGGACTGGTCGTACTTAAAGCAGTGGAATCAGATGCCGATGATTTAAAAAAAGAAAAAAGATTCATATTGCTCCAGTTGGATTTTATTGTCTCGAAAAGTGCGGAAAATAGTAACAGAAAAAGCCGGTTGCTTACGTTAGAATGCCGTAGTTTTAATTTTTGCCGGAAAGATTTTTTACCTTTATGAAATTAACCTTAATTCGCGGCCTGCCCGGCAGCGGCAAATCAACCCTGGCGAAAAAACAGCGCGGAATTCATCTGGAAGCGGACATGTTTTTTACCAAAAAAGGAGTTTACTGTTATAACCCGGCATTAATTGTGCGGGCGCATCAATGGTGTGAAAAGCGCACCGCCAGCCTGTTACAGCAAGGTCGGGCGGTGGTGGTGAGCAACACTTTTATTCAATGGTGGCAAATTGAGCCTTACATTCAGATTGCCAGCAAGCAGGATGTGCCGGTAAAGCTGCTTGAAGCCCGTGGAAAATATCAAAACCTACATGATGTGCCAGAGGAAATCATTGAAAAAATGAAACTGGCTTATGAAGATAATCAATCGATTATCGCGAAAATACAGGAAATTTTGCCCGCTTCGCGCTTGTATTTGCCGCATCCTCAATCCCTTTAACCAGAGAAAATTTGCCATGAAAATAACCCGGTTCCTTACTTGTCTGGCGATGCTGTTGCTAGTCTCCGCCTGTGGCACAAACAAAAAGCCCGCTTGGCATCCTACGGCAGAAACTTCTCAAAACAGCGACTTGCTGAAAAAAGATTATGACGGTTTCACCTTATGGCTGGATTGCAAGGAACGCGCGGCAGTAAAGTTTCGTTATACCGCCCATCTCGACACCGGAAGCGAGCCACGGCGGGAAAAGTTTGCTTTTGACCCGGAGTTGCCGCGCGAATGTCAGCAAACCAGCACCAAAGCCTACGGCCATAATTATGACCGTGGCCATCAGGTGCCGGCGAATCATCTGGATCATTCTGCCGTGGCGATTAAGCAAAGTAATTACATCAGCAATATTTTGCCGCAGGCAGCGGGAATGAATCGCGGTGCCTGGTTGTTGACTGAAGAAATCACCGAATGCTATCGCGATCTTGGAGATTTACTGGTGTTGGGCGGGGTGATTTGGGGTGACAATGCTGCGGATGATTTTTTTGTCGGGTCACATGGCGTCAGAACCCCGGATGCGTTCTGGAAGGTGATTATTCGCGGCAACGATGATGTGATTGCCTGGATTGTGCCAAATTCACAGGAGGCGCGGCGGGAAAATCTGGATGATTATCTAGTTTCCGTTGCTGAAATTGAGCGACTGACTGGCGAAAAATTTCCGGTATCTGATGATGTGCGGACTAAAAAGTTGCGTTATTCCTGGATGCTGCCGGTTGGCTGTAATAAAAACTAAATTTTTGAGAACGTGATGTCAAAACCTAAATTCCAGTTTTATGAAGTGGTGCGGGTAATTTCCAACAATCCTGAGTTAGCTGAAATTCAGGGCGAAACCGGCGCAATTCTCGGGCTTTCCGAGCATGGCGACCCTGAATATGAATACGGGGTTTTTATTGACCGTGATGGTCTGTTGTGGTCGGTTGCGGAACATGATTTGGAATCAACGGGCATAATAAAGCAACGCGCTGATTTTTATGACGACAAGGTATCGATTCGGGTACAGGTTGACGAACAGGGGCGCGGTACAGTTGCTGATTAAACAAACGCTAAGTCCTGTTCAAAAAAACACAATGGGCGAAGATGGGCGACACGAGCTTATAAAACAAAATTTAACATTTAATTTTTGAGGAACACAAATGACAACTATTGCAGAACATAAATTAAATGTAATTCGTCAAGTGGATAAATTAACCGAAGAGTCTTTAATCGAAGTCGAAAAATTAATTGCTCAATTAAAAGCAAATCAGGCAACAAAAGTATTAAAAAAACGTCGCCAGCCGCCTGCTTCTATTGCCGGTAAAGCGAAAATAGTCGGTGATTTAATTGAGCCATGTTTTGAACTCAAGGAAAATAATGAAGACCAAGTCATTCATTTAAAAGCGGGGGATATGGCGTTTTTTTGCAGGCTTTGGAAAATCCGCCTAAAGCTAATCAAGCGTTAAAAGAGGCTGCCCATTGGCATAAACAGCTAATTAATCATGCTTAGAATTGAAGTTTTAACTCGTCAGCATCAGCGCGATACATTTTGACAGCATTAAACGATTATTTGGCAAAAACGGCGTTTCAGCACAGTGAAAAAGGCTTGTCGAAACCATTTGTTGCGGTGGATGAAAATGCGCCGTTGGAAATTGTTGGCTTTTTTACCTTGATGTTAGCGGAAATTGATTATGCGTTATTGCCGGAGGTCGTTGCAAAAAAGCTGCTGCGTACTGTGTTGCCGATGATTAAACTGGCGCGGTTGGCAATTGCTAAATCGAATCAAGGTTGTGGTATCGGTAAAGCTTTATTGTTTGAGGCATTGAGTCGTGCTTATCAGGTTTATCAGCTTGTCGGGGCGGTGGCTTTGTTTGTGGATGCTAAAGACGTAGAAGCGGCTATGTTTTATCAAAAATTTGGATTTTTATCTGTGCCGTCTTATCCGTTGCAGCTTTTTTTGCCGTTTAGTGCGTTGGCTGAAATTTTGGATGGACTAGATTGATCTTGTTAATCGAAAAATCCGTGTGTCCTGTTCAAAAAACACAATGGGACAAAGATAAGCAATTTAGAGCTTAAAAATGGCTTTGTTGCACAAATCGACCAAATAAAGCAAACTTTCGGGAACAACAAGCAG
>CAIQWF010000142.1 GCA_903875455.1 uncultured Pseudomonadota bacterium
AAATCGTTTCTAGTAGCTTCATGGAAATCTTTTTTCAGGGGAGGTTGTTTGTTGGTAGCTACATTTTCCTCTGAATTTAAGATTTCCTCTATTTTTTCAAAAAACTGTCCGAACTGTTGTTAAGTAAAAAACAACAAATACAAGCTTGGGCACAAGGAAGTACATTTGCAGAAATTAGAACACCTATTCTAGCTAAACTACCTCTATTTGTTACGTTAAACAAAAAAGAACAACAAAAGATCGCCGCAATTCTAAACAGCATTGACACCGCAATAGAAAAAACCGCCGCCCTGATTCAAAAATACCAGCAAATCAAAGCCGGATTAATGCACGATTTGTTGACTCGTGGCGTAACGGCTGACGGCAAACTGCGCCCGCCCCGCGCACAAGCTCCTGAACTTTATCAAGAAACGGCGATTGGCTGGATTCCGAAGGAGTGGGATTTAGATATGATTGGAAATCTTTTTATTGTGCAATTAGGAAAAATGCTGAGTAAGGCATCCAAAACTGGTAAATTCAGTGCAAATTACCTTGGTAACAAAAATGTTCAATGGGATAACGTTACGCTATCAAATTTAGAAGAAATGGATTTTTTGCCTCATGAAAGAGAAAAATATAACTTAATCTATGGAGATTTACTGATTTGTGAAGGAGGCGAAGTTGGACGAACAGCTTTATGGAAAGGTGAAATGGTTAATTGTTATTATCAGAAGGCAATTCATAGGCTCCGACCAATAAGCAAAAATATTCAGCCTAAGTTTGCATTGCGTTATATGAAGTATGCTAAGGACTACGGAATTTTGACAAGTTTCACGTCTGAATCAAGTATTGCGCATCTTACTCAAGAAAAATTATCCCGTGTAAAAATGCCTGTTCCTGCAACCAATGAGCAAGAGAAAATTATAGATATTTTCGATTCTATTGATGTAAAAATTGATAATGAAAAGGAACATTTAGACAAATTAGTTTTGCAAAAACAAGGACTGATGCAAGACTTGCTGACTGGCAAAGTGCGGGTAAAAACATCTTAACGGCCTAAATTCTTTTTAATTTCGCTAATCGTCACCGCCAAAGTGCGCGGATTAATCGGCGACGCATGAAAACCGTTTTTAAGATAAAAATCTCTCGCCTCATCCGACAACGCATGAACCAAAACCGCCCGAATCCCAGCAATTTCAGCCACCTGCAAAGTCCGCAACAACGCATCTTTCAATAAACCTTTCCCCAAGCCCCTGTTCTGCCAAGCCTTATCTACCGCCAACCGCCCCAACACCATCACAGGAATCGGCGACGGCATATTGCGCCGGATAGCCCCGGCTGCATCCTCTGCTGCCAAAGCCCCCGCTGCCAAACAATAATAAGCAATGACCTGATTTTCACAACAAACCACATAAGTTCGTGAAGCCCCGCTTTGCTCATTTTTTAAAGCCCGCTGCAACAACCACTCATCCAAAACCGCCTCCCCCGACTGAAAACCACCAAGCAAATGCACAGACTTAATCGGCTCCGGTGCGCTAATCTTTCCATTCATTATGCTATTCCCACGGCGATTTCGCCGCCAGCAACCCAGCAAGTGCTTTATTTTCAGCCGGATTCTGGTCTAACAACTCATTAAAAGTTTTAAATTTATCCGCAGATAATACAAAATAGCATTGCTCAAGCAACACCGCTTGTGCTTTGATACAGGCTGTTTCCAGCATAAAGTCAGAACGGGTTTTTCCCAACGCACTGGCAGCCTGGTCAATTAAATCGCGTTGCAAGGCTTTTGCCCGAATGTTGATAGTAATGTTTCGGACATTATCGGATTGATTTTGAAGCTGCATAAAAACCTCCTTAGCAATTTTTCACTATAATGATTTTGTAACTACATTGTCAACACAAAGCAAATTTTCAAGCCAAACCTTGCCCTATGTCTGAATATAGCGAAGTAGAACAGCCCTTTTTGCAACAACTTGCCCTGCAAGGCTGGCAGATCATTGACCAGGGCGTTGGCATTCCACAAAATCCACAGCCCAGTTTACGCGATAACTTTCGCCAGTGGCTGCTGCCTGACGTGTTTAATTCAGCCGTTCGCGCATTGAATAAAACCGAAACCGGACAAAGCTGGCTGACTGACACGCAATTACAGGACTTGCAAAACCAGCTTTTGCACCAGCCTAACCAGACCTTGCTGGCCGCGAATGAAGCGGTGCAAAATCTGCTGTTTAAAGCGCAGGTCACGCTTAACGAACTCACCGGCGAACAAGACCCGATTGTCAAACTGATTGATTTTGCCCATCCAGAAAACAACCAGTTTCACGCCATCAATCAATTCCGCATTGATACCCCCGGCTGCGTTAAACAATTTATCATTCCCGATATTGTGCTGTTTATTAACGGCATTCCGCTGATTGTGGTGGAATGTAAATTGGGCAGTGCTTATTGTGCCAATCCGATGCACGAAGCGTTTAAACAACTCAAACGCTACCGCAATGACCGCAAAGCCACAGCGCAAGCCGGATTAAAAGAAGGCGAGTCACGGTTGTTTTACAGCAATTTATTGTTAATTCGTAGCACCGGCACAGCCGCCGATTACGGCACGATTACTTCCGGTGAGGAACACTTTTATGCCTGGAAAACCCGGTGGCCGCAGGATGACAAGCCAACAGAAAACACCAATCCGCAGCAACAACTGATTGCCGGTATGTTGACGAAAACTAACCTGTTGCAGATTCTGCGCTGCTGCTCGGTATTTATGGACACCGATAGTAGCGCACGGATTAAGGTGGTGTGTCGTTATCAACAATTTCGCGCGGCTAATAAAATCCTGCAAAAACTCAGACAGGGACAAACCGCCACCGAACGCAGCGGCGTAGTTTGGCATACTCAAGGCTCTGGTAAATCGCTGACAATGGTTTTTGTGGCCAGAATGCTCAGGAGTTCGCAAGACTTACGCGATTTTAAACTGGTGTTAGTCAATGATCGTTCTGATTTGGAACAACAACTCAGTAGAACAGCCACCTTGATTGGCGGTAAAGTCAACGTGATTGAAAATAGCCGACAACTGCGCAGTCATTTAAGTACCGACAGTTCTGATATTAACATGGTCATGGCACATAAATTTCTGCTACGCGAACAAACCTTGCCCTTAAAAGTTGCCGAAGCGTTAGGTACTTATCAAGCGATTCCAGCCGCGCAAACCTTTGGGGTGGTGAACCGTTCCGAGCGGATTCTGTTAATGATTGATGAAGCGCATCGCACTCAAGGCTCTGACCTGGGGGATAATATTTTTGAAGCTTTCCCGAACGCCAGCCGCATCGCCTTTACCGGTACGCCATTAATCAGTGCAAGGCATGGCGAAAAGAAAACCTATAAACGCTTCGGGGCTTATATTGATACTTACCGCCTAATGGATGCCGTGAATGACGGCGCAACTTTGCAAATTCTGTATGAAGGCAAAACCGCTGACACGGCATTAAATGAAAAACATGAGTTTGAAACCAAGTTTGAGGATTTATTTAAAGAGCGCACAGAAGCCGAATTATTAGCCATTAAGAAAAAATACGGGGCTACCGGTGATATTCTGGAAGCTGAGCAACGCATTAATGCGATTGCCAAGGATATGGTCAATCATTACATAGACAATATTCTGCCAAATGGTTTTAAAGCACAGGTGGTTTGTCATTCCAAACTGGCAGCGGTGCGTTATCGGCAGGCGATTCAAACCGCTATTTCTGAAAGGCTAACCAGCGAAACCGCAGAGCCTGAACCTGATTTGGAGCTGATTAAAAAAATCAGTTTTTTAAAAGCGGTGGTGGTGATTTCATCGGACGGCACCAATGAAGCCGCGTATGTGACCGAGGCTAGAAAACAGGCTAAAGCCTGGAATGCGGTTGAAAACTTTTGCAAGCCTTTTGATTTGGATGATCCTGATAAAGCCTATACCGGCATCGCGTTTTTAATTGTCTGCGATATGTTGATGACCGGCTTTGACGCACCGATTGAACAGGTGATGTATATCGACAAAAAGCTTCGTGAACATACTTTGCTACAGGCCATTGCCCGTACCAATCGGGTCGCAAAAGGAAAAAAACGCGGCTATATCGTCGATTATATTGGCCTTGCCAATCATTTAACCGAAGCCTTAACCCTGTATGCGGCAACTGATGAGGTGCAGGAACTCACCGACGGTTTGAAAAGCATTACCTCAGAAATTCCAATTCTGGAAGAGCGTTATCAACGCTTATTAAATCTGTTTAAAACGCATAAGGTTTTAAAAATTGAGGATTTTGTGCAAGGCAAATTAAGCAATCTACAGCAGGATGCAGAGGTGGTTCATCACGCGGTTAATCGGTTAAAAGACGAAAAAATCCGCGCCGATTTTGAAGTTTATTTAAAAAAGTTTTTGATGAGTCTGGATATTGTTCTGCCACATGAAACCGCTCAGCCTTATCGCGTACCGGCGAAACGTTTTGGCTATATCTTAAGCGTCACCAAAGAGCGTTATAAAGACGATAGTCTGGATTTAGGCGATGCGGGCGAAAAAGTGAAAGAGTTAATCAATCAGCACTTAATCAGTTTGGGGATTAATCCGAAAGTGCCACCGATTGAACTATTAGCCGATAACTTTATTGAACAACTCAATCAACATGCTGCTGGCAATGATCAGGCAAAAGCCAGTGAAATGGAACACGCCATTCGCAAACATTGCACCGTACATCATGACGAAGATCCGGCTTTTTATAAAACCCTGACTGAAAAAGTTGAAAACCTTATTACTCAGTACCACGAGCAATGGGCGGTATTAGCTGAAGAATTTGAAAAATTGCGTGAGGAAGCGATACGCGGTCGTCAACAGGGCGAGGACGGCATGAGTCAGGAAGCCACCACTTTTTACCAACATATTGTGAATGAAGTTTTTGCTGAAGGTAAAGTTCCTGCCGAGCATCAAGAAAAAATCAGGAAGTTAATGGAGTTGGTTATTGAGTTATTACAAAGCACTATTGGTAGTATTGATTTCTGGCACAACCCGGACAAGCAAAAACAGTTACGTAGTGAGCTTAAAACCCTATTGATGTTGTCAGAAATTGAGGAGTTAAAACAAAAACGAGAACGGATTGCGGTAGAAATTATGAAGCTGGCCAAAAACCGGCATGAACAATTATTAAAGGGGCTGCAATGATTGCCCGTAGAGTAAGAGATATAGATTATCAGTTGTTAGCAGGCACTGAGCGCAAAACCACTGATATTGTGATTGAGCGCAATGGTGTCATTACGGTACGTCCGCCCAAGCATCTGACTCCTGAACAGGTTGATGCAGTGGTCGAAAGTAAACGGCTATGGATTTATAGAAACCTGGCGGAATGGCAAGACCTGAATGCTGCCCATGTAGAACGCGAATGGGTTAATGGCGAAACTTTTTTATATCTGGGGCGCGGTTATCGGCTGACTTTAGCGAAAGAGCAGAATGAACCTGTAAAACTAAAACAGGGGCGGTTTTATTTGCGTCAAGACTTCGTGGTGAATAACAGCGCAAAAGCCGCTTTGCAGGAGTTTTATAGCCAAAAAGGTCAACAACGATTAACAGAACGGGTTGATTATTTTGCAGCTAAAGCCGGTGTATCGCCTGCTGCTGTGAAAGTTAAAGATCTGGGGTTTAAATGGGCTTTGTGTGCAAAGAATGGGGAATTGTTTTTTCATTGGAAATGTATGATGGCTCCGTTAAAAATCATTGATTACATTATCGTCCATGAATTATGCCATTTCCATTACCGCGACCATACTACCGCTTTCTGGAATGAAGTCGATAAACTGATGCCGGATTTTCAGGAAAGAAAAAACTGGCTTAAACAGCAGGGGGCGAGTCTTGATTTTTAAACAAAGTGGCGTTAATTATATTAACCAACAAGCAAAAGTTTCCGTCTGTTAACATCGAATAATTCCCAGATAAACTATATTGATCTTCGGTAATATCATTAAGATAACGAAAATTTATACAGATAATGTTGTCTCCAAAACTTACTCAAAAACTCAAATGAGTATTTGAAATATTACTCATTTACTCATTTACTCATTTAAAACTTTACTCAAATACTCATTCAAAAGCCGTACCGCCAGTTCATTCAAAGTAACACCTTCGTGGGTTGCCTGTAACTTGACAGCCCGATGCAGTTCTTCAGGAATATCGACATTAAAGCGTTTGGTTTTGGCTTTTGCCGTTTCTGTCGTTGCTTCTTCTGGGACATCCAGTTCTTTGACAGCCTCAATCGCCAGTTCTTTTTGAGATTTAAGCGTGGTCGGTTTGCCTGCTTTAAGCATTGATAAACTCCTTTAATTCTTTGGCAATGGCACGAATTTCGGCAGCCGCTTCATTGGCCTGCTCCGCATCCAGCACGGTTGAGCCGGTTGCCGCACTTTTGGGATAAATCACCCGCTGTGAGGTGTAGCTTTTAAAAACAGGCAGGTTGTACCCTTCCAATGCCTCACCGATTTCTTTGCTCAACTGGGTATTTTTAATCACCCGACTAATCACAAACGCCGCCTTGGGTTTGCCATTGGTCACTTCCTGCCGGGTTTTAATGATGTCAACCAGGTCTTCACATGCCCACACATCATAAGGGGAAGGCTGCACCGGAATTAAAATAATGTCAGCACATTTAATCGCCGCCACCGCCAGCTCGGCAATTTGCGGCGCACCGTCAATAATCAGCCAGTCCTGGTTATCCTGTATGGCCTGAATATCTTTTGCCAGTGTCACCCGATCCAGCCCGACCACTGGTAGCAATTCTCCGTTTGCTGCCGCGTTCCAGTCCCTGGCACTGCCTTGCGGATCGGAATCCACCAGCAGAACCTTATCACCATCCAGTTGCAAGGCACGGGCCAGATTGGTGGAAAGCGTGGTTTTACCCGCCCCACCTTTTTGATTTAATATTGCTATGATTTTACTCATTTACTCAAATCCTCATTTACTCATATACTCAAATGAGTATATGAAACTTTGAAATTTTACTCATTTGAGTTTTTACTCAAACACTCAAACACTCATTTACTCATTTTATCATTTGCCTTTTAAAGCTGTTTGAGGACGTGCATCGGCACAAATAACCGCATGGGATTATCAGTAAAGGCGTGAAAAATTTCAAAGCCTTGATAAAACTGCAAAGCCTCTTCATCCAGCACATCCAGAATGACACCTATGGCAGGCAAACCTCTTTCAGTCAAAAAAACGGCTTGCCACAGTGCCGAAACCAACGTTTTTGCACCCAGTCCACGCTTTTGAAAACGAAGATCCACCGCCAATCGCGCCAACAACACCACTGGCACAGGATAGGCTGGCAAAGATTGCACAACTGAAATTTGTTCCCGACTGACCGTACAGGAAGCCAACGTGTAATAAGCCGCTATCGGACTTTTGCCAGTTTCTTGATTTATAGTTGACAACACCCAGCTTGAACTTAAACCCAGTTTGCGGTTTTTATCGGCATAACGGCTTAAAAATAAATTCATGTCTTCCTTGCCGCAGTCAAAACCTTTCACATCATGCTGTTTCAGGTCAAGCAAGACAAACTGTTGCGCAAATTGCACTAAAAGCCCTCACTGTCCAGTTTTTTTGCTGCGGCCAGGATTTTTTTGCCGGGTTTTAAGCGGGTGTCCTGACACAAGGTCATAAAACGTTCAAACTGTTGCTGACTTAACCTGATTTCAGTTTGTTGCTGAATGATTTTAGGTGAGTTTTCCCGAATCAAACGGGTGATGTATTCCGTCAGTGATGCACAGCCTAATACGGACGCCGCCCTTTCTGCCAGTTGCTTGGTTTCCAGATCCACCCGCATTTCCAGGCGTTGGGTGTTAGATGTTATGGTTTCCATCATCGTCTCCGGTTGCTGAAAAGTGTCAGTATAACATGGCGGCAAATAGCCGTACAAAATCAATCATCAAACGCTTATCATTTACTCAAATACTCATATACTCATTTGAGTATTTACTCATTTGAAATAATGAGTAAATGAGTTTTTGAAAATTTTTATGAGTCTGCAGATCTACCTTCAATGATCGTCACTTTCTGCGGTGGCATTCTGAGAAGAGCTTCAAGGTAAATCTGTTGCTGTCATGAGGATTGTGGGTCATCAGGCATTTCTTTTTTGACAAGGGGGATAACAAAGTACTTCTATCACTTCTGCGGATCTGTCCAGTACATGATTTTGGAACAGGGCGAACAGATCAAGTCACTTGTAAGCTGATTTACTCAGTAAACCGTAGCAAAGGTTGTGTTCATCAACATAAACAATGGTGTACATTTTTATAATCCCTAGAAATGACAAAGCCACCCGAAGGTGGCTTGTCGCCCCAGAGCGAACTGGATAGGTAGATGACCAAGTAACTATTCATAAAACAGGAACTAAGGATTTTTCGAACCAGCACGATAAGTTTTTAATGCAAAACTGGAATTACTTTTAGTGTTAGCTTATCCAAAGCAGCAACTACCAATACCTTTGTTTTGATTGGACAGTCGAATTCTGATGTAACAAGCCATGAAGTATTGTCTAGCATAAAAGCCCTACCTCTGCCGTAAGCAATTTCGCGGCTTATCACTGCTTGTTGGCCAACATAAAAAAATAAGGCTCGATACCCAAATTCTGGTCTTACTTCTTTTTTGAAAAACATAGTATGTTCTCCTTATTAAAATCCAAAGCCTTTTTTGGTCCACATATATGACTGTTTTTTTCCATTAGCATCAATTTTGTGCTGAGCTCTGTGAATGGCTTTCTCATTCAATGTTGAATATTTATAGTCAAAGCCTTTATTAGCTTCAAAGCCTTTATAATGAGATAATTCAGTAAGTAGTTAAACAAAAGTTACATGGTATAAAATTTAGAATTTTTTGAGCATTCACAATGCCACGATTAAAATTTGTACAACCGCTATCTGAGGTAGCACAACAGGAACTGC
>CAIQWF010000143.1 GCA_903875455.1 uncultured Pseudomonadota bacterium
GCTTGCTTATCTGAAAAAAATCAAACCCTGAGTTATTCTAGCACATTGTCCAGTTCTGTATTTTTGCGAATAATTCTTGAGCAACATGGCTACAAATAACCTGCCTAAATTGAGTTAGCAATTCAACGTAGCAATTGATACGGCAATATTTGCAAAGGTGTTGTTGGGGAGAGGTTGTTAAAAAACGGCTTTTTTAAAAATCTGAAAACCAGTTGGTGGTTTTTATAAGCAATTGATTTTAAAATAGATAAGAGCCCAATTAGCAATCAAAATTTCCTTTAAAATCGATTTTTTACAATTTTTTTTGCTAAAATAACCGGAGTTTAACTGCAAAAAACCGGAACATCGAATTACACGAATATTGAAAAAAAGCGTTAATAGTCAGCGCATTTATAAGTCATGTTTGATGTTGGCCAGCAGGTTTTTAAATTAACAAAATCAAAACAATAAGAAGGCAGACTCATGACCCCGGCTAGTATCATCATTCAAAACCAAACCAGCGACATAAAACTCTCGGTATCGTTTCGGCTGCTATTAGGACTTTACAGCATCATCCCGATTTGTTTGTTGCTGCAATTAGCTGACACGTTTTTTTTAAACGGACGATTACTGGAAAACTTGCCCAGCAGTCCGGCGCACTTTCTGATATTTCAAATCCTGTTTGGCACTCCGCATATTCTCGCCAGCACGATGCTATTAGGGACAAATAAAGAATATTTGCGTTTTTATCAGCCCAAACTGATTTTGATGACGTTATTAATCATCCTTTTTTTTGGCATTGGCAGTCTGATTATTCCTTACGTTGCGCTATATATCATCACCGCCTGCTGGACGGTTTATCATGTTTTAAAACAACAAATCGGTGTGGGGCGCGGGGTTTACCGTTTGCCTGATACGCTGTTTTATTCCTTGTTGTGGTTTAGCGTGGGCGCCGGCGTTTTCATTTATATGGGGATGTTTTTAAAAGATACCGTTAATGCCCAGCAAGCCGAATGGATTAAATTCAGTGCTTCCAGTTTGTGTTTTTGCTTGCTGATAATCACTGTTTTTTGTCAGCGTTATATCGATAATCAGCTGGGAAAAACCTTTCTTTGGGCGAATACCTTATTGGTATTGGGCAGCTTTTATCTGTATATCCAGCACTATTATTTTCTGGCGATTTTAATGCCGCGTCTGGTACATGATGCGACCGCCTATATTTTTTATGTTACCCACGATTACAACAAACATTATCAGCAGCCGCAAAACTGGCTTTATCAGGCTGCAAAACGCTGTAACATTCACGTTTTCCTGGTGTTGCCATTGCTGTCGGCATTTTTGACTTTTGTGTTGCAGGTGTATGGCAATGATTTGGTGAGTTTTATCACCCGGGAATTATTTGATGTGGAAGTTCACAAGGCGGTTACGCTGGGCTTGATTGGCTATTTATCGCTGATGCACTATTACACCGAAGCGTTTATCTGGAAACACGGTTCGCCGTTGCGGCAGTTTATTAGCTTTAAAAAGTAGCTCCGGCGTTATGGATAACATCTTTTCAACCGATGTTATCCATTTTTTATAATCAGGACACTTTTTTCAGCTGACTTAAACCATTCGGTTTTTTCACCATTTCAATCCGGGTTTTAATCCGTTTTTTCACGCCGTCAACGTGCGAAATAACCCCAACGGTTTTGCCCTGTACCCGCAGGCTTTGCAGAGTGTTCACCACTGTGGTGAGCACTTCGGCATCCAGATTACCAAAGCCTTCATCCAAAAATAGCGAGTCCACCGCCTTGCCATTATTGGCCAGCTCTGACAAGCCCAGCGCCAACGCCAGACTAATCACAAAGCTTTCCCCGCCCGACAAGGATTTTGGCAAACGGCGGATATTTTGCTGCTGGGTATCTTCGATTTCCAGTGCCAAACCTTGGTCAGTAGGCAGTTGCCGTAAATAATAACGGCCGCTGATTTTCTCCAGCATTTTGTTGGTTTGTCCTAGCAATTGCGCAATCATTTTTTGTTGCACCTGACGACGGAATGTCATGCCGTTAGCTTCACTCAAGCGTAAAGTTTCACTTAACTCGGCCAGTTGTG
This sequence comes from uncultured Pseudomonadota bacterium, assembly GCA_903875455.1. Lineage (GTDB taxonomy): Bacteria > Pseudomonadota > Gammaproteobacteria > Methylococcales > Methylomonadaceae > CAIQWF01. The sequence continues at coordinate 2,074 of CAIQWF010000143.1, forward strand.
CCTGTTGTTGTGTCAACTGCGTAGTCAACTTGTCATATTTTTCCTGCAATCCGGCCTGGTTTCGCTGTTTTTCTTCAATATGCCGCACTTCTTCAGTAGCGATAGCCAGTTTTTCAGTGACGCTACGCTGTAAGGCTTCCAGTTCTGCTGCACTGATAGCTGTCACAGTCATAGCCTGTTCTGCCGCAAGCTGGGCCTGGACTTTTTGCAAATCCTGAGTAATGCGTTCCAGTTGCTTTTCCAGCTCCAGGATTTGTTGCTCCAGATTTGCTTGTGTATCAATCAAGGCCAGAGCCTCAACCACCTGCTTCAACTCAGTAAACTGGCTGCCGGTTAATTTGGCATTGAAAGCCTGTTCTACACTTTGCAATTGTTGTTGCCGACTGCTGTAAAGCTGTTCCTGCTCCAGCAACAATTTTTGTTTTTCCAGCAAGGCCAGTTGCAAACCGGCTGATTCCTCGACTTGCAAAGCGGCGGATAACTCTTCCAGTTTGGCATTTTGCTGATCAATTTTTTGCTGGCTGGCCGCAACTTTTTCCGTTAGAGACTCGATTTCCTCTGTCAGGGCCTTATCACGCAGCACATTGGTGTAATATTCACGCCGCCGGGTGGTCAGTCGTTCAATTAATTCTTCCTCCTTGAGTTTTTCCGGCATCGCTTCGCCTAGCGTCGCTAATTCCCCCAGCACTTCTTCTGCCAGGATTTTCTCTTCTTCCCTGCATTTGGCTAATGCGGCTTCTATGTCCTGCAACTCCTGCGGCAAAATCCCGGTATCACTGCTAAGCTGTCCACGTACTTCCTGCAATTGCTTGATAGTGGCCTGCTCTTTTTCAATATGCAGTTTCAGTTTGGCGATTTTGTCCTGTTGCTGCTGGTGGCGCTTTAATAACTCCCGGATATTTTTTAACTCGGTCTGCTCTTGTTGCAACAGGCTTTTCAGGCCTGACAAATTGCCAATATGGAATTCTTTGCTGGCCACATTCAGTTTGTTGCTAAGAACATTAAATTCAAACTGCGTTTTTTGCAGATTCTGGTTTTTTATTTTGCTGTCTTCAGTGTGTTTTTCTGCCGCCGCAATTTGCCTGTTGACGCTATCGGCCTGCGCTGTGAGTTCTTCCAGCCTGATTTTCTGATTGGTCAAGGCCTGTCTGGAGTCAACCTCTTTCGGTGGAAGTGTTGCATAAGGATGATCGATAGACCCGCATAACGGACACGGTTTGCCCTCAACCAGATGCGGTCTTTCATAGCGCAGTCTTTGAATTAAAACTTCATTCAGCACTGCCTGTTCCAAAGTATTGCGGATATGTTTGCCGTGGATAATCTGGTCTGCCAAATCATCGGCACGTTTTTTCAAGGCCGGTATGTCAACCTCTTCTTCATCAACCGTTTTTTTGCTGAAAAAACTGAAAAAACCACCGCCACTGACTTTTTGGTTTACCCGTGCCAGTGCATAGAGCTCGTCAAAATCCACTACCCGCTGCTCTTGCTCAGCTAACAATGCTTCCAGATCTGCCAGGGAATTGCCGGATAAAATCTTGTTGATTTCATCTTCAGCTTTTAATAACTGGTGCTCATATTCAACACTTTTGGCTTTGGCCTGTTCTAAAGCGGCTTCATTTTTTTTCAGCGACTGGTCAGAAGCTTTGAATTTTTTTGAGGATAACTGCTGCTGCGCATCCAGCTCGATAATTTCTTCACGCAGGGTTCTTAATTTGCCGGTGTCAGGAAAATGATCCAGCAAACTTTTTTCTGCACTATGGGCTTCCAGCCAGCGCAAAGTGGCAGTCTGAATTGCCTGCTTTTCATGCAGCTGTTTGTTCAAGGCCTGTTGCAGATTGGTTTGCGAACTAACCTCCATTTTTAACTGACCGACCTGATGTTTTAAATCGTCGATAGCCTGTTTTTGCTCGGCCACATTTTTCGGCGAACTTATTGCGGTCGGCAAGCCTTGGGAAGTAAGTTGTTTTTGGAGCTGAGTGACTTCCTGCTTATAGCTATTGCAGGTTTTCTGGCTTTGCTCTACCTGTTTTTGCAGATCTGCAATGCTGGCAATTTGTTCTTTAAAAGCCAACGCCCCTTGTACGGCGGCAATTTTTTCCAGCTGGCCTTGTTTTTGTTTAAGCTGTTCTGTAGTTTGGCGTTGGTTTTTCTCCAGCTTTTCAATCTGCTGTTCAAAGGCACTGATAGTTTCAGCCCATGTCAACTGTTCGCGAATTTCATTTTGCCGCTGTTTATATTCACTGACTTGCTCCCTAAAATCGGCCAGATCATGTTCACTGGCTTCCAACGCCACCGCATCCATCAACGGCAGCAGGGTCAGTTCCTGCTGGGTTTGCTCCAGTGCGGCCTGGGCGGATGCGGTATTGTCACGCAGTTCCTGTTTATGTTTTTCATAAATATCACCGCTGTTCATTTTCTCCAGAATGTCCATCCGCTCGCTGTCCAGAGCATTCAGAAACGCGGCAAAATCCCCTTGCGCCAACATGATGGAGCGGCTGAAATTACGAAAATCCATTCCGATAATCTCAGTAATTTTGCCGCACACGCCTTGCTCGGTTTGCTCCAAAATCTCTTCACCATTGGCTGTCAGTGCGACTAGTTGCATTTGTGGCGCTAATAACTCAGCGTGCGGCTGGTTATCTTTACGTTGTACCTGCCAGCGGGTTCTGAATTTTTGTTCGCCGAGGGCAAACTCCACCTGGGCAAAACTTTCGGTGGCGTGGGCTGTCATCACATGTTCAGACGGTCTGTCGAAACGAAAGGTTTCGCCATAAAAGGCCAGACTGATTGCATCTAAAATACTGGATTTCCCCGAACCATTAGGGCCGACAATCGCAAATACTCCGGCATTAGCCAGCGGATTTTGCTGAAAATCGATCCGGCTTTCGCCTTCCAATGAGTTGATATTTTTAAAATAAAGGTTGAGTATTTTCATTGCGCAGTGGCTGTTAAAGCTTAAGACAGGTTGTTTTTAAGAGTTATTATAACGGTTACATGTCGAATAACATCATTGGAACGCCATAGGTGAGGACAAAATAGCTGAAGGCGAGAATAAAACTCGTCCAAAAATCAAACTGAAAAAACTTGCGCAAAATATAGGCAACTACCAGCAAGTACCAAAGTACATACAAAAAGGCCATCGCCCCTGTGACGATTTCGGTAAACACGACGGATGTCAACCCGCCATAACTAACATGATTGACTATCATGTAATGATATAAGCCGCCGTCTGTAATAGCCGCCAATGGCACAATCACATCTTCACAGATAAAAATGGCGGTCAGTAAGCGTTGAAAATACCGCCATTGCTTCATTCTCCAGACTAATGTCGCAATGAATAAAGTTGCCATCACTGCTCTAAGCCACGCCTCCATCACGCCTTCGTACTCGGCAATGAATCCTTCGATAATCGAGCTGCTAATCAGAAAAAAAATAATGACTTTTTGCGTAAACGCTTTTTCAGGCACCAGCTCAACAGGATCGTTTTTAAACCAGCAAAGCGCAAGATAGTCGAGTAATAATTTCATAACGTGGTAAATCTGTCCTTAAAAAATAAGATTGTAATGTGATTTAAATAGCGGGATTAGGATATAACTAAAAACATCCTGATTCTAAATCAACTGTTCGCCCCACGCTTGTCGAAGACCATTGTGGCTGGACAAAAGCTCATCACGAACCGATTTAGCGAAGTTATTGCTGGACCATATCCTTTAGCAAGGATTATTTATCATCAACGGTTTCAGCGATTGGCTTGGCAAGCGGCTCCGGCTCTATCTCAAAATCAGACAAGTCAAAAGCTATGCTATTGCCCGCAGCCATTTCGGCATCAACAATGTCAGTATTCGCATTTGTGGCAGGTTGCGGCTGAAAATTCGGCAAATCAAAGGCGATACTATTTCCTGCTGACTCATCATCACTCAACTCAATGTTTTCCTGCTGATCATCAATAGTTTCAAAGTCTGGGTTTGCAACCGCTTCGGTATCAAAATTAAAAACATCAAAATCAACTTCGTGGCTGGCTGTCGCTTCGTCATCAGCAAAAGAGTCAATTTCGGTTGAATCGACATCTTCAAATTCAATTCCCGTATTTGCAACAGCATCTGTATCAAAATCAGCCGTGTCGAAAGCAATTTCATTAGTTGTTACTGGCTGGTCATCAAATTGTTCAATCTCTGCTGGTTTATTCTCAACAACTTCAACTTCTGCCTCTCCATCTGAGACTATCGAAAAATCCGATAAATCAAAAGCAATGTCATTATGTGCTGCTGGCTTTTCAGCAAGCCATTCCGTTTCTGATTGACTGTTATCAGCCGTTTCAAGGTTGGTATTTTCATCCGCCTCGACATTAAAACTGGTTAAATCAAAGGCTATTTTCTGGTTTGTTGCCGTTTCAGGCTCATTAGCTAACTTAACATCTGGCTGTTTAGTGTCGGCGGCTTCTGAAATATTGCTATCTACCGCAGGAGCTGCATTAAGCTTGCTTAAATCAAAAGTGGAGCCATTGCGAAATTTAATCTCCATCTTGGCAATGGCATTCAAAAGCTCAGGCGTATTATTTCCAGAGCCTATTAACTCTGCTACATAGCTGTTAAAAGCGGCTTTATTATTACTTGCCAAAAATATATCCAGCAATTTCAAAAGATATTCAGTTTTTTCAGGATGATGTTGAATGGTCTGGCGCATCAAACTTTCTGCATTTTCATACAGACCATGAGCCAGATACATATCAGCTTCTGTGAGCGGGTCGATATGGTCAGAATCAAAAGCATCAACAGCATCTGATAAAAAACCTTTATCTTCATCCATCGAATTAGCAGAACCGTTTTTAAACTGATTAACCAAGCGAATCGGTAAAGCAGGACTGGAATATTGAGAGGTTCTTTCCGACGCTGCTTGCTGTTGACTTCTTTTTCCCTGCCACCAGAAGAAACCACCCAGAATGCTTAAAAAAACACCTCCTGCTACACCATATAACGCAGGCAACATAGGGTTTTCCGGTTCTGGCTGGATAGTATTCTGAGGCGGTGCGGGGGCTGGTCTGGTTGGTTCAGCGGCTTGTGACGCAAGATTGGCTTGCAAGGCAGTGGCCGGTTTGTTTGGCTGTTGTGGTGCTGCGGCTGGAGAGTTGTTTGGCGTTTGCAGTTTTTCCATCATCTCCAGTTTTTGTTCCAATTCATTCTGTTTGTTAAGTAAAGCCAATCCTTCGCTACTGGAAACTTGCGGTTTGGTTTTCGCTTCAACATCATTTTCAAGAGCCGATTTATCACTGGTGGCTGTTGGCGCAGAAGGCGTTGACGGCTTATCTTTCAGCAACAGACTTTGCATCATGTCCAGTTTCTGTTCCAGTTTTTCCAGTCTGGCAAGCAAAGCCAAACCTTCGGCGCTGGAAATGGCGGATGGTTGTTTTTCTTTAGGTTTTTTCTCGGCACTGCTAACCGATGCCGCGCTATCAGGAAACCTAGAAACTTTTTTAGCAAGATTTAAATCAAATGTTTCCGCTGTTCTGCCTGGGGTAATACCGGCAATATCAGTCGTAATTTCTGGCGAAGTAGATTTATCTGTAACATCACGATGTTTCCAGGCCATGTTTTGTTCTTTGACGGCGGCTAGTGCTTCTTTGCGCGACATTTCCAGTGCTAATTCCTTTTCAGGAATGTTGAGCATTTCCTTTACCGCCAGAGAATTGATGTTATCGGCATAAAACGCATCAGGGTTGGCTTTGTAAAGAGCCATGATCATTTGTTCTATCGATATATCGGGATATCTGGTTTTTTTGGCAATTTTCCAAATAAAGTCGGTGGGTTTTACCGGGCCATATTGGCCTGTATATTTGCTTGTCGAATCTCCATCAGTTTTTGCTGAAAATATTCTTTTGTGTCTGATTGCAGCCGCTGCTGATTTATAACTGGCTGACGGGTCAACCAACACAGTAAATTCGCGATTTAAAAGATTACTTTTATTCCAGCTGACTTCTAAAACAAAACTCAAAAAAAGCTCTTTTAAACTTTCATTTGAACTCAGCTCAATAAAAATTGAACCATTAGCTCTTTTAACAGGTCTAAATTTTATTTTCTTGAGGAAATAGCTCCAAGGTATTCCGACCGCATCAAATTTTTCCGGTGGCGCCAAACCGATATAAAGATCTGATATTTCTTCGTTAGGCGAAACCAGCAATTCAATTTCGCCTTTAAGATTTTGATTGAAGCCTGAATGCAGTTTAATATCGCCAATTCCCAATGAATAAGCACTTTCTGGAATCAATATAGCCATACTGGTGATAGCAGCCAGAGCGAGTTTTTTGGATCTGGTTAAATTGTACATTCTTTCCCCTTTCTGCTTTTTGACGCTTTTTTGTTAGTTTTAAACAGCTTTTTATAGGGATTTTACAGGTTTTTTTGTGAAATTAAACAGCGTAAAAGCGATAACGTTATAACTTAGTTTATTGAGTGTATTGGCTTTGTTGCACAAATCGACCAAATAAAGCAAACTTTCGGGAACAACAAGCAGACCCTAAAGTAGCATTATGACCCAACCTTTTGTGCAAAAATATCAAACCAAGAACTGGAAAGAATACAACGAAGCCCTCAAAAAACGAGGCTCTATGCTCATCTGGATTGACAAAGACATGGCCTGGAATGCCACTCCAATTGGTAAGCGCGGTCGTTCAAA
>CAIQWF010000144.1 GCA_903875455.1 uncultured Pseudomonadota bacterium
CTGGAAGAAAACGATAGTGATGCTGTTTCTGTGACAGAAAATAACCAGGCTTTTCTGCAACAGGCCCTGGCAGAACAGTATCAGCCTTTTTATAACGCGATTCAAAATTTTGATTTCGATCAGGCCACAGACATTCTCAAACAGATTACCTTACCTCAGTAAGCTGGCTTAGAGTAAAATATTACCTGAAAATCGCTAAGGGATTATTATCCGCATTCCTGAATATATTAGAATATGGCTAAAAAATAATTCCCTTTCACCACAAGCGACTTGAGGAAAGTTATTTTTTATATCTTTTTCAATTTGTTAGCAGGTTTATTTGCTAATGCGCTAGCGTAAAAAAAGCAGTTTTAAAACAGGATACTGACGAGTATACCTGCTGTCATTATCTCCCAAATGACAAAGAAGGTTTTCTAAACGACTTTCTATAACCAGAAAAGGCTTATGTTATTTTTTAATTTTGATCAGATGCAGACTTTAAACCCTACAGTTTTGCAGCTACGACGCATGGCATTGTGGCAATTATGGTTAGTGTCGGTTATTTTGTCAGTCGGACTCACTGAAATAATAGTTTTAAGCTCCGCACTGGCGCTGAAGGCAGAGCCGCTATTAAAGTATCTGATCATTGGCTTTATCGCTTCTCTGATTGTGTCTGGAGTGATAATGGCAATGCTAAGTTTTTTTATTGCCGAACAAAAGCGGATGGAGGAAAACCTAAAAAATAACCAGGCTTTTATTTTTAGTGTATTTGATTCCTTGACCGCGCATATTGCGATATTGGATGAGAATGGCATTATCATCGGCATCAATCAGGCCTGGTGTCACTTTGGGGAGAGCAATGGTTTATCTCAAGAGCATTGCTATAGTTTAGGGAAAAATTATTTTGAAGTGTGTCAAAAGGCTTACAGCGATGATAGCTTGCAGGAGGCAATTACAGCTCAGTATGGGATTATGGCTGTGCTGGCAGGGACCCGCAGCAGTTTTCAATTTGAATACGCCTGTAATTCACCTACCGAACAACGCTGGTTTGATATGAATGTAGTGCCTTTAACGGGGGCAAAAAAAGGTGTGGTGGTTAGCCATGAAAATATCACTGAACGCAAACTGGCTGAACAGGCTTTAAAAGCTAGCGAATCACGTTTCCGGCTGATTATAAATATTTTTCCTGTGCCTTTGTTTTTGCTTGAAGGAGATCATATTACTTTTTTAAATCCGGCTTTTGTTAAAACGTTTGGTTATGGCCTGGAGGATTTTTCTTCTTTTTCTGAGATGATGTTCAAGGCCTATCCAAATCCTGAATATCGGCAATGGGTAATAAATCACTGGAAAGTTGATCTTGCCACTATTGAGGATGAAAACAGAAGGTTTGCGCCGCTGGAAGTTAATGTTTCTTGCAAAGATGGCACTGAAAGGGGCATTTTGGCCAGTGCTACAAAAATATCTTCTGCCACTGATACTATTCTAGTGTTGCTATATGATGTGACTGAGCGTAAGCAAACGGAAATGGAACTTGTTAAAAACAAGCGCTTCACCGCTTTGATTGAGGCGATTCCTGACGCGATTTTTTTCAAGGATGGTGACGGTCGCTGGTTGATTACCAACAAAGCTGCCAAGCGGGTATTCAAACTAGACAATATTTCCTGGCAGGGCAAAACCGATATGGAGCTGGCACAACTGTGTCCTGAGTTGCGACCTGCATATGAACGGTGTTTACAGGATGATGAAAAAACCTGGGAAGCAGGAAGGTTGATGTTGTTTTCTGAGGCTGTTACGGTTGAAAAGGGTCGAAAACTGGATTTTGAAGTCCGAAAAGTCCCGGTTTTCGATGAGAAAGAGCAAAGACAGGCGATGGTGATCATAGGTCGCAATATCACCGAAAAACAGAAGACTGAAGCCGAACTTTACCGGTTCGTGCAGGCGATAGAACAAAGCCCGATTGGTATCGTCATTACCAATAACGAAGGTAAAATCGAATATGTGAACTCAGCCTGTGTTGAAATGACAGGCTACAGCCGTATGGAAGTTCATCTGCAAAAACCGAAAATTTTTGGCTCCGGTAAAACCCCGCCGGAAACCTATCGTGACATGTGGCAAACGCTGGAACAAGGACAGGTCTGGAAAGGCGAATTTATTAACAAACGCAAGGATGGCAGGGAATATATAGAGTTCGCCATTATTGGGCCGTTGCGTGACTCCAACGGATCTGTCAGCCATTATCTTGCTATGATGGAAGATATTACCGAGAAAAAACGTCTGGGACAGGAACTGGATAACCATCGAAACCATCTGGAAGATCTGGTGCGGCAGCGAACTCATGAAGCCATGATTGCAAAGGCTCAGGCTGAACAGGCAAACCAGGCCAAATCAGCATTTTTAGCCAATATGAGCCATGAAATCCGTACGCCGTTGAATGCCGTCACCGGCATGACCCACCTGATGCTCAAAACCGACCTGAATCTGCGGCAGCGGGATTTTATGAATAAAATCTCTAGCTCCAGTCAGCATTTACTCGGAATTATTAACGATGTTCTGGATTTTTCCAAAATTGAAGCCGGAATGCTTAATATTGAGCAGGTTGAATTTAGTCTGGATAGTGTTCTGGATAAATTATCGGCTTTGCTCCTTGAAAAAACCTCGGCCAAAGGCCTGGAGCTGATTTTTGATGTCGATCCTGTCATTCCTGATTTTCTGATTGGCGATGCCATGCGCATAGGGCAGATTTTAATTAATTATGCCAACAATGCGGTCAAATTTACCGAGTCCGGGATGATTGTCATTAAAATTTCCATGCAGCAGGATGATGTCAATTCAATGACCTTATATTTTGCTGTGCATGATACCGGCATCGGTTTAACCCCGGAGCAACAGGCGTTATTATTTAAGAGTTTTCAGCAGGCCGATATTTCAACCACCCGCAAATACGGTGGCACGGGTTTAGGGTTGGCAATTTCCAAAAAACTGGCGGAACTAATGGGCGGTACGGTCGGGGTGGAGAGTGAATACGGCCAGGGTGCAACATTCTGGTTTACAGCCCAGTTAGGTAAATCCGCGCAGCAGCATCGGGTGTTATTGCCGCCGCTCGATGTGCATGGCTATAAAATTCTGGTGGTAGACGATAGCTCTATTAGTCGCAGAGTTTTGCGTAAACTGCTGGAAAAAATGCACTTTCAGGTGCAGGAAGCTGACTCAGGATTAGCGGCACTAGCAGAAATAAAACAAGCTGATTACCAAAACCTGCCTTATCAAATCGTATTCATGGACTGGAAAATGCCTAAAATGGACGGAATTGAATGCGTCTCTCAAATTCGGAGGTTAGACCTGGCCAATCCGCCGCATTTGGTGATGGTTAGCAGTTCGGACTCTGAGGAGCTAGTTATAGCAGCACAGAAACAGGATTTAAAAGAAATTCTGATTAAACCGGTTAGTGCTTCTTCCCTGTTTAACACCTGTGTCTGGTTATTACGAGGTGAAAGTCAGAATAACCCGGCTGACTCTAACCAGTCCGCTTCATTATTCACTCAGCTGCCAAGCATTCATGGTGCTCACGTCTTGCTGGTGGAAGATAACGAACTGAATCAACAAGTGGCAATAGAACTGCTTAAAGAAGTATCCATTTCAGTTGATGTGGCAGAAAACGGTGCCATAGCCTTAAATAGGGTGCAGGAACAAAGTTATGACATTGTGTTGATGGATATGCAAATGCCGGTAATGGATGGCATTGCGACAACCGAGGCAATTCGGGCTTTAGGTGGCGAGTTTGCAGAGCTGCCGATTGTGGCGATGACGGCCAACGCAATGCAGTCCGACCGTGAAGCCTGTCTGAAAGCAGGTATGAATGACCATTTGGGCAAGCCGATTGAACCGGAAGAGTTGTGGAACAAATTGTTACGCTGGATTAAGCCACGTGCAGCTGCTGAGGTTCTTGCACTGCCA
>CAIQWF010000145.1 GCA_903875455.1 uncultured Pseudomonadota bacterium
CAGGCTAAACGCGGTTGTGTCATATTTATCTTAACGGTTATAAAATTTTCGCTATTATACGTGAATCACCCGCCTGATTTTTAACCCTACGGAGCTTTCGCATGTTTAACGCCTTTCACAAACCTTTGATTATGGGGATTTTAAATGTTACGCCTGACAGTTTTTCCGATGGTGGCCGACATAACACTGTTGACGCCGCATTAAAACAGGCAGAAAAAATGTTAGCGGATGGCGCAGATATTATTGACATTGGCGGTGAATCCACCCGCCCAAAATCAATTTCGGTTTCATCCGGGGAACAAATTGCCCGGGTAATTCCGGTGATTAAAGCAATCAGGTCACAGCTCTCAAAAGAGATATTAATCAGCGTTGATACCCGCTTGGGCACAGTTGCCAAAGCTTCATTAGAGGCTGGGGCAAATATTATTAATGATGTTTCCGCCGGACGCGATGACCCCCAAATTTTAACAGTTGCCACACAAGCCGATTGCCCGATCATTTTAATGCACATTCAGGGTACGCCGGAAACCATGCAGGACAATCCTCATTATGCGGACGTGCTGCTGGAAGTTCTGGCCAGTTTGCAAACCAGCGTGGAAACAGCCATCGCCGCCGGAATAAAAAAACACAATATCATCATCGACCCCGGCATCGGTTTTGGCAAACGGGCGCAGGACAATCTGGCTTTACTGGCGCATTTAGACAAATTTGTCGCCACCGGTTTGCCGGTATTATTAGGCACCAGCCGAAAACGGTTTATGGGGGCATTGTGCAATGTCTCAGAACCCAGTGAATTAGTTACCGCCACCGCCACTACCACCGCATTAGGCGTAATGGCCGGGGTGCAGCTGTTTCGCGTTCATGATGTAAAAGAAAACCGCCAGGCTGCTGATGTGGCTTGGGCCATTAAAAACGCAACCGGAGAATTTTGATGAACATTATCAGCGATGAAGAAGCGGATGAAATGAATGAAAAGCCAGAAATGACATATCCCGAAAAAAAGCCTGTTTCTTCATGGAAAGACAGTATTTTATCCAAAGTGGCTTCAATTGGTTTTTTGATTTTGTTGTTATTAATTCCGTTAGGAATGATTGACTCATTACTGGATGAACGTTTGGGGCGACGTGACAGCACCATTACAGAAATTACTTCAACCTGGGGAAAAGAACAGACCATTGCAGGGCCTGTGTTAATTATCCCCTATCGCTATTTTTATAAAACCTGGGTTGAAGAAACGGTTAAAAAAGGCAATCAAGAAATTCAACAGCGTAAAGAAGTGATTGAAAACAGAATCATTAATGCTTATTTTTTACCGACGCAATTAGATATTAGTGGCGATTTAAAACCGGATAAATTACATCGCGGTATTTATGATGCCATTGTTTATACCGGCAATTTAAAAATCGCCGGACAATTTAATAAAATTGATTTTAGTGCTTTCAAAATAGCCGATAAAGATATTTTATGGGACGATGCCACAATTAGTTTTGCCCTGACTGATTTGCGCGGCACCCATGAAACCTTAATGCTGGAAGCGAATAAACAAAAACTGGCGTTAATTCCCGGCGGGTTAGTGCCGAATTTTGTTTCCGGCGTACAAACCAATATTAAAGGACTGTTAAATCAAAGCCAAAGAGATTTGCATGTCAATTTGAATCTGGTTTTAAATGGCAGCAGCGGATTACAAATTGCCCCCATCGGCATTCAAAACAATGTGAATTTAACTTCAAGCTGGCAAGACCCCAGTTTTAATGGCGCATTTTTACCAATACAGCGTGAGCTTTCGGAACAAGGATTTAAGGCGCAATGGCAGATTTCTTATTATGGCCGCAATTATCCGCAATTGTGGAGTGAGACTTTCAATAATGGCACCTTTACTTTAGAAGCGATCAATAGTTCTTTATTCGGGGTGACATTAGTTTCGCCGATTGATTCTTATCGCAACGTCGAACGTTCGATTAAATACGGGGTGTTATTTGTCACTTTGGTATTTACCGCGTTCTTTTTATTTGAAGTATCGGGCAAAATAAAAATCCATCCGTTTCAATATTTATTGGTTGGCGCGGCGCTATGTTTATTTTATCTGGCGTTGTTGTCGCTGTCGGAATTTATTGCTTTTCTTCTAGCTTATATTCTCGCCTCCTGCGCTTCGACCACGTTAATTACTTTATACAGTATGGCAGTATTAAAAAGTGGCAAACGGGGTTTGTTAATGGCGGCTGGCTTAATTACCACTTACGGCTTTTTATATGTAACTTTGCAAGCAACCGATTATGCGTTGTTAATTGGCACGGTGGGTTTATTTATGGCGTTGTCACTGGTGATGTATACCACGCGAGATATAGACTGGTATGCACAACGCAGCTAAACAGGAATATTTCTGATGTTTTGGAGTACAAAACCTGTTTTGTACTCCGCTTTGACATTTAAAATCTTTGAAAAGGTTAGCCTGATTTAAGCCTTTTTCACGAACTCTGATTTCAACTGCATCGCACCGATGCCGTCAATTTTGCAGTCAATATTATGGTCGCCGTCAATCAGGCGAATAATTTTGACTTTGGTACCGACTTTAATCACCGATGATGAGCCTTTGACTTTCAGGTCTTTAATCACCGTAACATTGTCGCCATCTTGCAGCACCGTGCCGTGCGCATCTTTTACCACAAACTCCTGTTCCGCAGTTTCTGTTCCGGCATTTTCTGACCATTCGTGCGCACATTCCGGGCAAATGTACATAGCATTATCTTCGTAAGTGTATTCTGAACCGCATTTTGGACATGGAGGTAAACTGCTCATGCAAGGTATCCTGTATTAATTGAAAAAATGAATCGGAATTTGTAACTGCTGTTTATGGGGCTGCAAGGCTCCTAAAAGTTGCGAGTATTGTAACCTGTTATGCTTTCGAGTTGAGGTAAGCTAAGCAAATTAACGATGTTTGTGTCTCTGCGAGCGTGACTGATGGTGTTTATGCGGCTCTGTGGTTTTGGGGGAGCTGCTTTGCTTTGGTTGTGTCATCTGTTTTCTGGCCCGAATCAGGGAAATAGTCACAATCACCAGCAATGCCGCCAAAGAAAGTTCCAGTAAAACAAAAGACGCGATTTTGAAATAGGCAAACAGCGGGTGCACAAAGCGTACTAACCAGCCGCCGACTTCATCCGCCAAGGTTGAGCCGTAAACCAAACCGCTCAGCCAGATTTTCAGGCGCACCGAAAACTCGGTCATCAACATTAAATGGGTTAACGTCACCGCCAGCATCCCCATCGAGAACAGATGAAAATGCAAAACTTCCAGCATTCCTTCATAACTTTTCGGCTGGGTGAATAATTCTTCCGAGCCTAGATAATAAACAATCACCGACTGCGGCGTGAGTCCCATCCTATGAAAATACATCATGCCGTTGCTAATCCACAGCAAGGCCACATAAGCGAGAAACATCAGCACCAGCGCATTGAGTAACGATTTACGCTGTTGTTCTCCACTAACAAAATAGCGCATTATTTTTTCGCCTTGTTTTTAATCATGGTTTGGTAAATTGCCACGACTTTGCGGACACTGTTCAGCGCGGAGCGGGTGCTAAGGGTCGCGCCGGAAATTCCCTGAATCCCTTTGCTAAATTCCAGTTCTTCCAAGGCTTTTTTGTTGAATAATTCAAACCAGCGGTCAGGCGCCTGATATTCCGGCGGCTCGTGAAAGGCTAATAATGTGACTTTTTGAATTTCGCCTTCTGCGCTTAATACCACCATTAAAGTTTCGGGTTTAGTGCGCACGGTTTCGGTTTCAATCGCGGCGTAGCCTAAAATTTTGCCCTGTTTTTTGCCGACATAAAAGCTGAACATGCCGGATTCCAGTTTTACTTTGGCATCAGCTTCAATTTTGGCGATTTCAGCTTTATCAGGAAATAACGATAAAACTTCGACTTGGGCATCTTTGCCAAAAGCCAGTTCCATCGCTTCGTTTTTGCTGTAAAAAATTTTGCTAAAGCTTGGCAAGGCGAAGCAGGACAAGGCTAAAAACAAAATGGGATAGCGGGTTTTCTTGATGATTTTCATGGTTTTCTCTAAAAAGTGGGGTCGCTGATTTTTAATAAATTTCGATGCAATCTCTATCATCGTCAAGCAAGGCTTTTTCTATCATGGCTTGATTGTCCAACAAAATTTTTATCGTAGCCGCTTTGGATTGATTGCCCATTTTCAACCAAATGATTTTAGGCGATTGCCCATAAACAAGATTCATTTCATAAAAATCTGCGTCTTTTGTGATAATGATAAAGTTGTTATCAATTGCGTACTGCCGAATAACCGCATCGTCGACTTGTTCCAGCCCGATTAAAGTGACTTGCGTTGAATCAGGATAGTGTTCTTGAATAAACGGTACTATGCGGCGCGACAGATTTTCATCCAGCAATAATTTCATAGTGCTTTGATGCTGACTGAGTGATGTTCGCGCTCTGCGGCAAATAAAAGGCAGGCGGTAATATCTTCTTCGGTAAGTTCTGGAAAGTCATCCATAATTTCGCTGCGGCTCATTCCACCGGCTAACCAAGATAGCACGTCATAAACAGTGATTCTTAAGCCGCGTATGCAGGGTTTTCCGCCGCGTTTTCCGGCTTCAAGGGTGATGATTTTGCGGTAATCTATCATGGCGTTTTTCTCGTTTCATTTGCAAGGTGAGCTGGCTTTTTTTGCCTGTCGCTGTGTATGAATGTTTTGCAAGGATGCGGTTTTTATTGATTTAGCAGAGGGCACAAAATATACCTACCCTACTGTGCTACAGTTACTTGGAAAAGACATTTTTGAATTTGTTGGCAGTTTGTAGAAGCCATGTAAATGCTTCTTCACGCTCTTGATTTTCAAAATCAAAATCATGGAATGCCATAATGCGACATGCGTTGTTAGGTCTATCGTCCCACAATAACTCTCTAATTCCCAGAGCATTTTCTAAGGACTTCTTATTTGAAGAAAAAGTGTTGAAAAGCAATTTAGACTCAGAGATATAAAGCTCACAACTAATTTTATTTTCTCTAACTGAAATAGCCATACTGACATGACAATCAGAACGCCCAATTCTAATATCACAATATTTTTGAGCACGGCTAGGGCATCTTAGTCCTAATGGATAATTATTTGATTTAGCGAATTCGCAAAGTTGTTTCCAAAACTCAAGTTGAAGCGAACCAATAGACATATGGGCGCACGAAGGAGTATTTTTCTTAGTATGATGTACTTCATTCAAGATTTCACTGATTATTAAGTCGTCTTTATTTGATTCGGATATGACAGAATTGTCAGCTGCTTGTTTAATGGCAAAAATAGCTGTTGAAATATCACACCTAAACCACTCTTTGTTTTCTTGGTAAGCTTTCAATAAAAAATGTGCTTTTTGTTCTACATTTCTGGGGTTATTTACTAACGCATCATATTCAACTACATAAGGATGAGGTACTCCAGTAGTATATAGCTCTCGCGCTCTTAATGCCGGATCTTTGGTACTAAAGCCAACTTTTAGCAAACTTGGCATAGATTTGTTTGTGATGATATATACCCAGCCTTTCATAACGCCTCTTAATTTTTGATTTTATAAACTGATTAATTCAAGATATTCGGCCTCGGTGACAATCTTCACCCCTTTTGCTTGCGCCGCCTTCAATTTGGTCGCCCCAACTTTTTCACCAATCACTAACAAATCCGTTTTGCTGGAAACCGCATCACCGACTTTCGCGCCAAACTCTTTCGCCTGCCGTTTCATATCATCGCGTGAACCTTGCACCATCGTACCCGTAAAAACAATAAGTTTCCCCGCTAACGGATGCGCAGTCTGTTCCGTGCTTTGTGCGCTGCTTTTCAGATTAAAACCTAACGCATAAATTTCCTGAAATAGCGGCTGAATTCGTTTAAATCCTTTCGTCACCACAGCGGCAGTTTTTTCCGCAAACCCTTCCACCGCGACAATATCGGCTTCGGTCAAAGTAAAAATATCTTCCAACCGATAATGTTTAAGCAGTTTTTCACAATTGCCCAAACCCATCCTGAATACACCAAACGCTGCTAAAAACCGCCAGTCTTCAATCGCTTCGCCGCGACTACGCGCTAATTGATTAACCAAATTCACCGCCTGTTTCGCACCAAACCCCATCGCGGTGAAATCTTCCGCTTGCAGTTGATAAACCTGGGCAATATTGCGAATTTCATTGGCATAGAGTTTGGCAATGGTCGCTGCACCAAAACCATCATTATTTGCCAACACTTTGAAAAAATGCTCCATCGTGCTGGAAACCTGCGCCGGGCAATCAATGTTATTGGTGCAAAGCAAAAAGTCGCCATCCCAGATTAATTCCTGTCCACAACTTGGACAATAAGTCGGAACATCAGGCGTGACGACTTGTAATACTTCTTCAATTTTAGGAATGACTTCGCCGCTACGGGCCAAGCGAATAAGCGCGCCTGCGCCAATGCCTTTATCAACCACCATTTGATAATTATGCGCCGTAGCCCGCTGAATCAATGCCCCGCTTAAACGGGTCGGCTCCAGTTCCGCCACCGGCGTAATCCGTCCAGAACGCGAAGTTTGCGGCGTAACGCCCAACACCTTCACCTCGGCACTGTTCAAATTCTCTTTATAGGCAATCTGCCAGCGATGGTGATGACGGGTTGCGCCCATGTAACTTTTAATATCCTCATCAGTGACTTCCAGCACCACGCCATCCACATCAAAATCTAATGTATGCCAAATGGTTTTAATCACATGCTCAAAATCGGCAAACAACTGACTTGCCGCGCCGGTCCAACAAGGCAACAACGCAAACGGATAAAATACCGCCGCATGATTTTGAATCGCCTGTTCCGCGTGTGGGCTGAGGTCTTTTTCCTTAATAATGCTGGCCTGAAAGTTGCGACTGTTATCAAACTGCGCGGCTAAATGTGCAGTAAAATAACTTTTGCTAATCACCACTTCCCCTGCACCCAAACCGCGCTGCCCCTGATTCGCCACCTGTAAACCACGCTCAAACACCCGGCTAATATCGGTGCCTTTCACACCATCACCCCGGGTATACAAGGTTTCTCCATCATCATAAGCGGCGTAACCATCCAGTTTTGGAGTCACTTTGAAAATCAAACTGGCATAATCTTTCCCTAATTCTAAAGCGGTTTTTTCAATCCGCGCTGCCCAGCGTTCAATTTCTGCCAAACTATAAGCTTTATCGGTGGAGAGCATTTTCACCGGCAATTCCACCGTTTTGCCATAAAAAGCCGGTTCCGGTTCAACCCGGCTTAACAGGGGATGCTCAGGATTGCGTTTTACCAGTTCGGCGACAAATACAAAATCATAATCGGCATCGCTGACACTCGCTTCGCCGCCGCGATACATGATGTTGGCAATCTGTAAAAACTCCTCCAGTTCTGCATCAGTCAATTGTTCAGCTAAATTCGGATTATTAACGATTTCAAACAGACGCACCTCACTTAACACAGCAAGTGCTAAATTGGCTTGTTTTAAAATGAGCTGCTGGTTTTCGCTAAGCATAATAATTATCGGCAGATGAGTTCAAAGCGTTCATTATATAACGGAACTCAGACACAAAAAGTGGTGATTTTTTTGACAAAACGCGCTTAAGCTTGTATAATTCTCACTGTTTCAAATCCCATTCTCTTTGCCGAAGTGGTGAAATTGGTAGACGCGCTAGCTTCAGGTGCTAGTGAAGGTAACTTCGTGGAGGTTCAAGTCCTCTCTTCGGCACCATCAAATCCTTATAAATCAAAGCTTACAGCTATTTTTAATGTAAAAATGATGTAAATCACTTTTTACGTCCCGTCCATTTAATTATTTCTTCTGGTATTCATCGAGGATGAGTCGAATTAATTGAAAACGGTTTAGGGAAAGCATCAGTACTGATAATTTTCTGTTCGACAGTTACCCGGCTAACTCATGGAAAAATAATCGGCAATATCATCAATTTTCCATAACTATAGGATATTGCCAAAAATAACTTCCCTTTATTGACGAAGATAATAGCCAAGAACCGCACTTAAATCTTGGATAATTGCATGGTTTTCTATGATTGAACCATCGAAGCCCAAATGCAACGGCTATTTGCCAGCTTGTCCGAAAAAGACAAACGCCGCTACGCCGGAATTGAAGCCTGCAAGTCAGGGCATGGCGGCATTGACTATAATTTCGACCCTGTTTGATATAGGTTAAAAGTATTGACCAGACTGATCCTTTCATTTTCTACATGAAAACGCCATCTGATTTCGGTGATAACACTCATTGATAACACTCCAGAATTCTCCAGTAAAAAAGCCGGTCATTAAACAATCTGGGATGGAAACTTTTCAACACTCTTTTTCCCAGAACTCTGGAAAGTTTTGTAGGCTTTTTTACAGATCCGGTTATAAAACACCGCACGAGGTATTTTTTCACTAAAACGGTCTGAAAGCAGCGTGAGGCTTGGAGTTGCATTTATGCGTCTTTAGACCTTTTTCTCAATCACAGGTTGGCAATCTTGCGGATTCAAGAAGCGTTGTTGCAAAGGTTTAATTAAACACCGTGACAATAAAAAACTTAATAAAGCGGAGCCACTAATGATCAACTCAGCAGTTGCAAGATCAGCGGGCAGCAAACTTTCAGCAAATTTCGCTCCAGAAAACAAGGCACATAACGGCATTAAATACATAATGACGGCTGCGCGGAATAAATGTTGTGCCGTGACAGTGATTTGTACAACATCTCCAGCTTTTAAATTCAGTTCTGTGGCAATGGCAAAAGTCTGTTTTTGGCTGAAGCTCTCCAGAACCCACGTCATACAGCTTTGTTGTTGTGCACAATGTTTGCAACTTGAAGTCTGGCTAGACTCAACCCAAGCCTGATTTTTTTTCGGTTTTCACTCTCTGTACATGACAAAAATTTAGCTCGGCTCGG
>CAIQWF010000146.1 GCA_903875455.1 uncultured Pseudomonadota bacterium
AAAACTCGCTATCGGGCTTTGTGTAGGTTCTACGCTAATTAAGAACCGCGTTTTCTAAGTCTTTCGATGGTTTGTAGCTGCATCATCGCTTGCAACAATTGCGCTTGCGCAGTTGCATAATCAATTTTTCCAGACTTATCAGCCAAGGCTTCTTCCGCCTTGGCTTTGGCTTCCAAGGCAGCCGCTTCATCAATGTCTTTTGCTCTAATCGCCGTATCAGCCAACACGGTGACCAGATGGGGCTGGACCTCTAAAATCCCGCCCGACACATAAAATGGATGACTTTCTTTATCATTAATCTTAACCCGAACTTCACCGGGCTTCAGACTGGAAATAAAGGGCGCGTGACGCGGAGTAATCCCGACTTCGCCCAGCTCAGCAGGGGCAAAAACCATTTCTGCCAAACCGGAAAAAATCTCTTTTTCCGCACTTACGATGTCCACATGTATAGTCATTGTCATCTCAATGTTACCTTAAGTTGTGGCTTACATGCCCTTCGCTTTTTCCAGCACTTCGTCAATGGTGCCAACCATGTAAAAGGCTTGTTCAGGAATATGATCGTAGTCACCGGCAATAATGCCTTTGAAACCGGCAATGGTATCTTTCAGTGATACATATTTACCAGGGGAGCCGGTAAATACTTCCGCAACGAAGAACGGTTGTGACAAGAAACGCTGCATCTTCCGTGCTCTGGCAACAATGAGTTTATCTTCTTCAGATAATTCGTCCATCCCTAAAATTGCGATAATGTCACGCAGCTCTTTATAACGTTGCAACGTACCTTGTACGCTACGCGCCACTTCATAATGCTCTTGACCAATCACCAATGGGTCTAATTGACGGCTGGTGGAATCAAGCGGGTCAATCGCAGGATAAATACCTAATTCAGCAATTTGCCGAGACAATACAACCGTTGCATCCAAATGCGCGAAAGTGGTTGCAGGTGACGGGTCAGTCAAGTCGTCCGCAGGAACATAAACCGCTTGAATCGAAGTGATAGAACCGGTTTTTGTAGAAGTGATACGCTCTTGCAATACACCCATCTCTTCCGCCAAGGTTGGCTGATAACCTACCGCAGATGGCATACGACCTAATAAGGCTGATACTTCAGTTCCCGCCAAGGTGTAACGGTAAATATTATCCACGAAGAACAATACGTCACGGCCTTCGTCACGGAAATATTCAGCCATCGTCAAACCGGTCAACGCCACGCGCAAACGGTTGCCTGGTGGCTCGTTCATCTGTCCGTAAACCAGTGATACTTTGTCGATAACGTTAGAATCGGTCATTTCGTGATAGAAATCGTTACCTTCCCGCGTTCTTTCACCGACACCCGCGAACACGGAATAGCCACTGTGCTCAATCGCGATGTTACGAATCAACTCCATCATGTTCACGGTTTTACCTACACCGGCACCACCGAACAGACCGACTTTACCGCCTTTCGCGAACGGGCAAACCAAGTCAATCACTTTAATGCCAGTTTCTAACAGTTCGTTGCTGGCGGCTTGTTCAGCATAGCTGGGAGCTTCACGGTGAATTTCCCATTTGGTTTTTTCGCCAATCGGGCCTTTCTCATCAATCGCGTCGCCCAACACGTTCATAATCCGACCTAAAGTCTCTTTGCCTACCGGTACAGAAATCGCTGCACCGGTATTGCTGACTTGCAAGCCCCTATTTAAACCGTCGGTGGTTCCCATCGCGATAGAACGGACTACGCCATCGCCTAATTGTTGTTGTACTTCCAGTACCAGTCCTTTTCCTTCTACATGTAATGCGTCATATACTTTTGGCAGCTCTTCGCGTGGAAACTCCACGTCAACAACCGCGCCAATAATCTGAACGATTTTACCCAAACTCATTATTTCGTCCTCTATGTTTGTCTTTTTAGCTTTAGGGTTTAAACGGCTGCGGCACCGGCAACAATTTCTGAAATTTCTTGCGTGATAGCGGCTTGTCTGGCTTTGTTATAAACCAGTTGCAATTCTTTGATAAGATTTCCGGCATTATCCGAAGCACTTTTCATCGCCACCATTCGCGCCGCCTGTTCACAAGCATTATTTTCCACCAGGCCTTGGTAAACAATCGACTCAATATAGCGGGTCAACAACTTGTCCAGAACTTCTTTCGCATCAGGCTCATAAAGATAATCCCAATGCCCGCTCAAATCTGGCTCTAACTGATCCGCAGAAACCGGTAATACTTTCTCAATGGTTGGTTTTTGCGTCATGGTGTTTACAAACTCGTTGCTCACCACATACAGCTCATCAATCGTATTGGCATCGTAAGCATCTAACATCACTTTCACAATGCCAAAAATTTCACTTTGATGTGCTGTTTCGCTTAATTTGGTTTTTTGCGCTACCAAATTCACTTCCAAGTGTGCGAAAAAGCTTGCTCCTTTACCACCAATTGCACAGACATCAACTTCTACGCCGTCTGTTTGCCATTGCTTTAGTTGAGTTAACGTTTTTCTGAACAAGTTTGAATTCAAACCACCGCACAAGCCCCGATCCGAAGTAATCACAATCATGCCAACCCGTTTTACATCGCGTTTCATTAAAAACGGATGTTTGTATTCAGGATTGGCATGAGCCAGATGTTTAATGATCTGGCTGATTTTTTTGGAATAAGGGCGGGTGGCCTGCATTCTGTCTTTGGTTTTACGCATCTTGCTCGCCGCCACCATTTCCATAGCGCGAGTGATCTTTTGCGTATTTTTAATACTGCCGATCTTGGTTCGTATTTCTTTACCAACAGCCACAGACACCCCCTACCAGCTGTGAGTATTAACGAAAGTTTCTATTGCAGTCGTCATACCCTGCTTGATTTCATCGTTAAAATCGCCGGTTGCATTAATTTTAGCCATTAATTCAGAGTGTTCAGCTTTCATGTAAGATTGCAGAGCCGCTTCAAAATCCAGGACTTTCTTAACTTCAACTTTGTCCAGATAGCCTTCGTTCGCTGCAAACAGTGACACCGCCATTTGCGCAACGGACATCGGTGAATATTGATTTTGCTTCATCAATTCAGTCACACGTTGACCGCGTTCAATTTGCTTACGGGTGCTTTCGTCCAAATCAGAAGCAAACTGCGCAAACGCAGCCAATTCACGATATTGGGCCAAGTCCAAACGAGTACCG
Organism: uncultured Pseudomonadota bacterium; assembly: GCA_903875455.1. Classification (GTDB taxonomy): domain Bacteria; phylum Pseudomonadota; class Gammaproteobacteria; order Methylococcales; family Methylomonadaceae; genus CAIQWF01. The sequence continues at coordinate 3,144 of CAIQWF010000146.1, forward strand.
CCACCGAGCTTTTTAATAATCTTGGTTTGTGCCGCGCCGCCTACCCTTGATACAGACAGACCTGCGTTCACCGCAGGACGAATGCCGGAGTTGAACAGGTTAGATTCCAAGAAAATTTGCCCGTCAGTAATCGAAATTACGTTAGTTGGAACGAAAGCAGAAACGTCACCGCCTTGGGTTTCGATAATCGGTAATGCTGTTAAAGAACCTGTTTTACCTTTTACCCGACCGTTAGTTAATTTCTCAACTTCATCCGCATTGATACGCGCGGCTCTTTCCAGCAAACGAGAATGCAAATAGAATACGTCGCCAGGATAGGCTTCACGACCTGGTGGACGACGTAATAACAACGAGACTTGACGGTACGCCCAAGCTTGTTTGGTTAAATCGTCATAAATAATCAGCGCGTCTTCGCCGTTATCTCTGAAATATTCCCCCATAGAGCAACCGGTGTACGGTGCAATAAATTGTAATGCGGCAGATTCTGATGCAGAAGCCACAACGATAATGGTATGAGCCATCGCGCCATGTTCTTCTAATTTGCGGACTACGTTAGCAATCGAAGAGCGTTTTTGTCCAATCGCCACATAGATACATTTAATGCCTGTACCTTTTTGATTGATAATCGCATCAATCGCAATGGCAGTTTTACCGGTTTGACGGTCGCCAATGATTAATTCACGTTGACCACGTCCGACTGGAATCATCGCATCAATCGATTTCAAACCTAACTGCACAGGCTGGTCAACTGATTGACGGGCGATAACGCCGGGAGCGATTTTTTCAACGGGCGAAGTGAGAGTCGTGTTAATCGCGCCTTTGCCGTCGATAGGATTTCCTAAAGCATCAACCACGCGACCTAATAAAGCCTCACCAACAGGTACTTCTAAAATTTTACCGGTACATTTAACGGTATCGCCTTCAGAAATATGTTGATACGCGCCTAAAATAACCGCGCCTACCGAATCACGTTCCAGATTCAAAGCCATCCCGTAGCTGCCGCCAGGAAACTCTAACATTTCCCCCTGCATCGCATCGGACAGACCATGTATTCTTACAATACCGTCAGTCACACTGACGACGGTACCTTCTGCATGAACTTCGACATTTGTATCGAAATTCTCGATCTTTTTCTTGATAAGATCACTGATTTCAGATGGATTTAATTGCATATTGTTTTATCTCTTAAGCTTTTAGAGTCTTTTGCATGTGTTGAAGCCGACCCTTAATAGATCCGTCAATCACTCTGTCGCCTGCTTTTGCCAGGAATCCACCGATTAATGATTTGTCCACACTCACCGAGATGCGAACTTTCCTAGCCAAGGTTTTTTCCAGTGCCGATGTGAACTTTTTTTGCTCTTCTTTGGTAAAAGAGTAAGCGGTTGTAACATCAACATCGACATAACCTTCAGCATCGGCTTTATGGCTTTCATAAAGGCTGGAAATCTGGGGCGCAAGTGTCAATCTGTCATTTTCAACCAAAATTTTTAGAAAGTTTTCGCCTTCCGCATTAAGCTGTCCCTGACAAATATCCAGTAATAACTGGATTAATCGTTCTTGACCGACTTTGGGATTCTCGATAATGGCAGCAATACCATTGTCTTTGACCACTGCCGCGATAAAGCCAAGCATCTGTGACCATTGCTCTGCACTGCCAGATTCGCTCGCTCTTTTAAATACCGCTGCTGCGTAAGGTCTTGCCAATGTTGATAATTCGCTCATTATGCTTGACCCAACTGGCTGGAAACTTTGGCAATAATGTCGTTATGTTCGGCTTTATTGATTTCTTTTTGCAAAATCTGTTCAGCAGCACTTAACGCTAATGCGGCAACTTCCTGACGCAAATTCTCTTTTACTTGCGCAATTTCTTGTTCAATCTGTGCTTTTGCGGCTTCAATCATGCGGTCGCCTTCTTTTTTGGCATTCGCTTTGGATTCTTCAACCACTTCATTAGCACGTTTTTGCGCCAAGTTGATAATTTCAGCCGATTGTTCTTTAGCCGCTTTGAGTTTTTCGCTGGCACGTTTTTCGGCCCGCTCCATCTCTTCCTGACCTTTTTCAGCCGCCGCCAAACCTTCGGCGATTTTGGCTCTACGTTCTTCGAGTGCTGTGATGAGTGGGGGCCAAATATACTTCATGGTAAACCATACCAGAAGTGTAAACGTAATCATTTGGCCGATCAGAGTAGCATTGATACTCACGATGCGTTCCTCTTGTTGTGTGGATTAAACTAAAAGCGCGTATTAACCTGCAACGGCAGCTTTTACTGCAGAAAGGAAAGGGTTCGCAAAAGTGAAGAATAAAGCCATACCAACGCCAATCATGGTTACCGCGTCTAACAGACCCGCAACGATAAACATTTTAACCTGTAGCATAGGCACCATTTCTGGTTGACGAGCTGCGCCTTCCAAGAATTTTCCGCCTAACAGACCGAAACCAATCGCAGTTCCTAATGCGCCCATACCTAAAACCAGACCTACCGCAATCGCCGTCATGCCTTGTACATCGGCAATCAAATTTGCAATTTCCATGATACCTCCAAACGTGTATATAAATTAAAGTGAAAAAATCTTAGTGCTCTTCGTGCGCCATGCTCAGGTACACAATGGTCAGTACCATGAAAATGAAAGCTTGAAGGGTAATAATCAAAATGTGGAACACTGCCCAAGGGAAACTTAATAATGGCTGGATATACCAAGGCATTAACGCGATCAAAATAAAGATCAGCTCGCCTGCGTAAAGGTTTCCAAATAACCGCAATGCCAACGAAATCGGTTTTGCTAGATACTCAACAAAATTAAGCAGAATATTGAACGGAATCAACAGGATGCTATCAAACGGATGTAGCAATAATTCTTTACTAAAATGAAAAATGCCTTTGATTTTCAGATTATAGAAAATAATCAGGAAAAACACTGAAATTGCCATCCCGAAAGTTGCATTCAAATCCGTACTGGGAACTACACGAATATAGTCAATTCCCATCATTGCACCAACGTTAGAAAATAAATCCACTGGAAATAAGTCCATGAAATTCCAGAGAAATACCCAGCAAAAAATTGTCAGGGCTAATGGCGAAATCAGCGCACTTTTGCCGTGAAAACTGTCTTTAACCTGCTGATCAACGAACTCGACAATCATTTCTACAAAAGCTTGGGTTAACCCCGGGACATCAGAAGTGGCCTTTTCTGCCACTGTTTTGAAAAACCAGATGAACAAGCTGCCTAACACCGCCGAGAAAAACAAGGTATCCAAATGCAGAGACCAAAAGCCTTGTCCCACTGAAAACGGGGTTAAATGGTGAACAATATATCCTGTTGCGCCTTCGGCCGCGTGAGCTTCAGTAGCCATTTTTTCTCTCTCTTGTGTGTCAATCGCGTATTAATAACGCAAACCAGAAAATTGAT
>CAIQWF010000147.1 GCA_903875455.1 uncultured Pseudomonadota bacterium
GCTGCATCTTTTTTAAATTCAAGCGTATATTTGGGTCGTTTATGTTTAGTTTTATTACTCATTTCTCACCTCTGTTGACATTATAAATCTGTCTTTAGAAGTGTCCGGTATTATTAGACCATTTCAGGTGTCAGTGGTCGAGTTTGTCGCCAGAGAGCCGAACCAGAATCAGGAAACGCGCAGTGATGAGCGGCTGGACGACTAAAAAATCAATCATTGATCTCTGCACTCGGATAAAATAACGCCTTTTTTTGCCACAAGGCTTATGCGTATACACCCCCTGCCTCCGCAACTGATTAACCAAATTGCCGCCGGTGAAGTTGTGGAAAGACCCGCCTCGGTTGTAAAAGAACTGGTGGAAAACTGCCTCGATGCCGGTGCCAAACATATCCACGTTGAAATAGAACAAAGCGGCATTCGCTTAATCAAAATCCGTGATGACGGTTGCGGCATTGATAAAGAAGATTTGCCGCTGGCCTTATCGCGCCACGCCACCAGCAAAATCAGCAGTCTCGACGACTTGGAACACATCACCAGCATGGGCTTTCGCGGTGAAGCCTTGCCCAGCATCAGTTCCGTAGCCCGATTAACCCTGATTTCCCGAACCACTGACAGCGATTGTGCCTGGCGCGTCACTGCCGATGGCCATGAACGGGATTTTAATTGCCAGCCCGACCCGCATCCACAAGGCACCACCGTGGAAGTGCAGGATTTGTTTTATAACACCCCGGCGCGGCGCAAATTTTTAAAATCCGAAAAAACCGAATTTTCCCATATTGAAACCTTAATCCGCCGTATGGCCTTAAGCCGCTTTGATGTCAGTTTTAAACTGATTCATAACCAGCGCGAAGTTTGCCATTTAAAAATTGCCGACTCAGAAGCGGCTCAACAACAGCGGCTTGCTGATATTTGCGGGACGGAATTTTTGCAACAGTCGGTAAAAATAGATTTTTCGGCTTCAAATCTGCATTTATCCGGCTGGGTGGGTTTGCCGACTTTTTCCCGCAGTCAACAGGACATGCAGTTTTTTTATGTCAATGGTCGCCTGATAAAAGACCCGCTGGTCGGTCATGCGGTGAAGCAGGCTTATCAGGATGTGTTGTTTCATGGTCGGCATCCTGTGTTTGTGCTGTATCTGACTTTAGACCCGGCCTTGGTTGACGTAAATGCCCATCCGGCAAAAACCGAAGTGCGGTTTCGTGAAGGCCGCCTGGTGCATGATTTCTTATTCAGTGCCTTATACCGTTGTCTGGCGAGTCAGCGTCCCGGTTCTGAAACAACCGTTCCGCTAACTCAGGAAAGTTTTGAACCGGTATCGCTTCGTTCAGAGCCTGCAACTCCTAGGCAAAGTTATTATCCACCATCGGCAACCAAACAAACCGGCTTGCCTTATCATTTAGGTGAACGTCAGCAAAGTTATACTTTTCCGAAATCTAGTGTCGCCGATCACTTAGACCCTCCAGGTTTTAAAAAACTGGAAGGTCTGGCAGAAACTGATGATTTTCCGCCGCTGGGTTATGCTCTTGCCCATCTGCATAATATTTACATTCTGTCGGAAACCCGAACCGGCCTGATTTTGGTGGATACGCACGCCGCGCACGAGCGCGTGACTTATGAACGCCTGAAAAAGCAATATCAGCAAGGTCGCATTTCCCATCAACCGTTATTGTTGCCGATAAAAATTTCGGTGACTGCCAACGAAGCGGATTTAGCGGAACAGTTGCACCAGTTTTTTGCCGAACTAGGCTTTGAACTGAATAGAATCGGACCAGAAACTTTATTAGTTCGGGCTGTGCCGGTGTTGTTGGCAAAAGCTGACCCTGAAAAACTAATTCGCGACGTGTTGGCAGATATCAATATGCACGGTGTCAGTCAGCGCATTGAGCAACATTCTAACGAGGTCTTGGCAAAAATGGCCTGTCATGGTTCGGTGCGGGCGGGACGGCGATTGACGACTGAAGAAATGAATGCGTTATTGCGGGAAATGGAACAGACCGAACGCATCGGCCAATGTAATCACGGTCGGCCAACCTGGATAGAGTTGAGCGGGGCTGATCTGGATAAATTCTTTTTACGCGGCCAATAACTATGCAACAAAAATCACTTTCGCCTGCCATTTTCTTAATGGGGCCGACCGCTTCAGGAAAAACTGCCTTATCGGTGCAACTTGCCCAAACTTTGAACGCGGAAATTATCAGCGTAGATTCGGCCTTGGTGTTCAAAGGTATGGACATCGGCACGGCAAAACCCACTTTGACAGAACGCGGCGGCATTCCTCATCATTTGATTGATATTCTCGACCCCAGCGAATCCTATTCCACCGGCCAGTTCAGAAATCAGGCATTAACATTAATGGCAGACATCACCGCACGCGGTAAAATACCGTTATTAGTCGGCGGCACCATGCTGTATTTCAACGCTTTGACGCAAGGATTAGCCACTTTACCGGAAGCCAATCCTGAAATTCGTACCAGATTGGAACAGGAATTGGCTCAGTATGGCAAAGAAGCGCAACACCAGAAATTAAGGGAAGTTGACCCGGAAGCTGCTGCCAGAATTCATCCTAACGACCCGCAACGGATTCAGCGGGCATTAGAAGTTTATGAAATCAGCGGAAAAGCTTTAAGCAGTTTTTTCGGCCAGTCGGGCGATGATTTACCTTACAAAATTATCAAACTGGTGATTGCACCGCAAGACCGGGCTTTATTGCATGAAAAAATTGCGCTGCGATTTAAACAAATGCTGGAACAGGGCTTAATTGCTGAAGTTGAAAAACTATATCAACGCGGTGATTTATCTCCAGCGCTACCATCGATTCGGGCGGTGGGTTATCGGCAGGTCTGGTCATATCTGGACGGTGAATATGATTTGGATACCATGACCGAAAAAGCGATTATTGCCACGCGGCAATTGGCAAAACGCCAGTTCACCTGGCTTAGACGGGAAACTGATGCACACTCCTTTGTCAGTGGTGATGATTTGTTACTGGAAAAAGTGCTGAAAACCATAAAAACCTGCCTAGCAAATTGAAAAGCGCAAAATAACCTTGTAAATTGAAATTTAGCCCCAATCTATCGATTTTATATAAAGGTCGTCTAGCTGCGGTTCAGCTTTTAAATGTTAGAGTTAGCGACGTGTTGTAATCTATCATTAAGGCAGCAATATTGGGCTGCACTGTCAAAATAATAAGGAGAAACAGGATGTCAAAAAGTCAAAACTTACAAGACACTTTTTTAAATAACCTCAGAAAAGATCACACACCCGTATCCATCTTTTTGGTAAACGGTATCAAATTGCAAGGAAAAGTCGATTCGTTTGACCAATATGTCATCATGTTGAAAAACACCGTCAGCCAGATGGTGTATAAACATGCCATTTCCACCATTGTGCCCAGCAAACCGGTAAAAATGACCGATGACGATGAGAGTGATGAATAAGCTATTTTCAATGGAGAGCTTTTTTGTTTGAACGTCCGCAATCAGGTGAACGAGCCATTCTTGTTCACCTCACCTTTCAGGCAGACAGTGAAGATTTGCTTGAGCTCAAAGAACTGGCAAAATCCGCAGGCGCAGACCCCGTTTTTGTCCTAACCGGCAATCGTCGCAGTCCTGACCCCAAATATTTTATTGGCATTGGCAAACTGGAAGAATTAAAAGCCGTAATTACCAGTTATGAAGCCGATTGTGTGTTATTCAATCATCCGTTATCGCCCAGTCAGGAACGTAATCTGGAACAGGCTTTGGAAGTGCGGGTGGTGGACAGAAACGGCCTGATTCTGGATATTTTTGCCCAACGCGCCCAGACCTTTGAAGGTAAATTGCAGGTGGAGCTGGCGCAGTTAAAGCATTTATCCACCCGGCTGATTCGCGGCTGGACCCATCTGGAACGGCAAAAAGGCGGTATCGGTTTGCGTGGCCCCGGTGAAACCCAGCTGGAAACCGACCGGCGGTTAATCGGGGTGCGGATTGACCTGATTCAACGCCGGCTGGAAAAAGTTGAAAAACAGCGCCATCAAAATCGCAGTCAGCGTAAGAAAGCCGAAGTTCCTACCGTTTCCTTGGTTGGCTATACCAACGCCGGAAAATCTACCCTGTTCAATCGTTTAACTGGTGCCGATATTTATGTCGCTGACCAGTTATTCGCCACTTTAGACCCCACTCTGCGTCTGTGCGCTCTCGCCGATGGCACGCAATTAGTGCTGGCTGATACGGTCGGATTTATCCGCCATTTGCCGCATGAACTGGTTGCAGCGTTTCGTTCAACCTTGCAGGAAGCCAGTGAGGCGGATTTATTACTGCATGTGATTGATGCCAATGCCGAAGACCGTGATGAAAAAATCACCCAGGTCAATCAGGTTTTGAAAGAGATTTCAGCGGATAAAATCCCGCAATTACAGGTTTTCAACAAAATTGACACCTTGGAAAATATCGAGCCGCATATTGACCGTGACGAACACGGCAAACCCCAGCGGGTGTGGATTTCTGCCCAAACCGGTGCCGGGATTGAATTGTTATATCAGGCATTAACCGAACTGTTTGCCAATAGCAAAATCAAAGTCCACTGTCAGTTGCTGGCGAATCAGGGCGATATTTATGCCAAGTTATTTGTGTATGCCAAGATTCTGGCAGAGCGGATTAATGATGATGGCAGTCGTGATTTAACGGTTGAAATGGATAAGAAGCATCTGGGTTTGCTGAAAGCCGTCAATATCACCGAATCGGCTTTTTCAGCTGCTGGCGTTTAATCGCGCCTGCTTTGGCTGCTTTCGATTCCCTCCGCTTAATCCCTTGCCGAACTTTAAAAAAGGTTCAGAAAAATATCCCCTAAAATAGTCATAAAGTTGCGTATTTACGATAGAATATACACCTTTGTGTGAAACGGAAGTTGAAATGCAGTCAGGATTGGACGTGAGTAGAATTTTTGAAGAAAACCAACTGGAGCAGATATATGTCCTGGAATAAACCCGGTGGCGATGATAAAGACCCGTGGAGTGGTCGTGATGATCAAGAGGGGCCTCCTGATTTGGATGAGGCAATTCGTTCGCTACAGAAAAAGTTAAACAGTCTTTTCGGCGGCAACGGCGGTGAAGAAGGTGGCGATTCCGGCGATGGTGAAGGCGATTTTGGTGGCATTTCCCCCAAAAGCCTTGGCATTCTGGCTGCCGGTGCGGTTGCGCTGTGGGCGGCGAGCGGCTTTTATATTGTTGATGAAGGAAATCACGGTGTTGTCACCCTGTTTGGCAAATATGCAGCTACCACTCAGGCGGGTTTAAACTGGCATTTGCCAGCTCCGATTGAGCAGGTCGAAATTGTTAATGTCAAAAAACAACGCTATATCGAAATTGGTTATCGCTCTTCCAGTGAAAAACGTACCGCTGAGGGCGGCGTACCCGAAGAATCGTTGATGCTGACCAAGGACGAAAATATTATTGATGTACGGTTGGCGGTGCAATATCAGGTTAAGGATGCCAAACAGTTTTTATTTAATCTGAATAACCCGGACGGCACGTTAATGCAGGTCACAGAAAGTGCCGAACGTGGTGTCATTGGCAGCAACAAGATGGATTTTGTTCTGACCGAAGGACGGTCGGAAATCGTCTCGCAAATCAAGCAGGAAATTCAGACCGTGATGGATTCCTATCAGTCCGGGATTCAGATCACCAGCGTCAATTTACAGGATGCGCAACCGCCGGAGCAAGTGCAAAGCGCGTTTGAAGATGCGATTAAGGCTCGTGAGGATAAGCAGCGTTTGATTAATGAAGCCGAAGCCTATGCCAATGACGTAGTGCCTAAAGCTCGGGGGGCGGCTGCCAGAAAAATCCAGGAAGCCGAAGGCTATAAAGAACAAGTCATCGCTCAGGCAACCGGAGAAGTCAGTCGTTTCTCCCAACTGTTAGGCGAGTATAAAAAAGCGCCCGAAGTTACCCGGCAACGGCTTTATGTTGAATCTATGGAATCGGTGTTAAGTAAAGCCAACACCGTGATGGTGGATGTAAAAAGCAACAACCTGCTGTTACCGTTGGATAAAATGATTCAAAAGGCAGCAATAGCAGAAACTGAACCAGTGGAGTCTGCCCCTGTTGCGACAACAGCCCATGTGGTAGAAAAAAGAGCCATTGATGCTGTGCGGACTTTGCCACGCGGTCGGGAAGAGAGAGGACGGGAATGATAGAGAATAAAATCCTGGTAGCGATTGCCACGTTGTTTTTTATTGGCATGATGAGCGTTTTCACCGTGCACGAAACTGAGAAAGCCATTAAATTCCAGCTGGGGGAAATTGTCAAAGACGACTATCAACCCGGCATTCATTTTAAATGGCCGTTTATCAACAATGTGAAAAAGTTTGATGGCCGTATCCAAACCAAAGATTCAGAGCCGGAACGTTTTTTAACCGCCGAAAAGAAAAATGTAATTGTTGATTCCTATGTGAAATGGCGAATTGGCAATGTTAAAACATTTTATACTGTAGTTGGCGGCGACATTAACCAGGCAAATTTGCGCCTTGATCAAATCATTAAAGATGCTTTTCGCAGTGAGTTTAGCAAACGCGAAATTAAACAGTTGGTGTCTACTGACCGCAAGGCGATTCGGGAAATTTTGATTAAAAATTCAAAACAGATTTCTGCGGATTTAGGCCTGGAAATTATTGATGTGCAAGTGAAACGGATTGATTTACCGCCTGAAGTCAGTAATTCCGTGTTCTTGCGGATGGAGGCAGAACGTGCCAGAGTGGCACGCGAGTTTCGTTCTCAAGGTGCTGAAGAAGCTGAACGGATTCGCGCCGATGCCGATAGACAGCGTGTTGTGACCTTGGCTAACTCGTTTCGTGATGCGGAAAAATTACGCGGTGAAGGCGATGCCAAATCGGCTGAAATTTATGCCACAGCTTACGGGGCAGATGTGGAGTTCTTTTCGTTTTACCGCAGCATCAATGCCTATAAAAATATTTTTTCCGATCCTAATCGGATGATAGTCGTGGAACCTAATTCTGATTTTTTTAAATACTTTAAGAAAACCAAATAACAAACAATTTGATCTGCCGTTGATAAAAGGCATCGCAACAGAAAAAACGCTCCGCCATGTCGGGGCGTTTTGTGTGAATGGACTATAAGAAATGTTACAAAAAGACCCTTGGTTATTGCCGGACGGCATTGAAGAAATTTTGCCTGATGATGCAAAATATCTGGAAAATTTACGGCGAAAATTATTGGATGTATTTGCGGCGTGGGGCTATCAGCTGGTGATTCCGCCGTTTATTGATTATCTGGATTCCCTGCTCACAGGTTCCGGGCATGATCTGGAATTGCAAACCTTTAAGCTCACCGACCAGTTGAGCGGTGAAATGTTGGGGGTACGCGCCGATATGACTCCGCAAGTGGCACGGATTGATGCGCATAATTTACGCTACGAACATCCAACCCGGCTTTGTTATGAAGGCACCGTACTGCATACCGTGGGCAATCCTTTGGAAAGAAGCCGCAGTCCACGGCAAATTGGCGCCGAACTTTACGGTCATGCCGGCAAGGAGAGCGATCTGGAAGTGATCCAGTTAATGCTGGAAATGTTAGCCATCACCGGTCTGGAAAATGTACATCTGGATTTGGGTCACGTTGGCATTTATCGCGAATTATCGCTGCAAGCCGGATTAAATCCACAGCAGGAATCGGAGTTATTCACGCTGCTGCAAGGCAAAGCCAAAACTGAATTAGTCGAGTTGATAAGCAGCTTCACAATTGCTGATTCTTTCAAGCAAATGCTGCTGAAACTGATTGAGTTAAATGGTGGCGTCGAAGTTTTAAGCAAAGCGACAGAGGTTTTTGCCGCCGCCAACGATAAGGTCAAACTGGCTTTGGCTGAGTTACAGGCAATTGCCGATAGGCTGGCAGTGCTATTTCCGGCCTTACCGATTCATTTTGATTTGGCGGAATTGCGCGGTTATCACTATCATACCGGCGTGGTGTTTGCAGCATTTGTGCCCAATCTTGGGCGGGAAATTGCCCGCGGCGGCCGCTATGACAATATTGGTAAAATCTTCGGCAGAGCCCGACCTGCCACCGGCTTTAGCGCGGACTTAAAATTATTGGCCTCGTTAAGTAAAAATAACTATCAAGCTGATGCAAGCACAGCAATTTTTGCCCCCTGTGACGATGATTATGATTTAATTGTCAAAATCAGGGATTTAAGAGCGCAGGGCTTGACGGTTATCCAGCAATTGCCCGGTCAAACAGGTGGCGCACCCGAAGTGTATTGCAGTGCGGTGTTAGAAAAACATAATCAAAACTGGCTGGTTAAGCCTTTAATCTAAGTGGAATAATGATGGGAAAAAGTGTCGTAGTTATCGGTACCCAATGGGGCGATGAAGGTAAAGGTAAACTGGTTGATTTACTCACCGAACAGGCTCATGCGGTCGTGCGTTTTCAAGGCGGACATAATGCCGGACATACGCTGGTGCTGGATGGGATAAAAACCGTGCTGCATCTGATTCCATCCGGCATTCTGCGTGATAACGTGCAGTGCATGATTGGCAACGGTGTGGTGTTATCGCTGGAAGCATTGTTAGATGAAATTGAAGTGCTGGAAAAAATCGGTGTACCTGTCAGAAACAGATTAAAAATCAGCGAAGCCTGTACCTTGATTTTGCCTATTCATGTTGCCATTGACCAGGCCCGCGAAAAAGCCAGAGGCGACAAAGCGATTGGCACGACAGGACGCGGTATCGGCCCTGCTTATGAAGACAAAGTGGCACGGCGGGCATTACGGGCCGGAGATTTGTTAAATCCGCCGGTGTTCGCGGAAAAACTGCGGGAAATGCTGGAGTTTCACAACTTTATGCTGGTTAATTATTACCATGCTGAACCGCTGGATTATCAGCAAATGCTGGACAAAACCATGCAGCTGGCAGAACAGGTTATCCCCATGCTCAGCGATGTCGGTGAAGATTTACACGACTATCAACAAACTGGCAAAAACATTCTGTTTGAAGGTGCACAAGGGGCGTTGCTGGATGTCGATCACGGCACTTATCCTTATGTGACTTCATCCAGCACTACCGCTGGTGGAGCGGCAACCGGCACCGGCATTGGCCCTTTGGGTCTGGATTATGTGTTAGGGATTACCAAAGCCTATTCTACCCGGGTTGGCAACGGCCCGTTCCCTACTGAGTTGTTTGATGAAAACGGTGAGCATTTAGGAGTAAAAGGTCACGAATTTGGCGCGACTACCGGACGCAAACGCCGCTGTGGCTGGTTTGATGCGGTCTCCATGCGCAAATCAGCTCAAATGAACAGTTTAACCAGTATTTGCCTGACTAAACTGGATGTGCTGGACGGTTTAAAAACTATCGGTATCTGCACTGCGTATAAAATTGACGGCAGAACAACCCATATCGCTCCTTTAGGAGCCGATCAATACGCTGAATGCACTGCGATTATTGAGGAAATGCCAGGCTGGAGTGAATCCACAGTCGGGATTACCGATTATGAAAAACTGCCTGCCAATGCCAAAGCCTACATTGCCCGGATTGAAGAATTAATCGGAGTGAAAATCAGTATTTTATCAACAGGTCCAGACCGAAATGAGACTATAATACTGGAACATCCTTTTGCTTGATAAAGCATGATTTATTGCATTTAAGTGATATAGAGTCAGCGACAGAGAATTGAAGAAAATGGGCTTAAAAAAGATTAGAAAAATCGTGCTGTTAGTCGCATTGGCGGTGATTGCAAGCAGTTGTCTGGAGAAAACTAACAACCTGAACAGCGAAAGTTCCGACCATGCCAATAAATTGTGGCAGTGGGATGATGTGCAGAAAAGCTGGCTCTATAATGGTGCATTGTTCATCCCCAAGCCCAATGATTTTGCGGCTTCGGTGTGGAAAAAGAAAGAAAATGCGATTTTATTGCGGGTAGAATCGCTAAAATCGCTCAATGCCTTTGATAATGCCCCCAAAGCTTTGCAGATGAAAGTTTTTCAATTAACTGATTCCAAGGCTTTTTTACAGGCGGCAAAATCAGCCAGTGGATTGAAGCATCTGTTAGTCACCGAGCAGATTGATCCTGCCATTGTAGGAATGGAGCGGTTGATTGTGTTGCCGGGAGTCAGTCAGTCAGTCAGTTTGAACCGGCAGGAAGGAGCCCGATATATCGGCATTATTTTAGGTTATGCCACTCTCAAGCAAGAGAAAATATTTCGGTTAATTCCAATTGTAACGCTGGATGATAGTCACCCTAGTGAAAAACCGGCGGAAGAATCATCACTGCTTTCTTCACTGGTTAATCAGCAAACCAGGCCGCCCGAAGTTAAGCCCTTAACAACCGGCCATCCGGCCACTTTAAAAATCGACCTGCTTTTGGAAGCCAACGGCATTAGCAAGCTGGAAGTAGACGCAAAGTAATTTGCCGCAGAACTGGAAACTGACAGCCCTGGTTTCCAGCTTTTCCTTGCAATACTAGACGGACAAAATCTCGCTACTTTATAGGTCTGTCTTTGCAAAGAATGCCTGATATCCTTTATTCTGCTTTACTCCCCTTGCTGCTGGCAGGTTGTGCAACACCGGCACAACATTTTGAGGCTGTGGCAAGCGACTACGGTTTTATCGCGCAGACTGTAACAGGCCAACCTTTTGTACATCGTCTCTATGTTAATCAACCAGGCAAACAAACATCGCAAAAACAGCTGCATGTTTATCTGGATGGTGACGGCTCTCCCTGGAAATCAGACCCGACCTCCCGCAATCCGTTAATTTTGGCGCTGATGGGGCAAGACCCGCTCCCAAGTATTTTATTGGGCAGACCTTGTTACCATGAGCTCACTGCATCTTCTCTTTGCAACGAGACTTTCTGGACCTCGAAACGCTATTCCGCTGAGGTTGTTGAGAGCATGGCAACGGCGCTAAAAAACTGGCTGCAAAAATATCCGGCCAGAAAAGTAACGCTGATTGGCTACAGTGGTGGCGGAACCTTGGCGGTGTTAATTGCAGATAAAATCCCCGCCGTGCAAACAGTGCTGACTTTTGCCGCCAATCTGGATGTGGAAAACTGGGCTCAAGGATTTGGCTACCAGGCTTTGACGGAATCACTGAATCCGATGAAACAAAAAAAACTTCCCGAACGTATCAGGCAAATTCATCTGGCTGGGGCTGATGATGATGTGGTTCCCGCCAGCATTGTTAAATCATACGCTGAACAGCAACACGCCGAGTATCAACTTTTCCCTGAATTTGATCACCAATGTTGCTGGGAAGAAATCTGGCAAAAAATTTTGCAGAAAATTTAGCGCTAACATAGCCTCAACAATAAACACCATGCCTGACTACTCAATGAAACAGCTTATCAACCTTATTTTATTATTGGCGCTGATTGTTCTGTGTTGGGACTATCCGATTCTGTACCCGTTAAAACTGTTGGTGGTGTTTTTTCACGAGTCATCCCACGCCCTGGCAACCATTCTCACCGGCGGCAGTGTTGAAGAACTGGTCATTAACCAACAACAGGGCGGGCATGTTATTTCGCAGGGCGGCAATCAATTTATCATCATCTCAGCCGGTTATATCGGTTCGCTGCTTTGGGGCGTTGCTATTTATGTTGCCACGGTCAAAAGTCGCTATGATAAAGTGATTATGAGTGCTTTAGGCTGTAGCGTTATCGCCATCACCCTGGTTTTATCCAGCAGCTTTTTTAGCTGGATGTTCGGCTTGTTATCGGGTGCTGCGATGTTGCTGACGGCAAAATATCTGGCCGATAAACACAACGATTTTGCCTTGCGAGTGATTGGCTTAACCAGCATGATGTATGCACCACTGGATATTTACAGCGATACCATTTCACGCAGCTATCTGGAATCCGATGCTTATTTTCTGGCTGAGTATACCGGCGGCACCACGCTTTTTTGGGGCAGTGTCTGGATTTTGATTAGCGTGGTGGTGATTTTCTATTGTGTAAAATGGGTAATAAAACAGCCTGACTGTTAAAATTTCTTAGCAAAAATGACTGCACTTTTAATCTGGAGAACAGCGACATGAGCAAACCTAAAGTTTTTATAACCCGGAAATGGCCTGCTGCGGTGGAAGCAAAACTGAGCCAGCTTTATGATGTGACCTTAAATGAAACGGACCGGCCATTAACTGCGAAAGAGTTCAAAACTGCGTTGCAACAGTATGATGCCGTTTGTCCAACTGTCTGCGATGCTTTTCCCGCCGAAGTGATTAATGTCGAAAACAGGCGCTGTAAAATTCTGGGCAATTTTGGCGTAGGTTACAATCATATTGATGTGGCAGCGGCGAAACAACAGGGTTTGATCGTTACCAATACTCCCGGTGTTCTGACCGAAAGCACGGCGGATATTGCCATGACCTTGCTGTTAATGTCAGCGCGGCGTGGAGCGGAAGGTGACAGACTGGTGCGGGCAAAAAAATGGACTGGCTGGTGTCCCACCCAATTGATGAGCAGCGATGTCACCGGTGCAACTTTGGGCTTAATCGGTTTTGGTCGAATTGCACAGGCAATGGCCCGCAAGGCCCATCACGGCTTCGGCATGAAAATTCTATATCTGAAACCTAGTCCGGCAGAGCAAGCCATTGTTGATGATTTGCAGGCGGTGCGTTGTGATTCGATTGAGGAACTATTGCCGCAAGCCGATTTTGTCTCGCTACATTGTCCGGGGGGAGCGGCTACCAAGCACTTGATGAACGCGGAGCGGTTGGCATTAATGAAACCAACGGCACATCTAATCAATACTGCACGCGGTGATGTGGTGGACAGCCAGTCGTTGATTGAGGCCCTGAAAGCCGGAACCATCAGAGGCGCGGGCTTGGACGTTTATGAAAATGAGCCAAATTTGCATCCGGGATTTTTGCAACTGGAAAATGTGGCGTTATTGCCGCATTTAGGTAGCGCCACAATTGCTACGCGCACGGCAATGGGCGAGAAAGTGCTGGCGAATCTGGCGGCTTTTTTTGCCAGTGAAGCTTTGCCGGATCGGGTGGTTTAAAGAAATTGCAAAAGAAAAAGCTTCATAGATAAAAAAGCCCTGGTCGAAAAATCGGCCAAGGCTTTGTTGTATCAGACAGAATTAGCGGGTAATAACCTTATCACCTGCGCCAATCAGCACCACATCCGCACCGCGCATTGCGAATAAACCGCAAGTGATAACGCCTGGAATATTGTTAATGGTTTTTTCCAACGCAATCGGGTCAAGAATATTCAGATTATGCACGTCCAGAATTTCACAGTGATTGTCAGAAATAAAAGGCACTCCTTCTTTAGTCATCCGCAAAACCGGTTGTCCGCCTAATTTCACCATTTCCCGCGCCACATAGCTGCGTGACATTGGAATCACTTCCACCGGCAATGGAAACTTGCCTAACACATCAACCGTTTTGGTTTCATCGACGATACAAATGAATTTCTTACTGGCCGCCGCCACAATTTTCTCGCGGGTCAACGCCCCACCGCCGCCTTTCAGCATTGCTTTGTGCGGAGTGACTTCATCTGCACCATCGACATAAACTTCAATATCGCCGACTTCGTTTAAATCAAAAACCCGAATGCCGATTTTTTGCATCCGTTCGGTGCTCATTCTGGAACTGGAAACCGCACCTTCAAAGTCTTGTTTAATATCAGCCAGAAAATCAATAAAATGATTCACGGTAGAGCCTGTACCCACGCCAATAATCGGCACATCTTTTACATATTTCAACGCCGCTTCAGCGACTTGTCTTTTCAATTCGTCTTGAGTCATTTTTGTTTAAAACTCCATAAAAATATTTTGTAAGAACTAAGCATTTTGACTGAAATAGTAGCCCCGCACAAATAATAAATCATCCCCATCGCTTGTCTATTCAGGGAGTTGCACGCTATTAGAATCCTGTTATTTCAAAAAACCTGCCAAGCCTTGGATGGCAATCTGTTAAAATGCTCAGATTTTCATTTCAAAACTCTCTTAACATTGGAATAACACTTTGATTTCTACAGCCAATATCACCATGCAATTTGGGGCCAAACCCCTGTTTGAAAATATCTCCATCAAATTCGGCGGCGGCAATCGCTACGGACTCATCGGTGCAAACGGCTGCGGCAAGTCCACCTTTATGAAAATCCTCAGCGGTGATTTAGAACCCAGCTCCGGCAACGTTAGTATTGACCCGAATGAACGTTTGGGGATTTTGCGCCAGGATCAATTTGCTTATGAAGATTACACGGTGCTGGATACCGTGATTATGGGGCACACGGAATTATGGCAGGTGAAACAGGAACGCGACCGGATTTATTCGTTACCGGAAATGAGTGAAGAAGAAGGCATGTTGGTAGCCGATCTGGAAGTGCAGTTTGCGGAAATGGATGGCTACACCGCAGAATCCCGCGCCGGTGAATTATTGCTGGGTCTGGATATTCCGTTAGAGCAGCACACCGGTTTGATGAGTGCGGTCGCGCCGGGCTGGAAGTTGCGGGTGTTATTGGCGCAGGCTTTGTTTGCCAATCCTGACATCATGTTGCTGGACGAGCCGACCAACAACCTGGATATTAACACCATCCGCTGGCTGGAAGATGTGCTGAACGAGCGCAACAGCACCATGATTATCATCTCGCATGATCGGCATTTTTTAAACAGCGTTTGCACCCATATGGCCGATATGGATTATGGCGAATTGCGGGTTTATCCGGGTAATTATGATGATTATATGATTGCCTCAACCCAGGCGCGGGAAGGTTTGTTAGCACAAAACGCCAAGAAAAAAGCCCAAATCGCCGAGCTGCAAACCTTTGTCAGCCGCTTTTCAGCCAATGCTTCCAAAGCAAAGCAGGCCACTTCCCGCGCCCGGCAAATCGAAAAAATCAAGCTGGATGAAGTAAAACCGTCCAGCCGGGTGAATCCGTTTATCCGCTTTGACCAGTCTAAAAAACTGCATCGGTTAGCGTTGGAAGTTATGGATTTGAGCAAAGGTTTTGAAGCGTATAAACCTTTATTCAGCAATTTCAATTTAATGGTTGCCGTCGGTGAGCGGATTGCGGTGATTGGCCCGAACGGGATTGGGAAAACCACGTTATTGCGGACTTTGGTCGGTGATGTGACTGCGGATACCGGCGAAGTGAAATGGTCGGAAAATTCTGAAATCGGTTATTTTGCTCAGGATAACGCCGCAGAATTTGCGCAGGATTTGAGTTTATACAACTGGATGAGTCAGTGGCGCAAACCTTCCGATGATGACCAGGCAATTCGCGCGGTATTGGGGCGGCTGTTATTCAGTCAGGATGAGATTAATAAATCTGTGCAAGTGTTATCGGGCGGCGAAAAAGGCCGGATGCTGTTTGGCAAGTTGATGCTGCAAAAAGCCAATATTATGGTGATGGATGAGCCGACTAACCATTTGGATATGGAGTCCATCGAGTCACTGAATACGGCGTTGGAAAACTATCCCGGCACCTTGATTTTCGTCAGCCATGACCGTGAGTTTGTGTCATCGTTAGCGACACGGATTATTGAACTGACTCCGCATGGAATCGTTGATTTTAGCGGCAATTATGAAGAATATCTTGCCAGTCAAAATATTGTCTAGTCGGTTTTACGCATAAAAAAACCTGACAGGTTTTAAATCCTGTCAGGTTTGTAGCAGCAAACGGCTTTGTTGCACAAATCGACCAAATAAAGCAAACTTTCGGGAACAACAAGCAGACCCTAAAGTAGCATTATGACCCAACCTTCTGTGCAAAAATATCAAACCAAGAACTGGAAAGAATACAACGAAGCCCTCAAAAAA
>CAIQWF010000148.1 GCA_903875455.1 uncultured Pseudomonadota bacterium
TAAACTCCAGCCAACTTGTTATGTAATACAAGCTTTTAAACAGCTTTAAATACAATTGACTTTCTTTATTATAGGCATCTCCCGCCAACACCGAAATAACCGCCGCTTTCATTTTTTGTTTTAACGGATGCTGGGCTTTTTCATCTGAAGACATCAAGAGTTTATGCAAAGCCGGCGTGTTGAAGCGATAAATAAACCAGCAAAACGCATCAATTTCAGCATGAACCGATTTTTGAAATGCCGCCGCCAGTTTTGCTTGTTGGCTAGGGTCTTTTAATAGCGCATCCACCAGTTCCGCAGCATTGCTTGCACCTTTCATGGCCAGATAAACCCCGCTGGAAAACACCGGATCAACAAACGCATACGCATCGCCAACCAGTAAATAGCCATCGCCAACCATTTGGCTGGAACGGTAAGAATAATTTCCGGTGGCTTGCGCTTCCGTTGCTAATCGAGCATTTTTTAATCGGTCGGTAAGTTGTGGCGTTAAAGCCAAAGTTTGTAACAGAAATTCATTCAATGAACAGCTGCGGCTTTTTAAATAATCCGGCCAGCATACGCAACCGATACTCATCATCCCGTCTTTTAACGGAATCAGCCAAATCCAGCCGTGTGCAAACCAGTAAATGCTGATATTTCCGGCATCGTCACCATTACGCCGCTGCACATTTTCAAAATGCCCAAAAATCGCTGCCATTTGATGCAGTGGATTGCGTTGTTTGGTTTTCAGGCGATTGGCGAGAAAAGTATCCCGTCCTGACGCATCGACAATATAACGGCATTGATAATGTAACTGTTCGCCTGTATCAGAGGTCGCCCAAACCTGCTTGGTTTCGCCTGCCAGTTCCACTTTATTGACAGTAACACCTTCAAACGCATTAACCCCTTTACGCTGGCAATTTTTGAATAAAATTTCATCAAATTCTGAGCGGCGCACCTGATAAGCGTAAGGATGGTTTTTATTCTGGGCTTTGGCGAAATAAAAAACATCCTGTGCTGGCGTGGTAACAAGTGAATTAAATTCAGCTGCGTATTTAACAATACCAATGTTGGCAATTTCTTCCAGCACGCCCAGTCGTTCAAAAATTGGTAAATTCATCGGCAGGAGGGATTCGCCAATGTGAAAACGCGGATGATGGCTTTTTTCCAGTAACGCCACTGACCAGCCTTTTTCAGCTAATAAACTGCCGATAGTAGTTCCGGCAGGACCGCCGCCAATGATAAGAATGTCGTATTGTTTACCCATGATTAAAGCTGTGTTTATGGTTAAAATGAAGGTCGCTGTGGTATGATATCGCCGTTTTCAATGATACATCACATTTGATGTTTTCATGTCGGATTGCTTGAAGCCAGTTATTTTAGACAAAAATCGATGTTGGTAACACAATCTGTAAGTTTTTTCCATATCCCTAAACAGCTAGATTTCTCAAATAGCAAATGCCTGAAGTTGCAAATAAAAATCAAAATATTCCCGTAAGAGCTGTCATTTTGGCGGGCGGTAGTGGCTCAAGATTGTGGCCTTTGTCCCGCAAGCAAATTCCCAAGCAGTTTTTATGCTTAAGCGGTGAAGAAACTATGCTGATTGCAACTATCAACAGAGTCGCCCCGCCTTGCTCAACAGATGAGGTGATTATTGTTTCCAGCAGCCAACATGCAAGTGGCGAGGCTTATCATCTGTTACAGCCTTATCAGGTCATAACCGAACCTGTAGGAAAAAATACCGCACCTGCTATTGCTCTGGCTGCCGCCTATTTGCAGCGGCAAAACCCGGATATTGATCCCATTATGGTAATATTACCCGCTGACCATATTATTCAGGATGTTGCAGCTTTTCATCAGGTTTTAGAACAGGCAATAGCTGCCGCCTCAGCCGGCTATCTGGTTACGTTTGGAATTTTACCTACTCATGCCGAAACCGGCTTTGGTTACATCAAAGCGGTATCCGAGAATAGTAATGCGTTGCCTGAGAACAGTTTTGCTGTGGCAGGCTTTACTGAAAAACCTGATTTGAAAACTGCGCAAAGCTATTTAGAACAAGGCGGGTATTATTGGAACTCAGGCATGTTTGTCTGGAAAACTTCGTCTATTCTTGCTGCTTTTAAAAAATATCTGCCCGAGATTGACACGATTTTAAATGATCTTGTGTCAGAAGCTAATAATAACTTAACCTTTCAGGAAGCAGTAAATAAATATTTTGCTCAGATGCCGAATATTTCTATTGATTATGGTGTCTTAGAAAAAATAGTCGCAGAACAGGGAAAATTATTGGTAATTCCTGCGAATATGCAATGGAATGATGTAGGGAGCTGGGATGCTGTATATGAAATTTCAGATAAAGATAGTTCAGGTAATGTTACACAGGGCAATGTATTAGCGTTAGATTGTAAAAACAATCTGATAAAAACTAATAGCCGTTTGGTTGCTGCGGTTGGGGTTGATGATATTTGCGTGGTTGAAACCCAGGACGCAGTTCTCATAGCCAAAAGAGGCGATACTCAGCGGGTTAAAGAGATTGTTGATGAATTGCACAAACGTAATATTCAGGAAGGTCAATTACATTTAAAAGTCTCTCGTCCTTGGGGAAGTTACACCGTGCTTGAAAATCAGGCGGGATTTAAAATCAAGCGCATTGTAGTGAATCCTGGGTCGTCCTTGTCACTGCAAAGCCATCAACATCGTTCTGAACATTGGGTTGTTGTTTCCGGCACTGCAACAGTAAGCTGTAATGGCGAAACCATTATAGTAACAAAAAACCAGTCAACCTATATTCCGGTTGGGGAAAAGCATCGTTTGGAAAACAGAGGGAAAATTCCGGTGCATTTGATTGAAGTGCAAGTGGGCGAATATGTGGAAGAGGATGATATTGAGCGGTTTGATGATGCTTATAATCGATCTAAAATTTAGTATTATATAGAAAATTACATTATGTTTGATAATAGCTCGATTTTAATCACTGGTGGCACAGGCTCTTTTGGCAAGCAATATGTAAAAACATTGTTAGCTCGATTTCAGCCGCGCAGGATTATTGTTTATTCCCGCGATGAGCTGAAACAATATGAAATGCAGCAAGAATTTGACCAACCCTGTATGCGCTATTTTATCGGCGATGTGCGCGATAAAGAACGCCTGACCCAAGCCTTGCATGATGTGGATTATGTGATTCACGCGGCGGCATTAAAACAAGTTCCGGCTGCTGAATACAATCCAATGGAATGTATAAAAACCAATATTCACGGCGCGGAAAACGTGATTCATGCGGCGTTAGCAAACGGTGTGCAAAAAGTGATTGCGCTTTCCACCGACAAAGCGGCTAATCCGATTAATCTTTATGGCGCAACAAAACTTGCTTCCGACAAATTGTTTGTTGCTGCCAATAATATGGCAGGCGGTCATCCAACCCAGTTTTCCGTGGTACGTTATGGCAATGTCGTGGGCTCACGTGGTTCTGTAGTGCCTTTTTTCAAGAAACTGATTGATAATCAAAGCGATCACTTACCTATTACAGATGAACGTATGACCCGTTTCTGGATTACCCTCCAAGATGGGGTGAATTTTGTCCTGACTAATTTTGAACGTATGATCGGCGGTGAAATATTTGTCCCTAAAATTCCCTCCGTAAGAGTTGTTGATTTAGCGCGGGCGATGGCTCCTGAGTTGCCATATAAAATCATTGGGATACGCCCCGGTGAAAAACTGCATGAGGTAATGTGTCCTGCCGATGATTCACATCTTACCCTTGAATTCAAAGATCATTTTGTCATTCGTCCTTCTATCGTTTTCGGTAAGCGTAATAATGATTTTAGTGTTAATTTGTTGCGTGAGGTGGGTACGCCAGTTGAACAGGGGTTTGAATATAATTCGGGTAAAAACGAATGTTTTCTGAATTTGGATGAAATCAGCGAATTTAATCGTATTGCAGGTGTGTAATGATTCCTTATGGTCGTCAGGATATTAGTCAAGCTGACATTGATGCCGTTGTTGAAACACTATGCTCTGACTGGCTGACGCAAGGTCCTGCGGTTCCTGCTTTTGAAAAATGTGTCGCTGATTATTGTGCTGCACAACATGCTATTGCTGTAAATAGTGCTACAAGTGCACTGCACATTGCATGCTTGGCATTAGGCGTGAGCAAAGGTGATATTGTTTGGACTAGTCCAATAACTTTTGTAGCCAGTGCAAATTGCGTGCTTTATTGTGGGGCTGAAGTCGATTTTGTGGATATTGATCCTCGTACCTACAATATGAGTGTGGAGTGCTTAGCTGAAAAACTGGCACAAGCAGAAATTGTTGGCAAGTTACCTAAGGTCATTATTCCTGTTCACTTGTGTGGGCAACCTTGCGAGATGTTTGCTATTTATACCCTTAGCCAGCGATATGGTTTTAAAATAATTGAAGATGCCTCGCACGCTATTGGCGGCAAATATCGCGAAGAATTCATTGGTAATTGCCGTTATAGTGATGTCACTATCTTCAGTTTTCACCCAGTTAAAATTATCACCACAGGCGAAGGTGGGATGGCTCTGACTAACGATGCACAAGTGGCGAAACAGATGCGGTTACTCCGCTCGCATGGGATTACAACAGATGTAGTGGATATGTTTCCGCGACCAGCAGAGGAAATATGGAACTATCAGCAGATAGGGTTGGGATTTAACTATCGGATTACCGATATTCAAGCAGCATTAGGGCTCAGTCAGATGCAAAGATTGAATGAGTTTGTTTCAAAACGACATTCCATTGCTCAGCACTATAATGAACTGCTGTCCAATTTGCCAATTGTTATACCTTGGCAACACCCTGATAGCTATTCCAGCTTCCATCTTTATCTGATTCGGTTGCAGTTAGATAAAATTAACAAAACGCATCGTCAAGTATATGAAGCACTGCGTACAGAAGGAATCCTGGTGAATTTACACTACATTCCTGTTTATTTACAGCCGTATTACGAAAAAATGGGGTTCAAAAGAGGATATTGTTCTGAGGCGGAAAAATATTATTCCGAAGCCATTAGCATACCGATGTATCCGGGACTCACTGAACAGCAACAGGACGATGTGATTGCCGCGCTTAATTTGATTATTACCAGATTTTAGATTAGATGAAAAATATGATGAATTCAGATAAAAATGTATTTGAGATAAATGGTGTTCCCATAGGCGATGGGTATCCCTGTTTTATCACATTCGAGGCAGGGCCTACACATCAGGGGCTTGAATCTGCAAAGCGATTAGCTAAATATGCAAAAGAAGCTGGTGGAAATGCCATTAAATTTCAAGTATTTGATCCTCTCAGATTGGTTGCTGATCCTGATTTACCGTTTACTTATCAAGTCTTAATTAATGCAGACTCAGAAGAACTGGAAACAGTAACAGAACCCCTTAGAGATATTTTGTTACGTCGTCAATTAAAGCTTGAAGAATGGCGTGAATTAAAAAAATATTGTGATGAAATTAATCTGGCTTTTTTTGCCACAGCCTGTTTTCACGAAGATGTTGATTTCTTGGTAGAGATTGGTTGTCATTCAATCAAAATTGCCTCTGCGGACGTAAATCATCTGCCTTTTATCAAATATGCGGCAAAAACTGGCTTGTCTATTCAATTGGATACTGGTATGGCTTCTACAGGTGAAATGGAAGTGGCTGTGGATGCCATTCGTGCAGAAGGTAATAATAATATTATTATTCATCACTGCCCTTCCGGTTATCCAGCGCATTTAGAAAGTATTAACCTCAGAGCGATACCTACGATTAAACAGCTTTTTAGTTGTCCGGTTGCTTTTTCTGACCATAGTGTAGGTTGGAATATGGATATTGCGGCTGTTGCAGTAGGGGCAAATATGGTGGAGAAAACTATCACCGAAAATCGGGCTACGCGTTCAGTAGAACACGTCATGTCGTTAGAACCAAGAGATACGAAACGATTTGTGGAAGTGATTCGCGAGACCGAAGTTGCCCTTGGTAAATCAAGAAGGGTGTTATCAGAAGTTGAGCGTAAAAAACGCGATGCAGTTCGTCGCAGTGTTCACGCTATTAAAGATTTACCCGCAGGACATATTATTACTGAAGCGGATATTGATTATCGTCGTCCAGGTACTGGCATTAGCCCCGATCGTTTGTTTGAAGTTTTAGGTAAAACAATTAAACAGCAAAAAACGGCTGGCTCACGTCTTGAATGGAGCGATTTGGTTTAGCTATGGAGTCAAATATAGCCATTGTAGATTATGGCATGGGTAATTTGCGTTCTGTGCAAAATGCTATTGAGCATTTAGGTTTTCAGGCCGCAGTAGTGAATAATCCCACTGAATTGTCTGCTTACAGTAAAATTATTTTACCCGGAGTTGGCGCATTTGCTCAGGCTATTTCCTGTTTAAAACAAACTGGTATGGCTGATGCTCTGAACGAACGTAAATCAGCAGGTGCTCAAATACTCGGCATTTGTTTAGGAATGCAGCTGATGTGTGATTTTTCTGAGGAAGATGGAGAACATCGGGGCTTGTCATGGTTTTCAGCAAAAGTGACTAAATTTGAGCTGGAAAAATGCCTTACCATTCCACACATGGGCTGGAACGGGGTTGATTTTAAACGGGATGACATTCTTTTTAAAAATCTTGTATCTGGCAGTGATGCTTATTTCATACACAGTTATCATGTAGTTTGTGATAATGCTGATGACGTTTTAGCCACAACTGACTATGGTGTGGAGTTTACTTCGATTATTCAACGTGACAATGTGCGCGGTATCCAATTTCATCCAGAAAAAAGTCAGGAGTTCGGTCTTAGTATTATCCGTAATTATCTGGAGGCCGCGTGTTAAAAAAACGTTTAATCGCAGTGTTGATTTTGCGTGATGGGCAAGTTGTTCAGAGTGTTCGTTTTAAGCATCCAAACGTTATTCATTATGATGCAGTACATGCTATGGAAGCATTTAACAAATGGGCAGTAGATGAAATAGTGATACTCAATGTGAGTTTGGAATCTGCTAGCCGTGAACAATTTGTGGAGATAATAGAGCGCATTTCCAAACATTGTTTTGTGCCATTGGCTGCGGGTGGCTGGATTGATAATGATGAATATGCGCAGAAATTATTACGCAGTGGAGCAGATAAACTGGTTGTCAACACAGCAATGAATGATGACCCAGAGCTTGTGACTCGTTTAGCTTTACGCTATGGTCAACAATGTATTGTCGCATCTATAGATGTGAAGCGGGATGCTGCGGGAACTCCAAAAATCGCAGTTGATCGTGGCAGACGTATTATTGATTTTACTCCCGAAGCATGGGCACGCAAAGCTGTGGAATTGGGGGCGGGTGAGATTCTATTTAATTCTATTGACCATGATGGCGCACGTAAAGGTTACGATCTTGAGTCTATCCAAACAATATGCAATGTAGTATCAGTACCTGTGATTGCCTTTGGTGGCGTGTTTACCTGGAATCATTTAGTCGATGGAATCAATGCTGGTGCTTCTGCTGTAGCCGTTGCTAATCAATTTCACTACACGGAACAAAGTACGCGAAAAGCTAAAACATTTTTGGCAAATGCAAATATTTTAGTAAGAAAGCAAGGCCAGAGTTTAGCGTCAAGCAAGAATTAGTTAGCAATTAAATGGTTGATATAAAAATTTAAGGATTAGTTAAGATAAATGGTTGATATAAAAATTTAAGGATTAGTTAAGATGAAGTATTGTGCCCGTTGTATGTATCCAGAAAATGCCCGTCCAACCATTATTTTCGATGAAGAAGGGGTTTGTAGTGGTTGTAGGTATCATGAAAGTCGTAAAAAACTTGAGATAGATTGGGATGACCGTCTCAAAATGTTTGAGCAGATTCTCGAAGAAGCAAAACGCATGGCAAAAAAACGTGGCAATAGTCACGACTGTATCGTACCAGTATCAGGCGGCAAGGATTCGCATTATCAGGTTTGGTTGCTAAAAGAAAAATATGGCATGAATCCATTACTGGTGACCTTTAATCACGCTTTTAATACTCCTTCAGGTAATCGCAACTTATATAACCTGGTTGAAAAGTCAGGTTGTGACTTTGTGCGCTATACGGCAGGATTAGATTCGGTTAAACGTATCTCCCGTTATATGCTAGAAACCGTAGGTGATCTGACGTGGCATTATCATGCGGGGATTCGGACTTATCCATTTCAGGTGGCGGTTGAGAGAAATATCCCTTTAATCGTCTGGGGCGAACATGGTTTTGCAGAGCTTACCGGTATTGTTTCACTGGAAGACTTTGTGGAGTTCACGCGCTGGACAAGGAAAGAGCATGATATGCGTGGTTATGAACCGCATGATTTAATCGGTAAAGGAGGTATCACGGATCAAGATATCGCTCCTTATATTTATCCTTCCGATGAAGATATTGCCCGTGTTGAAGTGCGTGGTATTTATCTGTCAAATTTCATCTATTGGAATGCCAAAACCCAAGCTGAAATCATGATGAAAGAGTGGGACTTTGCGCCAATTGCCTATGAGCGTGAGCGTACATTTAATTTACATAGCAAAATTGAAGATCATGCCAACGATGTACATGATTATCTTAAATATTTAAAATTTGGTTACGGTCGTGCTACAGACGATGCCAGTATGGAAATCCGTCATGGTCGGATGACTAGAGAAGAAGGCATGGCAATGGTTGAACGCTATGACAGTCGTGAGCCGTCTTCTTTAGCAACTTATTGTGATTTTTTGAATATTAGCAAACAACAGTTTTTCGATTGGCTAGAGCCTATGCGTGATACTCGTTTTTGGCAAAAAGATTCCAATGGCGAGTGGATTCCAACAGATGCCATTTTTAAACACGAAATAGGTGAGGCAGAAGAACGCGCCAGAGTTGAACAAGTAGCAGAAAGAACATTCTCCGATGAAAATCGCCGTATGTACTATAACCCTAATAATCCCCCCGAAAAAACCGGCGATCCTGCTTTAGATCAAGCCAGTGTCAAATTCCGAGTGATGTGATTAATTTGTGAAAACGCTTATTTTGATCCCTGCCAAAGCAGCTTCAACTCGATTAAAACATAAAAATATGCGTTTGCTTGCGGGTAAACCATTAATCTCTTGGGCGATTGATGCCGCTAAAGCATCTGGATTAGCTGCTAACATTATTGTGTCTACGGAAGATGAACAAATTGCAGACTATGTGAAAACTTGCGAGGTTGAAGCTTTAATTAGACCAGAAAAGTTGGCGGTAGACCCCGCTGGAGTCGTTGATGTTGCATTACACGCACTGGAAGTATTAAGGCAACAAGGGCGATCATTTAAAACGTTGATTATTTTGTTACCTACTTGTCCTTTCAGAACTGCGGAAGATATTCAAGCAGCTGTGCAATTATTTGAGGAAAAAAACGGGCGTTTTTTAATGAGTGTTTCGCAATACACGCATACCCCTTTTGCAGCATTAAGGATAAACGATGAGCAACTACTTAATCCTTATTTTGCAGAATATATAGGTAAAAAATCTCAGCAAATGCCTGTCGCCTATAGAGCGAATGGTGCGATTCATGTACTTGATGTAGCGGCATTTGAAGAGGCAAAATCTTATTATGCCCAGCCGCTTATTGCTTATGTAATGCCGCACGAAAGATCAATCGATATTGATACTGAAGAAGACCTGCAATATGCAGAGTTTTTACTTGAGAAAAAATTCTCAAATTTATAAATATTAACAGGACTAGTAAAAGAATGGCTTTTAATAGCAACCAAGAAGAAATTTGGGCAAAAACATACGCCGAAGATTACATCAGAAAAAATAGCAACTTTGATAATATCCTCGGTTCTCAAGCATGGAAGATCATGCTTGAAAAAACAAACGCTATTTCAAATTATCTTGAATGCGGCTGCAATATTGGTCGTAATGTCAATCAAATCAAGTTGGCTTATCCTAACCTTGAACCTTCAATTATAGAAATAAGTGAACCTGCATTTAAATTTATCACTAGCCAGCATGTGTTCAAAAAAGCATTCAATGGTGCAATTCTTGATAGCCATTTTGATAATCCCTCATTTGATCTAGTTTTTACAATAGGGGTTTTAATTCATATTAACCCAGAGCAATTACTGGCGAATATGAAGAAAATGTATGATTACTCAAAAAGATATGTGTTAATTGGCGAGTACTTCAATCGGACACCAACCAGTATTGAATATCAAGGACAACCTGATAAGCTTTTTAAACGTGATTTTGGCAAATTATTTATTGAAAATTTTGATGTCAAGCTAGTTGATTATGGTTTCCTTTGGGGACATATTTATGACAAGGCTGGTTTTGACGATATAACTTGGTGGTTATTTGAAAAGCAATAAGCTAAAGATAGCCTTTCGTGTTGATGCGTCGAGCCAGATGGGTACAGGGCATTTCATGCGTTGCCTGACGTTGGCGGAAAATTTAAAAAAACGCGGTACACAGATTCGTTTTATCAGTCGTGATTTACCTGCGCATTTGCAAACCATGCTGCAAAACAAAGCAATAGAACTTGTCGCTTTGGCTAAAAATATCAATGATGTTATTACCGATGACTTAGCGCATTCGCATTGGCTAGGCTGTTCGCAAACTGAAGATGCACTTGCAACGTTGCAAGCTCTAGCGGATAAAAACTGGGATTGGTTGGTGGTTGACCACTATGCACTGGATGCTCGTTGGGAAAAAAAGCTGCGTGAAAAGGTTAAAAAAATTCTGGTGATTGATGATCTTGCCGACCGTCAACATGACTGTGATGTGTTGTTGGATCAAAACCATTATGCATATATGGAAACGCGCTATCTCGGCAAAGTGCCAACGCAATGTCAGTTATTGTTAGGCGCAGGTTATGCGTTGTTGCGTGATGAATTTCAGCAAAAACGAGAACAAATCAAACCTCGTCAAGATGCGGTTAAACGAATATTGGTTTTTTTTGGTGGTGTTGATGCCGACAATTACACCGGACTTGCCATTGCAGCATTGTCGGAAATTGATATTTCTAAAATTCAGATTGATATTGTTATAGGTGCAGGACATCCTTATCGAGAACAAATTAAAGTAGCTTCCGTAGAGCATGGATTTAACTGTCATATCCAAACCGACAAAATGGCGCAATTAATGGCAGAGGCTGATTTGGCGATTGGTGCGGGTGGTTCGGCAACCTGGGAGCGTTGTTGTTTGGGGTTGCCAACATTAGCTATTTGCATGGCACATAATCAACAAAAACAACTGGCAGATGCCGCATTAGCAGGATGGTTATATTCACCAGAGATAAAAAAAGATTTAAAACAGCTACAAACGCATATTACCGCTCTTATCGAAAATAGTTATCTAAGAGAGTTAATTTCGCATAATTGCATACAAGCAGTTGATGGTCGTGGCATATTGCGAGTTATTTCTTCTATTGAAAACAGTCATATCGAAATGCGTAGAGCAAAATCGGAAGACTCGGAAAACATTTTTCAATGGCGCAATCATGCTCGAATTAGAGCTGTTTCCAACCATACTGGTTTAATTGGATGGTCAGAACATCAAAAATGGTTTTCTTCAGTACTTTCAGATTCAAAAAGAGCTTTATTAATTGGATGGATTAAAGAGGTTCCTGTTGGTGTAGTTCGCTTTGATGTGCAAAATAATGAAGCCGAAATATCAATTTATCTTGTTCCTGATGGTTCGTTTGCAGGGCAAGGCAAAAACTTATTAAAAAGTGCTGAACGATGGTTTGCAGCGAATTTTCCTGCTGTTTCTCAAATTAAAGCCAATGTGTTAGGCGAAAATATACCTTCACACAAGTTATTTACTGCTCTAGGTTATCAAATTGATTTCACTTGTTACAAAAAAGAATTAAAACATGACTGAAACCTTAAAAATTGCCCATCGCTCAATTGGTCTTGGACATCCTCCGTTTATTATTGCTGAAATGTCTGGCAATCATAACCAATCGCTGGAACGGGCTTTGGAAATTGTGGAAGCAGCGGCAAAAACCGGAGCACACGCGCTTAAAATTCAAACTTACACGCCCGATACCATGACGCTGGATTTGGATGAGCGCGAGTTTCATATAAGCGATCCAAATAGCTTATGGACGGGCACTTCTTTATACAAACTCTATGGCGAAGCCTGCACGCCTTGGGAATGGCACAAACCGATTTTTGAACGGGCGCGTGAATTGGGTATTATTCCATTCAGCACGCCGTTTGATGATACTGCCGTTGATTTGCTGGAAAGCCTTGATGTGCCTTGCTACAAAATCGCTTCATTTGAAAATACCGATTTACCTTTAATACGCCGTGTTGCAGCAACTGGCAAACCATTGATTATTTCCACAGGCATGGCAACGGTGGCAGAATTGGATGAAACCGTCCGCGCAGCACGGGAAGCAGGTTGTAAGGATTTGATTTTGCTTAAATGTACCAGCACTTACCCTGCTACAGCCGATAACACCAATATTTTGACTATTCCGCATTTGCGCGAATTATTTGATTGCGAAGTCGGATTATCCGATCACACGATGGGAGTCGGTGTTTCTGTCGCCAGCGTTGCTTTGGGCGCGACAGTGATTGAAAAACATTTCACTCTCAATCGTGCCGATGGCGGTGTTGACAGCACGTTTTCAATGGAGCCTGCTGAAATGAGCCAATTGGTGATAGAAACTAAACGCGCTTGGCAATCGCTAGGCAAAGTCAGTTATGGCGCAACTGAAAAAGAAAAAAAATCGTTGGTTTTTCGCCGTTCTCTCTATATTGTGAAAGATATGAAAGCAGGTGAGTTGTTAACATCCGAAAATTTGAGGGCTATTCGACCAGGATACGGATTACCTGTAAAGTATTTGGAAGTTGCTTTAGGACAGAAAATAAACCAAGACGTACCATTGGGAACTCCGTTAAGTTGGGAGTTATTGAAGTAATGGATGAAATAAAAAAAACTTTTGTAGGTATCGTGACGTTTGATAGTTATGTAAGTAGCTATACAGAAACGTTACGATATGTGTCGTGGAAATTAAAAAAATTCGACTGTGATACTATCAAAATAGGATGTAATGGTGTTTTAAAGACTTGTACGTCTGTTAATTCGCTGGGCAAAGAGCCTTTTGATAGGGAAAAAATTTGTAAGCGGTGTATTAAATCACAAAAAAATATTTCAACAACACTTGTCAATGATATAAGTAATCAAAGTGGTTTTGAGGAGGGCAGTGTTTTTTTACAAGATGTAGAAACAAGATTGCGCCAATTTTTGACGGTTGCTTCCGTTTTAGAAATGCGTTATCACCAGCTACCTTTATGCAAAATTGCATTTTTTGATTTTGCAATTACATTTAAAAAATCACACAATTCGCAATTAGATGACTCTGAAATAAATCGCTTTATTCTTGGAGTAAAGGATTTAATTCTAATAGAAAAAAAGTTACATGTCATTTTAACGCAATATCATTTATCTCATATTTTGTATATTAATGGTAATTACAGCGCACATACTCTGATTAGGCTTTTTTGTGCTGATAAAAATATTATATGTTTAAGTATTGAACCACAACTGACTTCGCAGCATCTTTTAAATCATATTTTTATTGCACATAACAGACTCGAATTGTCACCAGAGGGGTTATATGCAGTTAATCCTGCAATGAATACGCAAGCAAACCATTTGAAAAATGTTATACATTCTTTAGAAAATCGGATTAGCGGAGGAGATTTTAATGCTTATACATCATTGGACGATGTACATTTAATGCAGGAAGAATCCAATCAGATTAAAAATTTTTTTGAAACATATTCAAGAGTTCATTCTTTTTTTCTCAGCAGTGAAGATGAACTGATTCCGCATTCGGTGACACATGATTTTGTAACGAAAGTAGATGAATGCACTCAAAGTGTTTTTACAAATCAATTTGAGTTTACCCAATTTTATCTCAGTGAAGCCGTTAAAAAACCTGAAATAGGCTTTGTGTTGCGTCTTCATCCTCGTATGACGATTAACAAACGAGATGCTTTTGAGTCAGAAGAACATATTCGATATAAAACGTTATTAGAGCAAACAAATTTTCCTCCTAACATACTTATTTTATTAGGTGACAATAAAGTTTCTTCTTACTACATTGCCAGCAAATCGAATTTAGTGATTGTGGCATGGTCAACGATTGGGTTGGAAGCCTTGATGATGGGGATTCCAGTCGTCTCTGTTTTTCCAAATAACTTAATGTATCCCCTTGAAAAATTCTCCAAACAGCCACAAAACTTTGAAGAGTTAAAAGTAGCTCTTTTTTATCAGTCGGATTTTGGCTATGCAGATGAGGAGCGTTTTCAAAATTGGATTGGCATGGCTTATGAGGGACAGTTTTTTCAAACACTTGCTCCACGAAGCTATAGCTTTTTAGGTAGGGTGTATCGCGTAATATATCGGTTAATAAGTAAA
>CAIQWF010000149.1 GCA_903875455.1 uncultured Pseudomonadota bacterium
AGTTTTTTGCATTTAAGTGATTCAACATAAATTTTCCGGTGTATTTTTGGAGTCCAAACTCGCGAGTTTGGACTCCGGCCTAGCAACTAAATACCGAAGAACTTTTGTTTTGTTACTTATGCCAATCTTTTTTATCTTTAAACCGAGACGGATAATAACGTGATGGCTGACTTTTATCAATTAAACCGAGGCGCTCTCAAACCTAAATCCCCAAAATCTATCGAAGTCCAAAGTTAAAGTTTATTTTCATTGCCAAAATCTATTTCGACCCGTAAACCGCCTTTCTGATTAGATCGATTAAGATTAATCTGTGCATGATGCAAGTCGGCAATTTCCTTAATAATCGCCAAGCCCAAACCACAGCCATCTCCGGGGCTATTCGCTGGTCGATAAAACCGCTCAAACACCTTGTTAATCTCGTCTTCAGCGATGCCAATACCATCATCCTCAACAATTAAAGCTAACTGCGGCTGGCATACCACCTGCACTAAAATATTACCGGCTTCGTAGCCGTAAGCAATGGCGTTATCCAATAAATTAGCCAGCAGCTCTTTCAGCAAAATCTCATCACCGTTCAAAAACAGCTGCTGGTTTTCAGTTTCAAAACTTAAATTCATTTTCTGCTGCAATGCCTTGGGAATCCAGTCTATACACACTTCTCTTGCTAAACTGGATAAGTTGACTGGCTGCAATTTGTGCATTCCTTCTACCGGTTCAGCTTTGGCTAATAACAACAATTGGGTAATCAAATGTGAGGCACGGTCGGCACTACTTTGAATTTGCAACAAAGCTGGCCGCATGGCGGTTAAGTCATCTTCGCGCAAAGCCCGTTCTGCCTGCAATTTTAGCCCTGCCAACGGAGTACGCAATTGGTGGGCGGCATTGGCAATAAAACGTTGTTGCGCAGCAATTGCGGTGTTTAAGCGCGTCAGTAAATCATTAATAGTGTCGGTTAAAGCCCGCACTTCCGGGAAAATATAAGTTTCAGCAATAGGGCTTAAATCCCGTGGTGACCTTTGAGCAATCTCATCAGCAAGTTTATGCAGCGGTTTTAATCCCCTCTTCACGCCGATAACTAAATACAAGCCGGTCAACAGTACCAAAACAGTTTGCGGCCCTAAATCTGACAGCAGAATATCCCGCATCATGGCATGGCGTTTATTTAAGGTTTCGGCAACGTGCACAAATACCTTGTCATTGAGATCCTTGCGCTGCACCAGCATCGATACCACCCGCACCGATTCGCCATAAATACTGTCGTTAAAATAGATCGGCTGCGACCAGTTTGCTTTCGGGTCAAAGGATTCAGGCACAAATATATCGCCGGCAATCATGCCCTGTTCAGCGGCAATGATTTTAAAATAGGTCTTGTCCGCATCATCCCATTTGAACATTTCCAAAGCACTGTCGGGCAGATCAACGGCGATTTTGCTGTTTTTCACTTTGATTTCCTGCACCAAAGACCTTGCCGAGTCAAGCAGCCAGCGGTCGTATGCGGTATCCACATAATGCCAGGTAATAAAATACGACAACACCGCCTCAACAGTCATAAACACGAACAGCGGCACAATCAGGCGTAAAATAAAGCCTGATTTCAGACTGCTATTTCTGATTTTCACTGGGTACCTCCAATAAATAGCCCAAACCGCGAATCGTTAAAATATTAATCTGATAAGGTTCTATGCGTTTGCGCACCCGATGAACATAAACTTCGATCGCATTGTCTGCCAAAGCTTCGCTATTATCGGCTGCCAAGCGTTGCGCAATCCGGTCTTTGCTGACCACTTTTCCAGCCAGCATCAGCAAAATTTCCAATACCCCATATTCCCGTGCCGATAGCATAATCGGCATACCGTCACCTGAAACCTGATGATTTTCAGTATCCAAAGTCAAACGCCCCACGGTAATCTTGTTGCTGAATCCACCATAACAACGCCGAATCAAGGCTTTGATCCGCGCTTCCAGCTCCCGCAATTCAAAGGGCTTGGTTAAATAATCATCTGCCCCCTGCTCTATTCCATCTATCCGGTCATTAATCCCATCCCGTGCCGTCAAAATCAAAATTGGAATCGGCACTTTACGACTGCGCAAACGACGCAACAGTTGCAAACCATCCATATCCGGCAACCCCAAATCCAGCAAAATCAGATCAAAATCCTGCGCTTGCAACAATTGTTCAGCGTAGCTACCTGTTCTGGCACAAATCACGGTATAGCCAGTTTTGTTCAAAGTATGCAGCAAACCATCCGCTAAAACAGCATCATCTTCGACTAATAAAATATTCATACACGTTAATAAATTTCTGAAAGGTTATTGAAAGATTTAGTTTCTACAATGAAATCTTAGTCATTTTGACTGGTTAATTAAGGAAAACGCCATGAAAACCATTGATAGTTTATTAGCTGAAAACCGGGTTTGGGCCACAGAAAAAGTTGCTTCCGATCCTGAGTATTTTAAACGCCTGTCACAAGACCAAAAACCTGACATTCTCTGGATAGGCTGTTCCGACAGCCGCGTGCCGGCGGAAGTGATTGTCAACGCGCAACCGGGCGAGATTTTTGTGCATCGCAATATTGCCAATCAGGTTATCAGCACTGATTTTAACGGTTTAAGTGTTTTGCAGTATGCGGTCAAAGTGCTGAAAGTCAATCACATCATTGTCTGCGGGCATTATAACTGCGGTGGCGTGAAAGCCGCATTAAACAAACAAAGCGGCGATTTGTTGATTGCCAATAAATGGCTGATGCACATTAAAGATGTCTATCGCTTGCATAAAGACGAAATCGAAGCTTTGCCGACAGAAATGGAAAGAGTCAATCGCCTAGTGGAGTTGAATGTTATCGAACAAGTGTCGCGACTGGCGCAGACCTCGATTATTCAATACGCATGGCAACAGGAAAAACAACCGATTGTTCACGGCTGTGTTTATAGCTTGCACGATGGCTTAATTAAAAAACTGATTACGATGGATGAAACAACCCCGATTGACCCGATTTATCTGTACGACTTTAGCTAAGAGCCCGTGACGACTGCCAGTCCTTTGAGAATTAACGGTCGTTTTCCACCGCAAGAGGAGTTTTAATCATGATACACAAACATTTAGCTTATTACGGCCAACATTTAAAACAAGATATTCCAGCCGGTATCGTAGTATTTCTGGTTGCTTTACCCTTGTGTCTGGGCGTGGCCTTAGCATCCGGCGCTCCAATGTTTTCAGGTTTGATTGCCGGTTTGGTAGGTGGATTATTGGTATCCTGGCTTAGTGGCTCTCAACTCAGCGTGTCTGGGCCGGCGGCGGGCTTAACAGTCATTGTATTTAATGCCATTGATCAATTGGGCAGTTTTCCAGCATTTTTATTAAGTTTAGTCATCGCAGGTTTGCTGCAAATGACGCTGGGTTATTTAAAAGCCGGGGTGATCGGTGCCTATTTTCCCACCTCAGTAATTAAAGGCATGTTGGCTGCCATCGGTTTAATTTTGATTATTAAGCAGTTGCCTCATGCGGTCGGATATCACGCAGGTTTTGAAGGTGATGAAAGCTATATGAACGAAACTGCGGGGGAAAGCTTTAGAGAGGTAATGGCCTTATTGCATTCCATTTCACCCGGCCCCACTGCCATCACTGCTGGCGCCTTGTTAATTTTAATTTTTTGGGAAACTGCCTGGATAAAAAAAATCTCCTGGCTGCGCATGATTCCCGGCCCCTTAATCGCAGTGGCATGGGGAATAATTTATAACACGCTGGCGTTGAAATTTGCCCCGGCATGGGCAGTGGCTGGCGAACATTTAGTCAAGTTTCCAGTAACCACCTCATCCGAGCAATTTTTTAACTTGTTAGCCTTCCCTGATTTTAGTGCCCTAACCAACCCAAAAGTTTACAGTGCCGCTTTTACTTTAGCGATTATTGCCAGTTTGGAAACCCTGCTAAGTTTGGAAGCGGTGGATAAGCTGGACCCGTTAAAACGCACTGCCCCAACCAATCGGGAATTAAAAGCCCAGGGCTTTGCCAATATGGTCTGCGGTTTTCTGGGCGGTATTCCGATTACTGCGGTGATTGTGCGGAGCTCTGCCAATATTAATGCCGGTGCTCAAACACGAGTCGCTTCTTTTGTGCATGGAGTATTTTTGCTGTTAAGCGCAGTATTTTTCGCCAATCAACTAAACTTAATTCCATTAGCTTGTCTGGCGGCAATTTTGTTGCAAACCGGCTATAAGCTGGCTAAACCCAAATATTTTGTCGATTTTTATAAACAGGGCTGGAGCCAATTGATTCCGTTTGTGGTGACTATCGTGGCAATTTTAGTCACCGATTTATTGGAAGGTATTGTGATTGGGATGGCGGTCGGTTTGTTTTTTGTGATTCGTGCCAATTATCACGCCTCTATCACCATGAAAACAGACAAAAATCATTACACCATCTCATTAAATAAAGATGTGTCTTTTTTAAACAAAGCCTTATTGCGGGAATTTCTCGACCAGGTTGAGGAAAATAGCAGCGTCACGATTGATGCAACCAGAGCCACTTTTATAGATCATGACATTGTAGAAGCTCTGGAAGATTTTTTAGATGCCGCCGAAGATGACAATATCAAGGTCAATGTTATTGATGTTAAAGGCAAACAGGCAATCAAAAAACATCAGCCTATTACCATCTAAAACTGGACAAGGAGCTGTTTAGGATATGGTCAACAATAACATCCCTATTCCGTTCGAGATCAGTTTGTCGGCCCCCTTCGACAAGCCCAAGCCGAACGGCTTAGAAAATAGGGATGTTATTGTTGGCTCTGTTCTTAGTTCAGCGCCGCAGTGTCTCTTGCAGAAAGAACTCCCAAATGCGGATTATTGAAAAACCACGATTCTACAATTATGATTTTGGAGACAGGCAAATGTCTTTAAACATTCACCAAAAAATCACAATTTCTGTTATTGCCGTAATCGTGGTTTTGTCAATGTACGATGTATTGTTTCACTTATTCCTGGGAACTCTGCACATTTTGTTTGAGGGGGCCGAATGGGCTTTGGACCGTCTGATTGAACATCTTTTTGAAACTGGAATGCGTAAAACGCAAATCATTGTTTTTTATGTATTGATGGCTCTTATCGGCGGCAGCATTTATAAACTCTACCGGCAGTTACCAGCTTGGCGCGACAGCCTAAAACAGCGGCTGATCCAGAAAGTCTATGAAACTTTCTTGCAATGGGAGGCTCTGTCCATGTTTAGTAAAATGGCATGGTGGAGTTTTTTTCTTACCGCTTTTAATTGCTGGTTATTTTTAGCTTGAGTTTCAAATTAGCCATTTCAAAACAGTCTGCTTGCCATCGGACAACCTAATTACCTGACAATTTTATGTTTAATAATCGACTCTCAGGCAATAGCTTGCCTGCCAGCCTGAAATACGACCTACCAGCGGGAATCGTAGTATTTTTGGTTTCTATGCCGTTATCCTTAGGAATTGCTTTAGCTTCGGGCGCACCTTTATTTTCCGGCCTGATAGCGGGAATTATCGGCGGATTGATTGCTGCACCGTTAAGCGGCTCACAGCTGGCAATCAGCGGGCCAACCGCCGGTGTTTCGGTTTTGGTGTTGGTCGCAATCAGAGAACTGGGCTTTGACAGTTTCTTATTGGCCGTGGTGCTGGCCGGGGTATTGCAAATTGTTTTAGGTGCATTGAGAGCCGGGGTAATTGCGCATTATTTTCCCTCTTCAGTGATTAACGGCATGTTATCCGGCATCGGGATAATTTTACTGTTAAAACAAATTCCTCATGCTTTAGGCTATGACCGCGATTACGAAGGTAATTTAAGTTTTACAAAAGTCGATCATTTTGCTTCATTTGCAGAGGTGCTGCGAACTTTGGAATATAGCTCTCCGACGGCAATTTTTATTGCGTTGTTGTCGCTGGCTATCCTGATTACTTGGGAACAGCCGCGACTAAAAGCCTTGCCTTATATCCGTTCGTATCAAGGAGTGCTATTCGCACTGCTGTTAGGCGTAATCAGCAATCAGTTTTTAGTGCATTTTGCCCCTGAACTGGCATTAAAAAACAGTCATCTGGTTTCAATTCCGGTTTTTCAAGATTTAACCGGGTTACTGGCACAATTCCGCCTGCCCGATTTTTCCGGCATCTATCAGCCTCAAATCTACTTAACCGCAGCCACCTTAGCATTGGTTGCCAGTCTGGAAACCCTGATGTGTTTGGAAGCGGTCGATAAATTAGACCCTTACCGGCGCCCGACCTCAACCAGTCAGGAACTAAAAGCCCAAGGTATCGCCAATATCGCCAGCGGCTTGATTGGTGGTTTGCCGTTGACGCAGGTTATCGTGCGCAGTTCGGTCAATATTCAAGCTGGGGCGAAAACAAAAAAGGCTGCGGTTATTCAGGCAGTGCTGATGATGCTGGCAATCAAATTTATCCCCGAATGGCTGAATAAAATTCCGTTAGCGACCTTAGCCAGTATCCTGATAGTGGTAAGTTATAAACTGATTAACCCGCGTATCTTTAAAACCATGTTTCAAGCCGGCATTTATCATTTCATGCCGTTTTGCGTTACTATCCTGGGCTTGGTATTGACGAATCTGCTGATAGGAATTTTGATTGGCTTAATTAGCGCCATTTTTGCCATTTTGCTGGAAAATTACAAAAGCGCCTCTTATTTTCGTGAAGCGGTAATTGGAAATAAAACCATTTTCCGGCTGTCTGAGCATGTGTCTTTTTTAAACAAAGCCAATATTAAATACACTCTGGATCATCTGCCTGCCGATACTGAAGTGGTGATTGATGCAACCCGCTCCAAATATATCGATTATGATGTCTATGAAGTGATTGAAAACTTCAAGAATGAAGCAAAACTGAAAAATATCAGGCTAACCATGGAAAACATGCGTGGCTTTGGTATTCTGAAGCCGATTGAAAAAGCCCGCAGTCAAACTTACCAAACCCAGCAATCGCTGACACCGGCACGGGTTTTGGAGATTTTGCAAAATGGTAATCAGCGTTTTATCAATAATCTGGAAGCGAACCGGAATTTGCTGGAACAGGTGAACGATACCGTGCAAGGGCAATTTCCGCTGGCGATTATTTTAAGCTGTATGGATTCGCGCACTTCGGTCGAGCTGATTTTCGATTTGGGGTTAGGCGATGTGTTTAGTGCCCGGGTAGCCGGAAATGTGGTCAATGACGACATTCTAGGCAGCATGGAATATGCCTGTAAAATCGCCGGCTCGAAATTGATTGTGGTGTTAGGCCATTCGCGCTGCGGGGCGATTAAAGGTGCCTGCCAGCATGTGGATTTGGCACATCTAACCGGTTTGCTGGATAAAATTCAACCTGCTGTTCTCGCTGTCAGCTCGGACCCTGCTTTGCCGAAAGAGCAGTTGGAGGAAAAAGTTGCAGAAAAAAATGTGCAGCTGACCGTTGAAAAAATCAGAGCCCAAAGTGCAGTGCTGGAAGAGATGATTCAGAGAGGTGATTGTGGGATTATCGGCGGGATGTATGATATAGAAACCGGACGGGTAAGTTTTTTTAATCCCAGTTGGTAATCGAATCTGGAAACAAGCACACAGAAAAAACCTCACTCCATTGCGAGTGAGGTTTTAATGGAAACGTAAAACTGTTATTCGCCGCTGGCCAATGCTTGCGCCAATTGTTTGGCCGGCACATATCCCGGTAAAATCGTGCCTTTTTCAGTCACAATCATCGGTGTCCCACGGGCACCAAACTTTTCGCCTAATGCCATGTGCGCATCAACCGGATTTTTACAGGTTTTATTTTCAACCGGTTTATTTTGTTTGGCTGCTGTTAAAGCTGCATTCCTATCCGCTGCACACCAAACAGAAACTGCCTTGTTATAAGATTCGGAACCTTTGCCGGCACGGGGGAAAAACAAATAACGCACAGTAATTCCTTCAGCTAAATACTGGTCAATCTCAGAGTGCAACTTCCGGCAATAACCGCAATCAATATCGGTGAACACTGAAATTTCATATTTCTTGATTTTGGCTTTGAAAATAATCATGTTTTCTTCGCCCATTGCATCCAGATCTTTTTTATGTTCAACCGCTTGCTTTTCTTCAGTCAAATCTTTTTTTGCTTTGATATCAATCAAATGCGCTTCTGTTAGCAAATATTTTCCATCTTCGGATGCGTAAAAAAGTTTGCCTTCAATCATTACTTCATAAAGGCCCTTGATTTCAGAAGGCTTCACCGATTGTATTTTTGCGGTAGGCATTGAAGAAGTTAAAGCTTTTTTTACACTATCTTCATTTGCATAAGCACTGAAAGCCAAGGCAGAAAAAGCCAAAGCTGTATATTTAATCAACGTTTTCATAATTATCCTAAAGTGTGTGAGAGAGGTTTTATTCAAACAAACGACCGAGATCAAGAAATACCGCTAAAATCATTAATGACATCAACATGGCAATGCCGATATTTTGAAAGACAATTTGGGCTTTTTCGGAAACGGGACGGCCTTTAACTGCTTCAATGGCAAAAAACATCAAATGTCCTCCATCCAAAACTGGCACTGGCAGCAAGTTTAATACCCCCAAACTGACACTGACTATCGCCATGAACTTCAAAAAAGACACCAGACCCATCTCAGCAGATTGTCCGGCATACTGGGCGATACTAATCGGCCCGCTCAAGTTTTCCACCGGGGCATTGCCAATCAGCATTTTTCCCATCATAAACAATGAGGTTGTTGAATAATGCCAGGTGGTATCTAGTGCCGCAATAAAAGCATCCGTAACTGGCAGTGAATAGCTAACCTGCAATGACTCAATCAGCTCTTCCGGCACATAAACCCCGGCACCAATTTTCCCGACCACTTTTTTTTGCTTGCTGATAACCTTTTGCGGTTTGATATTCAGTGTTAATAAAGTCCCGGCGCGATTAACAACCAGCTTGATATTTACTTCAGGACGTTTTTGTACGTACTCAACCCATTGCGTCCAATCTTTTATGGCAATCCCGTCAGCACTGACAATCAGGTCTTTCACTTTTAAACCGGCAGTGGCAGCTGCGCTGTTAGGAAGAATTCTATCAACAATCGGTTTGACTACCGGCATCCAGGGTTTTAAACCTAAACGCTGATAAAGCAAATCAGGCTTTTGAGCAGCTTCATTGGGAATTTTTAACAGGTGTGTTTTTTCAAATGCGGCTCTATCTTTAACGATAACGTTAATTCCGTCTTCACCATCCGGCGCAGATGAAAACAGCATTTCCATCGCTGCTATCCAGGTCGGTGTGAGTTTGCCATTCACCGAAACAATTTCTTCCCCTTCAACAAAACCTGCCGAATAGGCCAATGTGCCTTGCTCAACCTTGCCAATCAATGGCCGCATTCCGGTTTCGCCGATTAAAAACACCGCCCAGTATAAAAAAACGGCCAGAAACAGGTTAAATATAGGGCCCGCTGCAACAATAGCCGCTCTGGCTGAGACCGATTGGCGGTTGAATGCGACCGGCAAATCCTGTTCTGCTACAGGACCTTCGCGCTCATCAACCATTTTCACATAACCGCCTAACGGAAAAAGGGAGATTACATATTCTGTTGCTTCTGGCGTTTTTTGATAAGACCACAGCAC
Organism: uncultured Pseudomonadota bacterium; assembly: GCA_903875455.1. GTDB lineage: Bacteria > Pseudomonadota > Gammaproteobacteria > Methylococcales > Methylomonadaceae > CAIQWF01. Next base: position 9,587 of record CAIQWF010000149.1, read on the forward strand.
TTTGCCAAAGCCGATGGAAAACCGCAGTACTTTTACGCCAACTTTCCGCGCCACCCAGAAATGTCCAAATTCATGGATGGCAACCAAAGTGCCAATAGCGACAATAAAATAAAATAGCGTATGGATTAGGGACATTAATTTAAGACAAACCCGCAATGATTTGATTGGCAACTTTTCTGGCTTGCTGGTCGGCAGCCAGCACTTTTTCCAGCGTATCTGCCTTTTCTGCTGAAAACCCAGCCATAGTTTTTTCAATGATTACAGCAATATCAGTGAAACGAACCTGTTCATTCAAAAAAGCTTCTACCGCAATTTCATTGGCGGCATTTAATATGGTAGGCATGATTCCGCCTGCCCTAATGGCTTGATATGCCAGACGTAAACAGGGAAAACGCTCCAGATTGGCCTGTTCAAAATCCATTTGCCGCACTGCAAAAATATCCAGCGGGGCCACCCCTGAGTCAAACCGTTCTGGATAAGCCATCGCATGGGCAATCGGAGTACGCATGTCAGGATTTCCCATTTGCGCCAGCACCGAGCCGTCGACATAATCGACCATTGAATGAATAATGCTTTGCTTGTGAATCACTACCTGAATCGCATCCGGTGCCATATTGAATAACAAACAGGCTTCAATTAACTCCAAACCTTTGTTCATCATGGTTGCAGAGTCGACAGATATTTTTTTACCCATTTCCCATTTAGGATGGGCTATCGCTTGGGCAGGGGTAACGGTTGGCAATTGTTCGAGTGGAGTTTCCCGAAATGGGCCACCGGAAGCGGTTAATAAAATTCGCCGTGCCTGTTTCGCTGTTTGTCCTGCCACATAACCGGCGGGCATACATTGAAAAATGGCGTTATGCTCGCTGTCAATCGGTAACAGAGTCGCGCCTGATTCAGCGACAGCCTGCATGAAAATATCACCAGACATTACCAACGCTTCTTTATTTGCCAGCAACACGGTTTTCCCAGCTTTTGCCGCTGCCAAAGTTGGCAATAATCCCGCCGCACCAACAATCGCCGCCATTACAACATCAACATTAGTGAGCGTTGCTACTTGCTCCAAAGCCTTGACACCGGATAAAACCTGAATGTCAGCGACTGGCGAATCAGCCAGTTTTGCTTTTAAAATAGCGGCTTTATCTTCACCGACAACAACGGCATATTCAGGATGAAAAGCCAAACATTGCTGATACAGCACATCAACATTGTTATTGGCAGTTAAAGCGATAACTTTATATTGGTCTGGATGGCGATTAACCACGTCGAGAGTGCTAACCCCAATCGAGCCGGTCGCGCCGAGAATACAGATACCTTTCATCCTAAAACGCCCCTACTGATTAAGAAAATTCCTGCATAGAAAAACGGCACCGCCGCTATCACGCTGTCAACCCGATCTAAAATGCCACCATGTCCGGGCAAAATTGAGCCGGTGTCTTTTACGCCTTTTTGCCGTTTAACCAGGCTGAAAAACAGGTCGCCATATACAGAAGTAAGCACTGTCAGCACGGACAATAAAACAAAATCGAAAGAGGTGACATAATGCAGCGTGCCATAAACAACATCTTCACCATGAACCAGTTTGTTGTAGATATTAAAGCCGATACCGCACAGCAAGCCTGCTCCTAATGCGCCATAAAATCCTTCCACTGTTTTTCCAGGGCTTATGTCAGGCGCCAGTTTTTCCTTGCCAAATTTTTTGCCGACAAAATAAGCAAAAACATCAGCAGACCAGATTAAAATCAAAAAGTACATCACCATGCCGCCTTGATAAAGGGTGTGCAAACGGGTGATAAACATCCAGGCCGCCAGCAACACAAACCAACCAATCAAGGCTTTGTAAACTGTTTTAAGCTGGAGTTGCAATAATGCGTTCGGCACTTTTCTGATTAAAATCATCATCAGCACCCAAAACAGCACCGGTCCAAACACCGTCCACTCTATGGCGCCGGAATACTCTTTCAAATCCTGCCATTCCAGCACGGTTGCCATCAGTTCCAGAAACTGCGTCCATAAGGTAATACCAATCATCGGCGCAATCAGGAGCAGCAAAAACAGTAGCTTCTGCCACAATTTGTCGATGCTGGCAAGATTTGTCCATTCCCATGCCCCAATTAATACAATCACCGCCATCACTACGGAAAAATAGGAAAAATAGGCATTGCTGGGCAAATAAAAAACCGCTCCTATAATTAAAGGAATCAGCACCAGTGCTGTCAAAATACGCTGTAATAACATTTTTATTTGTTGTTTTGTAAAGTTATAAAGAAGATTTGGCTTGATTGAAAATTTGCTCGCCGGTACGGCCAAAACGTCGCTGCCGATGCCTGAAACTGTCAATCGCCTCCACAAGTGTCTGTTGATCAAAATCCGGCCAAAGCGTGGCAGTAAAATAAAACTCAGTGTAAGCCAATTGCCATAACAGAAAATTGCTGATGCGCTGTTCGCCGCCGGTTCTGATAAACAAATCAGGGTCAGGAAGTCCTGCTGTGGACAAATGTTGCTGGATGAGCTCTTCGGTAATAGAGCTGCTTTCTATTTGCCCCGCAACTATTTTTTCCATCACTTTTTGCGCAGCTTGACACATATCCCAATGTCCACCGTAATTGGCAGCAATGACTAGCGTTAATCCGGTATTATCTTTAGTCAATGTTTCGCCTTCGGCGATTTTGGCTTGTAAATCTGGGGAAAAAGCACTTTTTTCGCCAATACACAGCAAGCGGATATTTTTTTCGTGCATTTTTTTGATTTGTGCTTGCAAGGTCGCATTGAACAACTTCATTAGCAACGACACCTCTTCCGCTGGCCGACGCCAGTTTTCGCTGCTAAAGGCAAACAAGGACAAAACTTCAATTTTCTCGTTGACGCAATATTCAACTATTTTCTGAACCGCTTTAGCCCCTGCCTGATGTCCGATTATTCTCGGCATAAATCGTTTTTGCGCCCAACGGCCATTGCCATCCATAATGATGGCGATATGGCGGGGGTTGCCGTTATCAACGACTAACGGGAAGTTTTCGGCATCAGACATGGCTGTTTATCGCTTGAATAAAATGTGAAACTACATTGAAAGCAGATCAGCCTCTTTAATTTCCAGTTGCTTTTCTACTTCTTTGATGAATTGATCAGTTAATTTCTGAATTTTTTCTTCCGCTTGACGTGCATCATCTTCAGAAATCAGCTTTTCTTTTAAGGCCTCTTTGATTTCGGAATTGGCATCACGACGCATGTTCCGAATTGCAACCCGGCCATTTTCAGCTTCGGCTTTGACTACTTTCACTAAATCTTTTCGACGTTGCTCAGTCAGCATCGGTAAAGGCACACGAATCACCGAGCCATTGTTAGCCGGGTTTAAGCCTAAATCCGAGGTTAAAATCGCTTTTTCAATTGCAGAAATGGTGCTTTTATCCCATGGCGTTACTTTCAAAGTCCGTGCGTCTTCAACGCCAATATTCGCAACTTGGGATAAAGGTGTGGTTGAACCATACACCGTCACCATAATTTGTTCCAACAAACTGGGATGGGCCCTGCCGGTTCTGATTTTGCTGAAATTGTGTTTCAAAGCCTCAATGCTTTTTGCCATGCGGGTCGAAGCATCCTGATATATATCATTAATCATTTATTTCCTCTTTCGATAAGTGAGCCAATGTTCTCGCCTTTCATTAAACGCATAATCGCCCCTGACTCAAAAATATTCATCACGCGCATCGGCAGGTTGTTTTCCTGACACAATACCAAAGCGGTAGTATCCATCACATTTAACCGTTGATCTATCGCTTCATCGTAAGTCAATCGAGGATAAAAAACGGCATTGGCAACTTTTTCAGGGTCTGCTGAATAAACACCTTTTACTTTGGTCGCTTTAATCATCAGTTGAGCATTGACCTCAATAGCACGCAAACTGGCGGCTGAATCGGTAGTAAAAAAAGGATTGCCGGTACCGGCGGCAAAAATCACCACGCGCTTTTTTTCCAAATGCCTAACGGCTTTGCGGCGGATATAATCTTCACACACCTGATTAATTTTTAATGCAGACATAACCCGCACCGGTTGCCCGATGTGCTCAAGTGCATCCTGCAATGCCAAAGCATTAATTACGGTGGCTAACATCCCCATTTGGTCGCTGGTAACACGATCCAGGCCTTCATCGGCTTTTTGTGCACCGCGTAAAATATTGCCACCGCCAATGACTAAAGCGACTTCCAGTCCGGCGTCGCACAATTCTTTAATTTCAACTGCGAGCCGTTTTACGATTTCAGCATCAATACTACCGCCTGCTGAACTCATTAACGCCTCGCCGCTTAACTTTAGCAAAATTCTTTGGCAAATTAATTGAGTCATAGTTTTTCTTTAAGAAAGGTTATTGAAATTAGATATTTTTTCTAAACAACAGTGGCAAATTTATTTAGTTTTTCTTGATTATAGTTAATTTTGCTTTCATTAATAGAAATTACGCTATGCTTTACCAATATTTCAAAAATTCTATTAGCATTATTATCATCAACTTTAAATTTTGCTTTAATGCTATTTAATAAAGTTTCTTTTTTAGCAGGTTTGCTATGGCTTAATAAATGAAAACAATATTCTTTTAAATAGTTAGGCGTTTCTGGAGTCAAAACTTGAGTTTCAGGTTCAGATGATTTTTTTATACCTAACCGTTCCGCACTGCGATTTTGATTCGTTAATAAACTGACCGCATAATCTAAATCGGTATCATTTGAAATAATATCGAAATGGGTATTTTCAGGCAGTTGCGCCATCAAAACTCCAGCCCAAAATGCAATGCCAAAATCCGCTGCATTTTTTCCAACCTCTGGCATTTTCACCAGTTTTAAACGATTGCTATTAATCGTAGTTGTCAACGGCATAATCCAATCTACTGGAACTTTTGCGCCGCTTTGCGCATAACAAATCACAATATGCGAATATTCATCCAAGTGATTCATTAATTGATTAATTTGATTTGGACAATTCTCTAAATCAATTAATAAAACCTGTGTGATGATTTCGTCCATGTTTAAACTAATTTGTCTATTTTGACATTAAAACTACTTTTTTCCTTTTTGCCGTTTTTATCAAAATATTCAACTTTTCCTGATTCACTCACTATCCAAGCTTCAACCGCTCCAGCTTTTAAATAGAGATTAACTTTGGCTCTCATTTCAGCTTTTGTATTTGAAGGTGACATCACTTCTATGCAAATTTCAGGTGCAGAAGTTGCTGCAATATCAGTTTTATGTTGTAGATAATATTCTTTAGAACCCCAAGCAATATCAGGAACTTTAACGCCCTTTTCGGTTTGAACAGGCAATTCCGTAAAAATCTTACCGCCCAATTGTGTGCGTAATAAAAAAGCTAATTCACCTTGAAAAGAACTGTGCATAAAAGAGGCTGGTGGGGACATTTCAATCGTGCCGCGTTCGGTTAATTCTATTTTATAAGGTAAATTACGTAATGATCTATCCGCTAACACATCTTGCCATGTTTGCCAGTACATCTCTCACCTCGCCATTTCAAAATAAACCAAAACCTTCCAGCTTTTTAAGGTCTGGAAGGTTTGTCACACTCAGCTTATTGAGCGTTGACTTGCGCCATTACTTCCGCAGCAAAGTCTTCTTGTTTTTTCTCGATGCCTTCACCCACTTCAAAACGGCTGAAACGGATTACAGTGTTGCCTTTTGAAGAAACTAATTTGCCAACAGTGATTTTGTCATCTTTAATAAAAGGTTGACCGACTAAAGTCACTTCAGCTAAATATTTATTAACGCAGCCAGCTAACATGTTTTCAACAATATTGGCTGGTTTGCCTTTAATTTTATCTTCTTGTTTTGCTAAGAAAATTTCTTTCTCTTTTTCAATCGCTTCTTGTGAAACTTGATCTTCGTTTACACAAACTGGTTTGCTGGCTGCAATGTGCATTGCCACATCTTTACCTAACTCGCCATCTGCCGCTGCTAACTCAACGATAACGCCGATTTTGCTGCCATGCAAATAGCACGCTGTACCGCCTGCTTCAGTTTGAAATTTTTCAAAACGTCTGATAGTGATATTTTCACCTAATTTTGCAATTAAACCACGACGCATTTCATCCACAGTCACGCCGCCTTCTAACGGCATTGCCAATAATTGTTCTTCGGTTTCAATATTTGCATTCAACAAACCGTGCGCAACATCGTTGACGAAAGCAACAAAGTCATCAGCTTTGGCAACGAAATCGGTTTCACAGTTCACATCGACAATTGCAACCGCTTTGCCGTCAGTGCTGGTTTTTACGCCAATAATACCTTCCGCCGCAATACGGCCTGATTTTTTATCCGCTTTTGCCAAACCTGACTTGCGCATGTTTTCAATGGCTAATTCCATATCGCCATTTGCTTCAACCAAAGCTTTTTTACATTCCATCATGCCTGAGCCTGTTCTCTCACGCAGTTCTTTTACCATTGCGGCACTAATATTTACTGTCATATTTCCTCTATTTCTTGACTATAAAAACGCCTCCAAAGAGGAGGCGTTTTTTGTGGTTTAATTTAAAACCTTGCATCTTAAAATCAGGACAACACCTGAAATTAAGAAAAACTCGATAGCTTACTCGCTGACTTCTGCGGCTGCTGACTCTTCAACAAAATCATCTTCTTTAGATGAAACATCCAGTCTGGCAACTTTCGCTTCCAGCACCGCATTTGAAACTGCTTCACAATACAGTTTAACTGCACGGATAGAATCGTCATTACCTGGAATGATGTAGTCAATGTTTTCAGGTGAGTTGTTAGAATCGACCACGCCAACCACTGGAATTCCCAGTTTTTTCGCTTCGCCGATGGCGTTTTTCTCGTAGCCTACGTCCAGCACAAAAATCACGTCAGGAATGCCGCGCATATCTTTAATACCGCCCAAGCTGCGCTCCAGTTTTTCCAGTTCACGTTCCATGTTTAACGCTTCTTTTTTGCTAAAACGTTGAAACAATGTGCCATCTGCTTTCATCGCTTCCAGCTCTTTCAGACGGGCGATTGATTTCTTGATGGTTTTGAAGTTGGTCAACATCCCACCTAACCAGCGGTGATTGACATACGGCATTCCACAACGTTTCGCTTCTTCAGCCACGGCTTTACGCGCTGATTTTTTGGTGCCAACAAATAAAATTGTGCCTTTATTTGCTGTCATTTGACCTAAATAGTTCACTGCGTCATTAAACAATGGAAGCGTTTGCTCCAAATCAATGATATGGATTTTGTTACGGGCACCGAACAAATAACTTGCCATTTTCGGGTTCCAGTAACGGGTTTGGTGTCCAAAATGAACACCCGCTTCTAACATTTGACGCATTGACACTGCTGCCATTCTTCTCTCCTAAGTATAAAAATCGCTGCTTTTCAGCGATATGGGTTACGCCTCCACTTACCCCGCCCAGTAACCGGTCATCCAACCAGCACCCTACCAGACGTGTCGATAAATGTGAGTATTAAATTAAAAATTAACTCGCTTTTATACCATATTTTAGTTTTTATACCAATAAAATCTCTGGTAAACTCGCAGCACAAGGCAAGCTTTCCTGCATTTTTCCAGCTTTCAGCTATAAGCTAACCGTTAGTTTAACCGTATAAAATTTAAGCACAGAAATTCTTATCTCCATGAGTATTATTATAAAATCCGCCAGTGAAATTGAAAAAATGCGCGTTGCCTGCAAGTTGGCCTCCGAAGTTCTGGAAATGATTGCCCCGCATGTGGTGGTCGGCGTAACCACCAACGAATTAAACCAGCTCTGCCACGATTACATTGTCGATGTCCAGAACGCCATTCCGGCACCGTTAAATTATCGCGGCTTTCCCAAATCCATCTGCACCTCGGTGAATCATCAAATCTGTCATGGCATCCCCAATGATAAACCGTTAAAAAACGGCGATATTGTCAACATTGACATCACAGTGATTAAAGACGGCTATCACGGCGATACCAGCAAAATGTTTTGCTTAGGAAACGTCAGTCCATTTGCCCAGCGTTTGGTGACTGTAACGCGCGAGGCGTTATTTTTGGGAATCGCCCAGGTTAAACCCGGCAACCGCTTTGGCGCGATAGGCCATGCCATCCAAAAATATGCCGAAAGCAACCGTTATTCGGTAGTGCAGGAATTCTGCGGCCATGGCATCGGCAAAGATTTCCACGAAGAACCGCATGTAATGCACTTTGGCAAACCTAATGACGGTGAATTTATGGAGCCGGGGATGATTTTCACCATTGAGCCGATGATTAATCAGGGCAAACGGCACATGAAAATGATGGCTGACAAATGGCAGGCGGTAACAAAAGACCACAGTCTGTCGGCGCAATGGGAACACACCGTTTTAGTCACCGAAACCGGACACGAAATTTTAACCTTACGCACGGAAGAATTGTGACCAGCCAAGAAATAGCCGCCATCGCCAAACTGTTTAGCGAAAAAAACAGCATCGCCTGTTTTAAAAATTTGCTAAAGCAACAACAGGAACAACTGAAAGAACTATTCGATCCACATCAACCTGTTGGGCAATTACTGCTGGACAAGGCCAATTTCATTGATTGCGTACTCAGTGCCGGCTGGCGGCATTTTTTGGCTGATAATGCCGGAAAAATCAGTTTGATTGCGGTAGGCGGCTATGGCCGACAGGAGTTGTTTCCCTATTCTGATATTGATATCTTGATTTTGCTGGATAATCAGGAGGCTGAAATATGTCAGAACGCGCTCTCGGATTTTTGCCGGTTTATCTGGGACATTGGCTTAAAACCCGGCTTGAGCGTTCGCACTTTTGCAGAATGTCTGGACGTATTAAAAGAAGATCAAACTGTGATGACCAGTTTGCTGGAAATGCGCCTGGTTCAGGGAAATTCCAGATTGTTTGGCGAGTTGCAGCAGCTTGTCAATTCTGATCGGGTTTGGCCGTCAGAACAGTTTTTTGCCGCCAAAATGACAGAACAGCAGTCACGTTATCTTAAATATAACGAAACGGCTTATAACCTTGAACCCAATACCAAGGAATGCCCCGGCGGCTTGCGGGACTTACAGGTCATCGGCTGGGTTTTCAAACGTCACTATCATTCCACCTCGATTGAAGAGCTGATTAAATATGACTTTATTCTGGCTTCAGAATACAACGAACTGATTGCCGCACGCGATATTATCTGGCGGATTCGTTACGCTCTGCATGTTTTAACCAACCGTGGTGAAGATAGGCTGCTGTTTGATTATCAACGCGACCTGGCGGTGCAGTTTGGTTTTGTCGCAACCGACAATCCCAATCAAAACATTGAAGAATTCATGCAGTTTTATTTTAAAACCGTGGTGGGTTTGGAAAGATTAAATGAAATGCTGCTACAACTTTTCAATGAACGGCTGATTAGCAAACGCCAGCCGGAACCGGTGGTGATTAACGATGACTTTATTGCGATTAATGGTTATCTGGAAGCGCGTAATGACAGTATTTTTCAACGGCAACCGCTGTTGTTGTTAAAGCTTTTTCTGATTCTGCAACAAAACCACCCCACCTTAAAAGGGATTCGTGCTTCCACCATCCGCCTGATTCGCAAAAGCCTGTATCTGATTGACGATACCTTTCGTTATAGCAAGGAAGCCAACCGCCTATTTATGGAAATTCTGCGCCAACCCATTGGCGTTACCCATCTGCTCAGAAGAATGAACCGTTATGGTTTGCTGGCCGCTTATCTGCCCAGCTTTGCCAATATCGTGGCGCGAATGCAATACGATTTGTTCCATATTTATACCGTTGATGAACACACTTTGTTTGTGATTGGCAATTTACGACGTTTTTCACTGAAAAAATATCACCATGAACTGCCGTTTTGCCACGATGTTTATACTCTGATTCCCAAGCCCGAAGTGTTATATGTGGCGGCATTATTCCATGATATTGCCAAAGGCATGGGCGGCGACCATTCCACTTTAGGAGAAGAGTTGGCACGGGAGTTTTGTTTTCAGCATGAAATCTCCAAACAGGATACCAAACTGATAACCTGGCTGGTGCGCAATCATTTGTTAATGTCGATGACTGCGCAACGCAAGGATATTGGCGACCCGGATATTATTTATGAGTTTGCCTCGCAAGTGGGAAATATCGAATACCTGCATCATATTTATTTGCTCACCGTTGCCGACATTCGCTCCACCAGCCCCAGTTTGTGGAACTCATGGAAAGATGCGTTATTGCAGGAGCTTTATAATCTGACTCTCAGAGCCTTGAGAAGAGGCTTGCAAAATCCGGTCGCCGTTGAACAACGCCTGATTGAAAACAAAAAAGAAGCTAACGATGAGCTTTTAAAGCAAGGCTTGGCTCAAAACGTGATTGAAACCTCATGGCGGCATACCACTGACGGCTATTTCTTACGCTACAGCACTGATGAAATTGTCTGGCACACGTTGGCGATCGCCTCATGCACAGAGCAGGATTTACCGCTGGTTTTGCTGCGCCTGCATCTTCAGCGCGGCAGCGCCGAGGTGTTTGTCTATGCTAAAAACGAGGAGAAAATTTTTTCAATTTGCACCGCAACCCTGGATCAACTGGGTTTGACCATTTTGGATGCCAGAATTATTACCACTGCCGACCAATATATCCTGAACAGTTTTCAGGTGCTTGAGCAATCGGGACGCCCTATTTTAGATACTACACGACAAGAACATATTTGCACCGCTTTACGCGCCAATCTGTTAAAACATGATGTGAAGTTACAAAAAAATATTCACCGGCAGTCACGGCAAGCCAAGCATTTTCCCATTCCCACTACCGTTCTTTTTCCCTCCGACTCTTTACACCGGCAAACCGTTGTCGAATTAATCACCACCGACAGATCAGGTTTGTTATCTGATGTTGGCCAGGTTTTTATTGCCCTGGATATTCAATTGCATGATGCCAAAATCACCACCATTGGCAGCCGCGTTGAAGATATTTTTTATGTGACCAATAAAGCGGGGCAGCTGTTGACTGAGGAACAAAAACAGCAGTTGCAAACGCTGTTGCTGGAAAGTTTGAGCTAATACTTCAGCAAATTGGAAAGTTTTGCCACAGTTAAGCCAGCGCACAGTTATTGGATTTATTGTTTGCAACTACTGCAAACGGTTTTGAAACAGGCGCTTACCGGTTAAAATCACTCAAGAACCCAAAAGCATCCGCCGACTGCCACCATAAAAACGCTAAAATCTGAATACTGATTATGCCAAACCTGACAGTTACAAATCTTGAATCAATTTCTGTCGATGAGATTTATCGCATCGCCAATGAAGAAATGGCCAAAGGCGACACTTCTCATGGTGCGGCTGTCAAAGCCATTGAAGAAGCTCGCGGCAATAAGGAACTGCTCAAAGAACTTTTCATTAAACTTCAATATGAGGAATTCTTAAAGCGTGAAGCTGATGAAGGTGAAGAACGCAAAAACCGCGAGCGTAAACTTGCCAGTCAAAAATGGCAACGGCAAATGGAAATTGACCGCAAAGAAATTGAACTGGCAGAACGGCGCCGGAAACTTAAACAACTGAAACATCTCGAACTTGAACAGCGTCAGCGAAAACGTGAAAAGATGCAGCGTTGGGGAGTCACTATTGCCATCTTTATGGTAGCAGGCTGGCTGGCCTGGTATTTTGCTCATAAAATCACCCCCGCTATTAATCCTATTAGTGCCATCTCCAGCCAGAATAAAAGCGCTATGACCACTTCGGCAACCGCCCGTCCGACTGAAAAATTAGCTAACTATCGTAAAGCCGCTGAACAGACTGATGTCAAAGCCCTGCTTGATTTGGCCATGGCCTATAAAAACGGCAATGGTGTCGGCAAAGATGAAGTTCAAGCCGCGCAATGGTTTCGTAAGGCTGCGGAAAAAGGTAATGCTTCGGCTCAAGACACATTGGCTTATCTGTATGCAAATGGTAAAGGGGTTGCCAAAGACAAGACGCAAGCTGCATTCTGGTATCGCAAAGCAGCGGAACAAGGCTATCTGAACTCACAGTTTAACTTGGCGCTGGCCTACAAAAATGGCATAGGCGTAACCAAAGATGAAGCTCAGGCGCTGAAATGGTTTGAGAAAGCCGCAAATCAGGGCGATAACGAAGCTCAAAGTTTTTTAGGTCAAATATCTCTGTACATGACAAAAATTTAGCTCGGCTCGGACTTCTGGTTAAACGCCAGAAAACA
>CAIQWF010000150.1 GCA_903875455.1 uncultured Pseudomonadota bacterium
CCGATCTCGTTTTTTTGTATCAAAATAATGCCAAATGCTTTTTGCAGATACAGGATTGCCACACCCTGTTCATTTTTTGGCAGTAACATAGCAAGATTACGCAGGCTTGTTTCTTGAATATCAATGACTTTCAATTCCAGACCGATTTGTTTACATTGTTCGATTCTAGGATTGATAGCGGAGTTGGGACTGGCAATAACTTCCAATGTAGCTTCACTGCCGTTGATTGCTGGAACGGGGTAATAATCAAGCACGGCATCATCAACAGAAAAATCAATCAGGTCGGCAATTTTCCAGCGAATAGCCAACGCGATTTCATTTTCAGGCACTGGCGGAGTGTCAATTTTAGTGCGCTGATAATCATTAATGCCAAGCACCAAATGGCAATCATAGTTAGCCAGATTATGTGTTAAAAACCAGTTTTTTAAAACACCAGGATATTCTGTTGGGCTTTTTGCGTAAGAGAATTCGCAATGTACAAGTTTTAACTGCTTGTTTTCAATATAATCTGATATTGCAATAGCAATACCCTCCGGCAAAAAGCTGATTCCAACAATGCCTTGGCCAGTGGATTTTTTTCTAAAGAGTCTTTGCAACCATTGCACGGTTGATTGTCCTAAAGTATCGTGAAGAGCGTCACGGAAATTATAAATGATTTTCAGTTTTTCGTATTCTTAATCTATTTTTGCAGGCAGGGTAAGAGCAGGGAAATTGCTCTAAAAATCAGCATTTCCCTATCTTGGTAGATAAAATACCCAAAGATGCCCAAGCCCGCTTCAGCTTCGCCCGTCACGGCCTGATAAAGCACTATAGCCATGATTTATCGCCTCTTGAACTCAATAACTGATTGTTATTGTTCGACATAAGTAGGTTATGGTAGTGCTTTACTGAGGGCCGACATACTCTAAAAAATCAAAATTTCAGTCAGTAGATGCGGGTCTTAGACCTGGAAATTGAAAATTATTTTCTAAAAAAAGGACGGCGAAAATGGTTTTTTGCACTTTATTTAAGAGCAAATTTGACGGGTAAATGGCTTGGGGTAAGAGGACTAGCTTCAATGGTAAGTTGCTTTTAACTAAATAGAATTTCCTTTTCTATTATATAAGGGTAATTAATAACACAATTAATTGATGATTTTTTATTAAATTTTATTATATACTGAAATTTCTTTTAAATTAACGTGGCTTTAGATAATGCAATTAATTAGTCGCGATTTTGAATTAAATACAGGTATAAACTTATGGTAGATGGCAGTTCGAGTTCAATAATAGCAAGCACGCAAAAACACATGCCAAGGCGGCGTTTCTTACAATTATTAGCAGCAGCGGGTTCAGTAGCAACCGCTGGAATTCCAAAAATCTCTCAAGCGACAGAACAACATTTCTTACCGCGAGATCTTTCTTTCCATAATACTCATACTGGCGAAAGAGTCGCTCTGACTTATTTTGAGCAAGGTCAGTATCAATCAGGCGCTTTGCAAGAAATTGACAATCTTTTCAGAGACCACCGAACCGGTGAAGTTCATCCAATTGATCCCAATTTATTAAATATACTTTATAAATTGCGGGAAACCTTACAGACTGACAGACCTTTTCATATTATTTCTGGCTATAGATCACCTTTGAGCAATAGCATCATGCACAGCCATAGCAACGGTGTCGCTAAAAATAGTCTGCACATGCAAGGAAAAGCCGTTGACATCCGTATTGAGGGGGTGAACACCCGATATATTCGCGATGCTGCTATTTCTTTACAGCAAGGCGGAGTAGGATATTATCCAAGTTCTGATTTTGTTCATGTTGATACGGGTATGGTTAGATACTGGTAGTCAGAACTGTCATTTTTAAAAGGCTTAAAAAAGCTGTCTTAACTTTTCACAATTTTGGCAGCTTTTTTGTTTTAGCGAACCTTCTCAACCTGCACCAAAATATGTACCACGTTTTGTCTGCTGCCTTGCTCAATATTTAATAGACCACTTCCAGTTGTTTCTGACTCCTCGATGATAGTGCCAATTTCCAGCCATTGTCCTAGTCTGGTAGTGAGAGTAGTTTGTGCTGATTGCGTTTCAATTGCGCCGTTATTTCCCATTTGATCTGACCAGGGTGAAATCTCAAGAGTGACTTGTTCGCCATTAAGCCGTGGTAAGACTGCAAAGCCTGTGGTGGCTTCAATATACTGCGTAGTACTTGAAACTGCCCGTTGGCCATAGCCGGAATTGTAGATTGTGTTAAATCGAATCGGGTGACTACCGCCGATTTTAATATAAGCCGGTCTGCCTTCAAGTGTTCGTAACATTTGTTCGCTGTTACTGGAGAGATGTTGCTGGTTTTGTTGCAGCTGCCCACTGATTTGTCCGTTAATAGCACTTGGACGGTTAATTGGCATACTGACATCGACACCGATACCAGCATTAAACTGGTCGGCGGTTTTGTCCTTGCTTTGAATTACTCTAATAGTCAAATTAGCCAGAGTTATATCCAGTTTTTTTATCAATGCCTTGATTTCAGCAAGACGTGCCGGTGTGGTTTTGATAATGAGACTAAAACCGTTACCAACAACAGTGTCGGAGGGATCGAGCAAAGGGGCAATCAGCGGTTGTATTTCAGAACTGGGACGGTTAAGCAGCGGCACAACCTCCATAACAGTTTGCGCCGCCGGAGAAGATAAACTGAATAAAAGTAACAGCAGGGGGATGATTTTATTCAGCATGTCGGGATCTCCGATTAAATATCGTTGTAGAGTTTTAGGTATTGCAATGCGCTGTTGTGCCAGGAAAAATCTTTGCGCATACTGTTACGCTGCAAATGTCTCCAGGTTTCCTTATGACTAAATAATATCAGGGTGCGCTTAATCGCTTCCATTAAAGTTCCGGCATGAGCCTGATGAAAGGAAACACCAGTGGCAGTGCCGTTCGCAATACTTTCCGGAAGCGCGTCTTCTATCGAGTCTGCCAGACCGCCTGTTTGCCTGACAATCGGAATGGTGCCGTAACGTTGGCTATAAAGCTGATTCAAACCACAAGGTTCAAAACGGGAGGGCATTAAAAAGATATCCGAGCCTGCTTCAATAAGATGCGCCAGATTTTCGTCATAGCCCACAGTCACCGACATTTTATGCGGATATAAATGGGCAAAGTTTTGCAACCGGTGTTCAAAATTGGGATTGCCGGCACCCAACAGCACAAACTGGATAGGCATCGCCATCATTTCTGGCAGACAGTCGAGAATAAGATCAATACCTTTTTGTTCTACCAGGCGGCTAATCAGTCCGAAAACCGGAATATCGGGATTTACCGGCAGTGAAGCTTTTTGTTGCAAAGCGGTTTTGTTGCCTGACTTTTGCTCCAAAGAGTTCATGTCGTAATGCTGATGAATGGCAGGGTCAGTTTGTGGATTCCACTGTTCAACATCAATGCCGTTCAGAATTCCGCTTAACACATCTTGTCGGTGTCGCAGTAATCCTTCCAGGCCATAGCCAAAATCAGGGGTTTGAATCTCCAGCGCGTAGGTCGGGCTGACTGTGGTAATACGGTCAGCATAAACCAGACCGCCTTTTATCATCGATAACATGCCGTGAAATTCCAGGCCATTCGGATGCCATAACCGCCCGGAGATATTCAAGGAGTAATATTGACTGCTGGAGAAAAGCCCTTGATAAGCCATATTATGGATAGTAAATACCGTTGCGGGACGATGCTCTTCCAGACTTAACAAGGCTGGCACCAGGCCAGACTGCCAGTCGTTGCAATGTACCACGTCTGGCTTCCAGTTTAAATGCGCCCTGTTCATTGCCACTTCAACAGCAACCCGACAAAACAAGGTAAAGCGTTCGGCATTGTTAGCCCAGGCATTGCCGTTGGCGTCGTTATAAGGATTGCCGGGAAAATTAAAAAACGGTGCGTAATCAACCAGCCACACCATCACGTTAGTGTGAGGCAGGCGGGTTTCCATGATATTAATATCGCGGTTATCAACACGTAATGAGCAGACATAGCGTATTTCTTCGCTGGTATTAAGGTGCTGATAATTAGGGAGAATCAAATGAATGTCTTGTGACAGTTCTGCCAAGGCCTTAGGCAAGCTTCCCGATACATCAGCCAAACCGCCGGTTTTTATTAAAGGGTGGGCTTCACTACTCACAAAAAGTATTTTTTTCATAATCAAATCGATTGTTAAATAATTACAAATTTGGCTTTTAGCTTAAAGCACGACAGGACGCTAATCTTGAAAACTTGCTGTTTCACCTAAGACTCTATCGCATTGAAAACAGAATGCAAGACCTGTCCGGGAGTAGATAAGACTTGCAGTTCTGTCTGGTTAGATTTTAAAAAAATAACAACGCCTGCTCTCTATAGTTTTAAAACGATGGCGGCAAGCGGAGGTAAAGTAAGACTTACAGAATGAGGCTGGTTCATCCAAGGCTTGGGTTCGGATAAGGCCATGCCGTTGCCGACATTAGAGCCACCATAATAGGTGGAATCAGAATTAAATATTTCTGTATAAGCCCCCTCAGCCGGTACACCAACCCGGTAAGACTCTCTTAATACGGGAGTGAAATTTAATACTACAATCAGGTCTTCATTTTTGCTTTTACGTTTAAAGCAAATGACCGATTGGTGAATATCGTGACAGTCTATCCACTCAAAGCCTTGGTGTTCAAAGTCGTGCAGGAACAGGGCAGGGTGTTTGGTATACAACTTGTTTAAATCTTTTACCAGGGTTTTGATTCCTTGATGCTGTGGATAATCAAGCACATACCAATCCAGGGAGTGATTAAAATTCCATTCTGCACCTTGTCCGAATTCGCAGCCCATAAACAGCAGTTTTTTGCCCGGATAGGTAAACATCAAGCTATATAATAGACGCAGATTGGCAAATTTTTGCCATTCATCGCCCGGCATTTTAGATAATAGTGAACCTTTGCCGTGTACCACTTCATCATGGGAAAAAGGCAGGATGAAATTTTCGCTAAACGCATACAGCATACCAAAGGTCAGCTGGTCGTGATGATGAGTGCGGTGAATCGGGTCTTTTTGCATGTAAGACAGAATATCGTGCATCCAGCCCATGTTCCATTTCATTGAGAAGCCCAAACCACCGGTCCAGGTGGGGCGGGTGACTTGCGGCCATGAAGTGGACTCTTCTGCCATAATCACGGTACCAGGATGCTGGGCATGGGTGACAGAGTTAAGGTCACGCAAAAAGTCTATCGCTTCCAGATTTTCATTGCCGCCATATTGATTGGGAATCCAGTCATGATCTTCGCGGGAATAGTCTAAATAAAGCATGGAGGCAACCGCATCCACTCTCAATCCATCCAGATGAAACTCTTCCAGCCAGAAAATGGCACTGGACAGCAAAAAGTTTTTCACTTCGTTGCGGCTGTAATTGTAGATTAACGTGCCCCAGTCGCGATGCTCGCCTTTGCGCGGGTCTTCGTGCTCGTATAAAGGGCTGCCGTCAAAGCGTGCCAAAGCAAAGTTGTCTTTGGGGAAGTGGGCCGGCACCCAGTCCAGAATCACGCCAATCTGGTTTTGATGGCAGTGGTCAACAAAAAACCTGAAATCATCCGGGGTGCCATGACGACTGCTGGGGGCAAAGTAACCTGTGGTCTGATAACCCCACGATGCGTCCAGAGGATGTTCAGTGATAGGTAATAACTCAATATGAGTGAAGCCCATTTCTTTGACATAATTGACCAGTTGTGTGGCCAATTCACGGTAATTGAGGAAATTTCCACGGTTGTCCCGGCGCCATGAACCTAGATGCACTTCGTAAATTGACATGGGCTGGTGCAGCCAATCATATTGCACCCGCTCACTCATCCAGTTGCCATCCTGCCATTGATGGGGCGTTTCCTGCTTTACCACAGAAGCGGTTTGCGGTCTAAATTCAAACTGCTGGCCGTAAGGGTCGGTTTTTACCAGAAGCTCCTTGGTCTGGCGGTTTAGTAGCTCAAATTTATAGAGACAACCCGAAGTTAAGCCGGGAATGAAAATTTCCCAGATGCCACTGCCACCAAGATTTCGCATGGGGTGACAGCGTCCGTCCCAGCGGTTAAAGTCGCCTATCACGCTAACCCGTTGCGCATTCGGAGCCCAGACTGAAAAATGTACGCCTTTAATATCATCAACATTATGTAAATGGGCGCCGAGTTTCTGATAAATATGCCAGTGCTTGCCTTCGCCGAATAAGTGCTGGTCAAAAGGCGGGAGTTGTGGCCCAAAATCGTAGGGGTCGTAAAACTTGAAAGGATGGCCCTGTTTGTCGACGCCTTCCAGTTGATAGTGCTCCTCAGAGCGCGAGGATTCTAACTGGCATTGAAAAAAGTCTGTGTCGGGGATTCGGGTTAACGGAATGTCTCGCTTGGCGATTTTCACAGATTCTGCATGAGGTAAAAAAGCCGTTATCCAAATATGGTTTTGTTTGGAATGTCGCCCTAAAACAGAGAATGGATCATGGTGAGTTGCATTACTTATTTTTATTAAATCAGAATCAAGTTGATTTTTTTTTGCTTGCTTGTCCATTTTACAAAGCCTCGGTATAGTAGAATAGTAGATTGAAGTGAATGTTACCAAAATAACCTAACAATGTAATAGTCAATTCCACAAAGGGGATGAAAAATGTCAGAAGTAGACAAGCAACATCAAGAACGCTTTATAGGTCATTTAACCCGCAATACCATTGCATTAATTTTGGCAGGGGGACGGGGTTCTCGGTTAATGCAGATGACAGACTCGCGTGCCAAGCCTGCCGTGCCGTTTGGTGGAAAGTTTAGAATCATTGATTTTCCGTTATCCAACTGCGTCAATTCAGGGATTCGCAAAATCGGGATTCTGACGCAATATAAAGCTGACTCCCTGATTCGTCACGTTCAGCAAGGCTGGGGTTTTTTGCGCGGTGAGTTTGGCGAATATGTCGATTTGATGCCGGCGCAGCAACGGATAGATGAAAACTCCTGGTATCTGGGCACGGCAGATGCGATTTATCAAAACATGGATATTTTGCGTAGCCGTAATCCTGAATATATTCTGGTGCTGGCAGGCGACCATATTTATAAAATGGATTATGCCGCAATGCTGGCGGACCATCTGGCTCAAAATGCGGATTTGACGATTGGTTGTTTGGAAGTGTCTCTGGAAGAAGCCACTGCATTCGGGGTGATGGATGTTGATGGAAACAGACGGGTAAAAGCCTTTGTGGAAAAACCGGCTAATCCGCCGGTGATGCCTGGCAGAACTGATACCGCTTTGGCATCAATGGGTATCTATATTTTCAATGCCGATTTTTTATTTGATCAATTGATTAAAGACGCCGAGACTGCGGGCTCTAGTCGGGATTTTGGAAAAGATATTATTCCTTCCGTAATTCACACCCATAATGTAAATGCCTATCCGTTTCTGGATTTGCAAAGCGGAGAGCAAAGCTACTGGCGCGACGTAGGAACCATCGATGCTTACTGGGCGGCGAATATGGAACTGATTGGGGTAAATCCCAATCTGAATTTATATGATAACACCTGGCCGATCTGGACTTATCAGGAACAAAATCCGCCGGCCAAATTCGTCTTTGATGATGATGACAGACGCGGCCAGGCGGTAGACTCAATGGTTTCGGGCGGTTGCGTGATCTCAGGTGCAAAAGTAACCCATTCTTTGCTGTTTTCCAATGTCCGGGTCAATTCCTATAGTGTTATAAAAGATTCATTGGTATTGCCGCAAGTAATTATTGGCAGACATTGCCGGATTACCAAAGCCATCATAGAAAAAGGCTGTAACATTCCTGAAGGAACTGTGATCGGAGAGGATAGAGCAGAAGATGAAAAGAGATTTCATGTAAGCGCAGGCGGAGTGGTATTGGTGACTCCAGATATGTTAGGACAAAGAAGGCATCATGGTGGAAAATAAAAAATTAAAACTGGTTTTGTGTTGGCACATGCACCAGCCGGAATATAGAAATTTAAAAACAGGAGAATATAAATTACCCTGGACATATCTGCATGTAATCAAAGACTATGTTGATATGGTTGCGCATCTGGAGGGAGAGCCCAAAGCCAGAGCAGTCGTTAATTTTGCCCCGATTTTGCTGGAACAGATTGAAGATTACACCAAACAGATCAATGGCTATTTGCACGACCGGATTGCCATTAAAGATAGTCTGCTGGCTGCGTTGGTCAGTCCGACTATTCCCTCTGATGCTGAAACTCGTCTCCAGCTAATCCAGGACTGTATGAGAGCCAACCGGGATCGGCAGATTAATCGCTATCCAGCTTTTCAACGTCTGATTGAAATGGCTGAGTGGTTAAAAAATCATCACGACGGCATCAATTATGTTAATTCCCAGTTTATTACCGACATTCTGGTTTGGTATCACCTGGCCTGGATGGGGGAAACAGTTAAATTATCTGATTCACGGATTCAGCGTTTGATTGCCCAGGGGGCGGGGTATACTTTGCATGACCGGGTAGAGCTGCTTGAAATCATTGGTGAAATTCACTCAAGCTTGTTAAACCGTTATAAAAGTTTAGCCAAGAAAGGTCGGATAGAGCTTTCTGTTACGCCTTATGCACATCCGATCATGCCGTTGATGCTGGATATTAAATCTGCTCACGAAGCGATGCCAAATTCACCATTACCGGCGCTGGATGCTTATCCAGGCGGTGAAAAGCGGGTGCGCTGGCATTTGAAAAAAGGCATAGAAACCTTTGAACGCTTTTTTGGTATGAAACCCAAAGGTTGCTGGCCTTCTGAAGGCAGTGTCAGCAAACAAACGCTGGAAATTCTATCCGAGTTTAAATTTTCCTGGGCAGCCAGTGGTGGCAATGTTTTAAACAATAGTTTACATCATTCGGGAGCCGCAGGAACCGATGTGCATCATCCTTTCAAAGTAGAAGGAGCCAATATTGCCTGTTTCTTTAGAGATGACGGCTTATCTGACTTAATTGGCTTTGAATATTCAAAATGGCACGCCGATGACGCAGTAATGAATTTAATCGGCCATTTGGAAAACGTGGCGGCACACGGTAAAGATAAAGTCGTTTCCATTATTATGGACGGTGAGAATGCCTGGGAGTATTTTCCTGCCAATGGTTATTATTTCCTCAGTGCTTTATACAAAAAACTTTCCCATCATCCGCATATTGAGCTTACCACTTTTTCAGAATGTCTGGCCGCCAAGGTAGAGGTCAAGCACTTGAAAAAACTGGTGGCCGGCAGTTGGGTCTACGGCACGTTTTCAACCTGGATAGGAGATAGGGATAAAAATCGCGGTTGGGATATGCTAGGTGATGTTAAATGGTGTTTTGACAAAATTGTCACCACTGGACGATTGACAGCTGAACAACTGGAA
The DNA here is from genome assembly GCA_903875455.1 of uncultured Pseudomonadota bacterium. GTDB lineage: Bacteria > Pseudomonadota > Gammaproteobacteria > Methylococcales > Methylomonadaceae > CAIQWF01. The sequence goes on from CAIQWF010000150.1 coordinate 9,348, forward strand.
AAAATAGAAAATCAGCTGGCAGTTTGCGAAGGTTCTGACTGGTTCTGGTGGTTTGGTGACTATAATCCTAGCGCGGCAGTCAGTGATTTTGAGCGCCAATTCCGCTTGAATTTGAGCAATTTATATTATTTGTTAGGGTGTGTACCACCGCCTTATCTTGAGGAAACCTTCACCCAAGGCTCTGGCAGTCCGGCAATGGGCGGAGCCATGCGGCCGGGCATTGAAGTGAAACCTAATTTATAACTCTTTTTTGTCGCCGCAATCATTTTTGCAAATGGTTGTGGCGGATGAAAATCTAACAAAAATGTCTCAATCTGGAATGGCAAGCGTGACAACACTTTTAGAACAGCGGTGCGCAGGGGTTTTACTACACATTACCTCGTTACCAGGAAAGTATGGTAATGGTGACTTAGGCCAGGAGGCTTATAATTTTGTAAAGTTTTTACACAGCACAGGCATCAAGGTATGGCAAACACTGCCGTTAGGACAGCCTCATGGTGATGGATCACCTTATCAATGTTTATCAGCACATGCAGGCAACATTGATTTAATTAGTCTGGACTGGCTGGAAGAGAAAGGTTGGCTGCTAATTTCTGAGCGTTGTGAAAACTGTGCGGCAGCAGAATGTTTTAGCAAGAAGTGCTTAATCACTAAGGCTTTTTATCGCTTTCAGGAAAGTGCTGATAAAAAAGATCGGGATGATTTTCAACAGTTTTGTGAGGAAAAAGCAGACTGGCTGGATGACTTTGCCCTGTTTATGGCACTGAGAATGGAGTTTGGGCAGCGTTGCTGGAATCAGTGGCCTGATTATTTAAAACAGCGTCATCCTTTGGCGATGAAGGAAGCACGACGGCGCTTACAGTATGTGATTGATGGAATCAAGTTTGAACAATATGTGTTTTTCAGGCAATGGAGTGATCTAAAAGAATTTGCTAGGCAACATAATGTTTTATTGTTTGGCGATATTCCGATTTTTGTTTCTTATGACAGTGTTGATGTTTGGGCGAACCGGGAGGTTTTCAAACTCGATGTAGATGGGGAAATGTCTGTCGTTGCCGGAGTGCCCCCTGATTACTTTTCTGCTACCGGACAACGCTGGGGTAATCCGCATTACGATTGGGATTATTTGGAGCAGACCCGGTTTCGCTGGTGGGTTGAAAGAATGCGCACCCAAATGGAAATGTTTGACATTGTGCGGATTGATCATTTTCGAGGACTGGAAGCTGCGTGGGAGATTCCTGCCAGTGAGGATACCGCAATTAATGGTGAATGGGTGCTCGCTCCAGGACATAAATTACTTGAAGCTATAAAGAAAGCTTTTGGTGAAATTTCTTTAGTCGCTGAAGATTTGGGCATTATTACTAAAGAAGTGGATGAACTTAGAAATGATTTTAAATTACCCGGCATGAAAATATTGCAATTTGCTTTTGGAGATAATGCCCAAAACCCCTATCTGCCGCACAATTATCAGCATAATAGCGTGGTTTACACCGGCACTCATGATAACGATACGACTTTAGGCTGGTATCACAGCCTGACAAATGAACAAAAGCATCATGTTTACGAATCTTTGGGGACGCCGGCAATGCCGATGCCGCAGGCATTAATACAGGCAGCTTTTGCCTCAGTTGCCAATATGGCTATTATTCCAATGCAGGATATTCTGGAGCTCGGTTCAGCAGACAGAATGAATATTCCCGGTACTACCCAAGGAAACTGGCAATGGCGGTTTCAATGGAGCCAGCTTAATGCTGATAAAGTGCATCAATTAACTCGGTTATTGAAATTGTTTGGGCGTTGAGAGAATGTACGAGGAATCTGTCGGAAAGCCCTGTACAAGCGATTGCGCTAAATTATTAAGCAGATTCTCAATAAACTGCTAATCTTAAGGAAAGTTATTGAACGTTGATGAGATAGGACATTGGAAGAAGACATAATAACAGATTTAACCGTGTTGGAAGATCGCCTGGACAAGATGATTAATCGTGTTGAGCAGCGCGGTTTGGTATTACAACGGTTTCAGGCACTACAAACAACACTGTTTACGCTTAACTCATTGCCAGAGATGATTGATGCTGTGCTTGAGGAGGCAAAACTGTTTTTCAGTCTGGACGCAGCCAGTCTGGTGTTGCTAAATGAAGATGGCAAAGTGGCAGGTTATCTGAATGATAGCGGATGTGATTATCAGAAAAATCAAAGCCTGATTTTGCTGAAAAGCAGAGCTGCGCTGAATTCTGAGTTAACCCGTGGTATTTTTATTGGCGGATATGATGCCGCCAAGCATGGCGTTTTTTTTCAGGATGGCAAACAAAAACCTCATGATGTGATTATCATCCCGTTGACACGGCACAGCGAGTATTTGGGGTCGCTGAATTTATTCAGTCTTAAAACGGGAAATATGCCTGACAAAATGAAGCTGGAGCTTGTAGCGCAAGTCGGATTTTCTGTCAGCATTTGTCTGGAGAATCATCTCAATTTTGCTGTTGCTCAACAGGCGTATCGCAATGAAATGTTAGCCAGTGCCAATAATCGTCGCTTTTTGGAGCAGCGTCTGGTTGAAGAGCTGGACCGGGGACAGCGCAGTACTTGCTCATTATCGTGCCTGATGCTGGATGTAGCATTTCCTGCCATGAAGGATCATCAGCAAAATGCACAGCTGGAAATCCAGGTTTTGCAAGGAGTTGCTGAAACAGTAAAAAGACAGTTACGGGTAACTGATGTATTCAGTTATTACGAAGGGAAAAAATTTGCGGCTTTTTTAACTAACGTTCCAGAAGCAATACTCATAGCTCTTTCTGAAAGACTAAAAACAGCCATTGCTGAACAAGTGATTAAATTCGCCAATCAGATTATTCCGTTGACAATATCATTAGGCACTGCCAGTTACCAGCTTGGAAAAAACACTGCGGAAACTAAAAGCCATCAGGAAATTGCCGCTGGATTAATTTCTGCTGCTGATGCGAATTTACACAAGGCAAAACAAAGTCAGTCACCAACAAATAAAAAAATTACTGCGGCCTAAAAGCAGCTTTGATGAAGTAGTGAAGCTAAAGTTTTAGCTATTTGTATTTTTGGTAGGGGCGGATGATTCGCCTCTGCCGTGTAAAAAAACTCGTTGCAATTTTTGGCGGATGACTTAAATATTGGTTTGAAAAGCTATAGCACCAAAATTTTCAGCGTGATTTTTAGCTTAACTTAAATTCCACAATGACGACTCCTTCCGATCCTGCTAATTTATATTTTTTCAGCGAACGCTTTCGACGTTTCTTGCCCAATTCTCAGGCTATTACCCTTGCCCTGATTCTGCTGTTTGGCTCATCACTGATTTACTGGCTCACCGATTTACTGATGCCGGTATTTGCCTCTATTGTCCTGGCTTATTTACTCAATGGACTGGTTGAAAAAGCTGAAAGAAAAAAAATCCCTCATCTGGTTGCCGTTTATCTGGTTTTTTCTGCCTTTATAACATGTCTGGGTTTTGCTTTGTTTGTGTTAATGCCGATGGTGTCAGAGCAAGCAGTGCAGCTGGTACAAAATATTCCAGGCATGATTAAAAATATGCAGGCGCAAATTATGCACTTGCCGCAAAAATATCCACAGATTTTTACTCAAACACGGATTAAAGATTTGATGTTTTCAATTCAGGGGGAGTTGCTTAAATATTGGCAAACGGTGATTTCGAGTTCAGCCGCATCAGTGATTGGCCTGGTTTCAGCAATGGTCTATTTGTTTTTGGTGCCATTTATGGTGTTTTTCTTTTTGAAAGACAAAGACATTATTTTGAACTGGTTTTTGCAGTTTATGCCCAGAGACAGGCATTTGACAATACGGGTCTGGAAAGAAGTTGATATACAACTGGGTAATTATGTCCGTGGCAAATTTATTGAAGTGTTTATTTTATGGTTTGTCAGCTACATTGCCTATGCGGTGATTGGGCTAAATTACGCCATGCTGCTGGCGGTTTTAATGGGGGTGTCGGTGATTATTCCTTATGTAGGAGCAACACTGGTGACTTTTCCGGTGGTTGGTGTGGCTTATCTGCAATGGGGTTTGCATCATGATAATTTTATGTACCTGCTGATTGCTTATTCAATCATTCAGGCACTGGATGGCGTAGTATTGGTGCCGCTGTTGTTTTCTGAAGCCGTGAATTTGCACCCGGTGGCAATTATTGTGGCGATTTTGTTTTTTGGTGGCTTGTGGGGTTTTTGGGGGGTGTTTTTTGCCATTCCATTGGCAACAGTGGTCAAATCGGTATTAACTGCCTGGCCCAGAGTTGGCGATAGTTCGGCTATTTATTAGTCGCCACAAGTTTATTAACTATTTTGTAAATGCCAACTCTTTTTTATACGCTCAACCTGCTGTTTTTCTTCAGCAGAAACCCGATATGACTCTTTTATTTTTTGAATGGCTTTGCTTCTAATCCAGCTATCAAGGTGCTCATTTTGCAATAATGCCAGAGTCTCGGATTTCATTTCAACATATAACACACTGATTAACCACGCAGCCGCCATTTTCACATAATAAGCCTGGCTTTTTATATTCAGGATGATATTGTTTATTTCTTCAAAATAGATTTTTTCTTTGAAATAGCTCAAAAACATAACCAAACCAAAGCGAATTTCCCAGGTATTTTCTGATTGCGCATAATATTTTGCCATTTCATAAAAAGATTCTTTATCCTGGTTGACTTCTTTTCTTAAACTGCTTACAAAACAGTCACATAACGCCCAGTTGTTGATTCTGTTTTCTACAAAATTTTTGACCCGCTTTTTTGTCGCATCCTGGTTTTGATTATCTTTTTTTATAAGGCCAATTAAGATTGCCTGAATCATTCGCATTTCAAACAAGTTTTGTTTATCAAGTATTTCCAGCATTGCAAGATTTTGTTCTGATTTGGAAATCTGTTTTGCTATGATGCGTAATTCAGGAATTCTGATACCGATGCTTTCGCCTACGTCATTAACAATCTTATCGTTAAACTCTTTGTATTTTAAATCTTGCTTTTCATAAAGAAAATTAACAAAATCAGTAAAGTTTTTTTCATAAAATTCAATCATTTATTATCAAATAGTAAGAGTAAATTAAAGTTTTCGAGTGATTATTCGCCAAATAAGCTTTAGTGATTTTTGAGCTTGCAGCATGATGGCTCAACTGAGGGCAAAAGTACAGAATAGAACCCCGGCCTCCAACAAAACAGCTATTCACTAATTAATAAACTGTTATAAAATCAATGCAAAATCCTGTTAAATGACTAATCATGCGAAACTTGACTCCTAATGACCTTGATTTTCTTTCTGTAAATGATATTTATCGCATAGCCAGCGAAGAAATGGAAGAAGGTAGCGAAAGCCATGGAATTGCAACCAGAGCAATTGCGGAGTCTCACGGCGATAAAGAAATAGCCAAAAGCCTGTTTATCAAATTTCAGTATGAGGAATTGGCCAGGCAAGAAGCTTTTGAGCGTGAAGAGCGCGAGAAACTCCAGCGCAAAGAACATGAGCTTGCGGACAAACGTTGGCAACGGCAGATGGAACTTGAGCGCAAAGAAATTGAGTTGGCTGAGAAATGGCGGCAACTCAAACGGCAACGTAAATTGGAATTTAATTGTATTGAGCGCAAGTTTGAAGAAATGGAGCGTCGCGGAGTTGCCATTGGCTTAATTGTTGTGGCGATTATTGGCGCAATTTGGTTTTTTGTTTATGAAGACAAATCCCCTGCCAACTTCATCTCTTCGCGTGCAGCGCCTTACGTTACTGCGGCAGTAAATACCGCTGACTCTGCGAAAGTGTCGCAGTATCGTAAAGCAGCAGAACAAGGAAATATCAAAGCTCAGATTGATTTAGGTATGGCTTATGAAAACGGTAAAGGGATTGCCAAGGATGAAGTTCAGGCGGCACTATGGTTTCGCAAGGCTGCCGATCAGGGCGATGCTTTAGCTCAGGATATTCTCGGCTATTTGTATGCAAATGGTAAAGGTGTTGCTAAAGACGATGCCCAAGCGGTGGTTTGGTATCGCAAGGCGGCGGAACAGGGAAATATAAATGCGCAATTCAATTTGGCAATGGCTTATAAAAATGGCATAGGCTTGGCAAAGGATGAAGCTCAAGCGGTAAAATGGTTTGGCAAGGCTGCACTCCAAGGTGATGCGGAAGCGCAAACTATTTTAGGAAAAATATATGAGCATGGCTTGTTCGGAGTCAAGAAAAATGAACTACAGGCAGAAACTTGGTATGAAAAAGCCGCAGAGCAAGGCAATGAAGATGCTTCGGAAGCTTTGGTGAATTTGGAGGCTTGGCTGAAAGATTAGCTGTTATCTTGTTTCAAGAATAACATAGCCACCTCTGTACATGACAAAAATTTAGCTCGGCTCGGACTTCTGGTTAAACGCCAGAAAACAAAATAAGGCTTTAATGGTATTCTCAAACGTAAAAATCAACTTAAAAAGAGCGTCATTAATC
>CAIQWF010000151.1 GCA_903875455.1 uncultured Pseudomonadota bacterium
AAGTTCTTCGGTATTTAGTTGCTAGGCCGGAGTCCAAACTCGCGAGTTTGGACTCCAAAAATACACCGGAAAATTTATGCTCAACCACTTATCCTTAATTCTTTTTAAGTGGGCAGTCTTCATGCAGATTTACTGCGAATCAAAGCCAAGGTTTTTTCCGGTAAACTTTCCAGCTTTTCCCCTTCCAGAAATAAACGCGATTCTTCATGCACTGTAGTCATAAACTTGATAAGCTGCATTTCAATCTGCATTTTGTCCTGAAAATTCTCTGCTTCCCACATTTGATTTAACAATTGTTTGGCGTGATGATGAATAGTGAATGCCACCGCTTCCGGCAAATGGGCATAACTTTTCTGAATTGAAATTTTCAGTTGATCCAGTGAATGCAAATATTGCTTATAGTCTTTAATTTCCTGCTGATATTTGATTTTCAGCATTGCCAATTGTGCTTCATTTTCAGTATTCAATAACTCAATTTCATGCGCCAATTGCACGGTTCTTCTTTTTAATTCCGCTTCCAGCTGTTTTTCAGCCACAATTTGCGCGTGCTTAAGCTTGAGTTGCTGCTCCTGATTTTGTTGTCGCCATTTCAGATTTTCATCTTTGCTGGCATGAAAAATAGACAATAAAGACAGTATCCAACGATGTAATGATGACATATCAGTTTATTAATGAATCAAAAGTCGATATTTCGTGTTGCAATTCCAGCAGCCGGTTTATATTTTGTTCCGATGATGCCTGTTTTATGGCCTGGCGATAGTGTTTAAATTGCGTTTCCGATAAAAAGTGTTTGGCGGCGGTCAATTCTTTTAAAATGGATTTTGCTAATAATATCGCTTGTTTTTTATTATTTTTATCTAATAACCTTCGTCTTTTTAAATTGGAAAAATAAAGGAGCTGTTTTTTCTTAGCCGAAAATAATCGCTGTAGGTAGTCATTTTTTGCCATTGAAAAAAATAACCGCCGTTTAGCGCGTTCTTTGGCAGAAAAATAAGTTTTGATTGCGGCGCCAATTTGTTTTGAGAAAAAAATAATTCCGCTGATTAAGAGCAATGCAGAGGCGAATAATAAAATCTCATCGCCCAGTTTTATGATTAAATCAGCGAACAATTGCAAATGCAGCTCATAAAATACATCGGCAATGATTAAAAAAACTAATGCGGCAAAAAACAGCGCAAGAAACAATCTGATAATCAAGCCGGATACTCGTTTTTAATCATTTCAGAAATTGCATTTATTCTTAAAACCCGGATTGCGGCACCAATTTCAGCGCCGCGTTTATCGCTTTGCAAAACGGCTTTGGTATCTATCCGGTTAGCTGCCCGCGCGGCTTTTCTAATATAGTCGGCTTGCGGATAAGGGGTTTGTTCTTTGCCTAAACGACCTTTGGCATCGGCTTCGCAACTGAGTAAAAAATCTTCTATGTCTGCACCTTTTTTAAACGCTCCCAATAATGACAGCATATCGGTCAAAGTGCCGGGGCGTAATTTAAACACGATATGACTGTGGGTGTGATGTTCCATCACTTGCATGGCAAGCGCTTTAAACTCATTGGGAACCCGCAGGCGTTGGCAAAAGTTTTCCAAAGTTTTCAGGCCGGTTTTTTCATGACCATAATGATGCGGCAAGATGTCGGCGGGGGTCAAAGCCTTGCCTAAATCATGTAATAACGCGGCTAAGCGCACTTGCGGTTTGGGCGATAATTTTGCGGCCTGTTCCAGACACATCAAGCTGTGAATGCCGGTATCAATTTCAGGGTGATGCTGTGCCGGTTGTGGCACCCCAAACAGCGCCTGAATTTCAGGGAAAATCCTCGCCAACGCCTGACAATCTTTTAAGGTGTGGAAAAATGCGCCAGGAGTTTGCTCCTGCAAAGCTTTATGCAGTTCTGCCCAGACCCGTTCTGCCACCAGATGGTCAACTTCGCCTTCACGCACCATTTGCGCCATTAATTCACGGGTTTCATCCGCCAGGGTAAAACCTAAATGCGCATAACGGGCGGCAAAGCGCGCTACCCGCAATACCCGCACCGGGTCTTCTTTAAAAGCCGGCGACACATGACGAAAGATTTTCTGTTTTAAGTCTTTTTGCCCGCCGTAAGGATCAATAATTTCACCGTTTGAGGTCATTGCCATTGCGTTAATGGTCAAATCACGGCGTAGTAAATCTTCTTCCAGGGTTACATCAGGGGCGGCATGAACGGTAAAGCCTCTATAGCCGTGTCCTGCTTTGCGTTCAGTTCGCGCCAACGCATATTCATCGTGGCTTTGCGGATGCAAAAACACCGGAAAATCCTTTCCCACTTCCAAAAATCCTTGTGCCAGCATGGATTCGGGCGTTTCACCGATCACTACCCAGTCGCGTTCTTTGACCGGAAAGTTAAGCAATTGGTCACGCACCGCGCCGCCGACTAAAAAAGTTTTCATCATAATTCTAAGCATATCTAAAAGACGCAGGTAGAATAGCATAAACAATAGCAGATTTAGATTATCAAAAGGAACAACAACGAATGACTTTATTTTTTCTGGCAAGTTTATTATTGGGGGCATTGGCTGGTATAACCGCCGGTTTGTTTGGATTAGGTGGCGGCACAGTGATTGTGCCTATTCTGGTCTGGATGCTGGCCTTACAGGGAATTCCTGAAGAACTGGTAATGATTATGGCGATAGCGACCTCATTGGCCACGGTGATTTTTACCTCAACTTCCTCAATTTTTGCCCATCATCAACGTGGTTATGTGCTATGGGATAAAGTTCTTTATTTAAGCTACGGCATTGTGATTGGGGTTACTTTTGGTGCATTTATTGCCGAACACATTACTGGCGAGCATTTAAGGCTGATTTTTGCGTTATTTTTATTTTATGTTTCGTTGCAGATATTGCTGCAACTTGATATTGATATCCTGGGCGAAGTTCAGGAAACCCCGTTGCTGGATTATATCGTCGGGATTTTTATTGGCGCGATTTCCTCTATTTTAGGAACGGGCGGTGGCACATTAACGGTGCCTTATCTGGTGCACAGGAAACTGCCGGTAAAAAATGCAGTTGCCATTTCCAGTGCCTGTGGTTTTCCGATTGCAGTTGCCGCCAGTATCAGCTATGTGATATTGGGAATGAAGCATAGCGGTTTACCGGAAGGGAGTTTTGGCTATATTTATTTACCGGCTTTCTTTGGAATTACCGTATGCAGTGTTTTCACCGCACCGATAGGGGCAAAACTCGCTCATGTTTTGCCTGCGGAAAAATTGAAACGCTATTTTGCGGTTATCATTCTGATCATGGCTGCAAAAATGCTGTGGCATTAATTTCTTCCTGCAAACTAAATCTGACAGGTTTTTAACACCTGTCAGGTTTTTTATAGCTTAATCCAACGCAGACGGTTGGCATTACTCACTACCGTCACTGAAGACATCGCCATTGCCGCACCTGCCACCATTGGATTTAACAACACCCCAAACAGCGGGTAAAACAATCCGGCGGCAAGTGGAATGCTGAGAGAGTTATAAAAAAACGCGCCGATTAAGTTTTGCTTGATATTGGTTACGGTAACTTTCGACAAAGCCATCACTTGCGAGACTTTTTGCAACGAGCCTTGCAAAATCACAATGTCGGCGCTTTCAATCGCCACATCCGTACCTGAACCTATCGCAATTCCAACATCAGCTTGCGCCAGAGCGGGCGCATCATTAATGCCATCGCCGACCATGCCGACACAACAGCCTTGGGCTTGCAATTCTTTTACTACAGCGGCTTTATCCTGCGGTAACACTTGGGCGCGGATTTCTGAAATTCCGGCCTGTTTCGCAATCGCCTGGGCGGTAATTTCATTATCACCCGTTACCATTAACACCCTGATACCTTGGGCTTTGAGTTGTGCAATCGCCTGAGCCGAATCTTTTTTAATCGGGTCAGCCACGGAAATAATTGCCACCACTTTATTTTCCACTGCCAATAACATCGGGGTTTGCCCTAAAGCGGCCAACTCAGCCAGTTTTTCATTATGTTGGCCATATTCAACTTCTTTGTCTGCCATTAAAGCCTGATTGCCAAATAACACGCTGTGTTTGTTAATTTCCCCGCAAATGCCATGCCCGGCAATGGCGCTAAATTTTCTGACTCTATCCAGCTTGATTTGTTTTTCGCCGGCTTTGGCTAAAATCGCCGCTGCCAGAGGATGTTCCGATGCAGATTCTATGCTCGCGGCATAAGCTAAAATTTCATTTTCATTCAAACTTCCAAGAATTTCGATATTGGCGACCGTGGGTTTGCCTTCTGTGACTGTACCGGTTTTATCCAGAATCACACAGTTTAATTTGCCTGCGGTTTGTAGAGCTTCACCTTTGCGAATCAGGATGCCCATTTGTGCCGCACGACCGACAGAAACCATCACCGAAATCGGTGTCGCCAATCCCAAGGCACAAGGACAGGCAATCACTAACACGGTCATGGAAGTGACAAAGGCATAACCTAGTGCAAGTTCATCAGCAAAAATCCACCAGACGAAAAAGGTAAATACCGAGATTGCCACAACCACCGGTACAAAAACGGCTGAAATTTTATCGGCCAATTTGGCAATTTCCGGCTTGCTGTTTTGTGCCTGTCTGACGCTTTTAATAATCTGCGCTAATGCGGTATCGCGGCCAATGCGGGTGGCTTTGAATAAAAAGCTGCCTTTTTGGTTCATGGTTCCTGCTGCAACTTTGGAGCCAGTGCTTTTTTCCACTGGAAGCGGTTCGCCGGTCAACATCGACTCGTCAACGGTAGAATGTCCTTCCAGCACTTCACCGTCTACCGCAATTTTTTCACCGGGACGAACTCTTAAAGTTTCACCTAAACCCACTTCAGCAATAGCAATATCAAGTTCTACGCCCTCACGGATGACTCGTGCCGTTCTGGGTTGCAATCCGATTAACTGGCGAATTGCACCGGAAGTTTTACCTCGCGCCAAAGTTTCCAACGCTGAACCCAGATTGATAAACGCCAGAATCATCACGGCGGCTTCAAAATAGGCATGAGCGGAAAGCGAAGGTAACACTTTGTAATAATCAATCACAATACAGGAATAAAACCAGGCCGCGCCGGTACCCAAGGCTATTAAAGTATCCATGTTAGCCTGCTTCAATAACAAGGCTTTCACTGCGCCGGTGTAAAAATGGCCGCCGCAATAAACCATGATTCCTAAAGTCATTAACGCACAAGTCGACCAAAAAACGGGAGCTTCGGCGATTGCCGGTAGCCAGCCAAAATGGCCTGCCAACATCAAAGGCACACCGAAAGCTCCGGCGATTTTGGCTTTTTTCATCAACTGCTGATAACGCTGCATCTCCAGTTGTTCCTGCTCTGCCGGGTCTTCCAGGCCTTCCATCACCGCCGCATCATATCCTGCGGCTTTTAAGGCCTGAGTCAGCAAATCAGGATTCACATCGCCTTTTACCATCGCCGAATGGTCGGCAAAATTCACGCTGTAAGCTTCTACACCGGCAACAGTTGCTAAAGCTCCTTCCACCGCGCTTACACAGCCGGCACAACTCATTCCTAAAATGGATAATCTCACTTCGCTGCTTGCTGTTTTTGACTCTTCTGGATTACTCATGATGGCTGCCTGTATGTTAATGGTGAGAATGATGGAAGCTTAAACCTACTCTACGTTAAAACCTGCATCGATAATCGCATCGATAATCTCATCTTCATCGATTTTTTCCGGCTCAAACGCCAGTTCAACTGTTTTTTCCTTAAAACTTGCCATAACCGACGATACGCCGTCTAAAGCCTCCAGCTTGGTTTTCAGATTGTTTTCGCAGCCGCCGCATTTCATGCCGGTGACGGTTAAAGATAAAACTTCTGCCATAATTTTCTCCTGCTAAGTTTTTTCCATAGATTGATGAGCGGCGACCGAAGTCTTAAGCTCATGTTATAAATTTAAAGATGCTGGTATCATAATTCAATGCGCCTGAGCGCGTAAAATAAAACTTCCCTCACTATTTTCACCAAGGCCATGACCGCCATTCTTTTTTCTACTTTGTCCATAAACAACTATGTCGCTTAACACCTTTACCAATCAAACCATCGCCCTGGCCGGTATTGCCCAAGCTACCGCACTGGTCGACCAGCTCGCTACCACCGGCACCGCAGACTCTGTGGCCTTTAAAGCCAGCATTGGCAGTTTGTTAAAAATTGATTCTGCCAGCGTCACCGATGTTTTCGGCGGACTGTCAGGGCTTAAACTAGGGCTGGAACAATTCCAGCAACAAATCAGCGGTTCTGTCACCCATTCAGAACAGGCCCGTTATGCCGCAGCGCTGGTTTTTCTGGAACGGCAATTATCTGAACAGCCGAAAATGTTAAAAACCATTCAAGTCGGAATCGAAAAAGCCCAGGCTCAGGCGGAATATTTTGATGCCTTGCATGAAAACGTGCTGGCGAATCTGGGCGATCTTTATTTGACCACCATCAGCACATTGCAACCGCGAATCATGGTTAATGGTAATGAACGCTATTTATCCCGGCCAGACATTGTAAATAAAATTCGCGCCCTGTTATTGGCCGGGATTCGTTCCGCTTTGTTATGGCGGCAATGTGGCGGAGCGCGGTGGAAATTTTTGTTTTACCGGAAAAAACTTGAAAACTCAGCCAAGTTTTACTGACGCAGGTGTGAAATGACGTTATTAGTCGAGGCAAAACAGCTTTATCGGTATTACGGCAAGCACTGTGCCGTGCAGAATGTCAGTTTTAGTTTAAAAAAAGGCCAGGTGCTAGGTTTTCTGGGAGCAAATGGCGCCGGCAAGACTACGACAATGTCGATGTTATCCGGCAACCTTGCTCCCAGCAACGGCGAAATTATCATTAACGGCATCGATTTGCTGGATAATCCGGTTGCAGCCAAACAATACATCGGTTATTTGCCCGACCAGCCGCCTTTATATAAAGACTTAAGCGTTAGCGAGTTTTTGCGCTACTGCGCACAATTACATCGTGTCCCTGATGCAGAAATTACTCCAGCTGTTAATCTTGTGCAGGAGCGTTGCGGTTTAACTGAAGTTGCACAGCGATTAATCGGCAATTTATCCAAAGGTTATCAGCAACGGGTTGGCATAGCACAGGCGATTTTACATAATCCCCCCGTGATTGTTCTCGATGAACCAACAGTGGGTTTAGACCCGATTCAAATTAAGGAAATCCGCAGTTTGATTAAAGAGTTGGGTGTCGATCATGGCGTGATTTTGTCCACGCATATTCTCTCCGAAGTGCAGGAAACCTGTACCGATGTGCAGATTATTCATCAGGGACAGTTGGTGTTAAGCAGCAGCGTTGCAGAACTGGATTTGGATAAGCGTTCACTGGAAGATATTTTTATTGGCTTAACCAGCAGCGAATGACAATCACAATTTGGCCGGTTTTTTGACTCTCATGAAAAGAATACTTATTCTCAGTTTGGCTTTAGCATTAAGCAATTGCACCCCGGTGGCTGTAAAAAATAGCCAGGATGCGTTGAGCAATTACCGCCACGCCGCCGAATCAGAGCCGGACAACGCCCAAGCCTGGAACAACCTGGGGCAGCTGTTACTTCATAAAAACGACCTGGATGGCGCGGTGGAGGCATTTAACACGGTTTTAGCGTTGGGACAAAAGCATGAAAATAAAAAAGAAATCGCTCAAGGTTATGGCAAATTAGGGCTGGTTTATGACCAGCGTGGTGAACTGGATAAAGCGGTTGAGTTTTATCAAAAATCATTAAAGCTGGATGAGGAATTAGGCCGAAAAGATAATCTGGCGGTGAACTACGGTAATTTAGGGCAGGTTTATGAAAAACGCGCTGAACTGGATAAAGCGATTGAATTTCATCAAAAATCCTTGGCCTTGAATCAAAAATCCGGCAGGAAAGAAAACCTGGTTGTAAATTACAGTAATTTAGGACAGGTCTATGAAAAACGCGGCGAGCTGGATAAGGCGATTGAGTTTCATCAAAAAGCCTTGGCTCTTAATCAAACCTTAGGCAGAAAAGAAGACACGGCGGCAAATTACAGCAATTTAGGTCAGGCCTATGAAATGAATGGCAAACTGGATAAGGCGATTGAATTTCATCAAAAAGCCTTAACCTTGAACCAAACGCTAGGCAGAAAAGAAGATATGGCCGCCAATTACAGTAACTTGGGGCAAATTTATGAAATGCGCGGCGAACTGGATAAAGCGCTTGATTTTCATCAAAAAGCCTTAACGCTGGACGAGGAGTTAGGGCGAAAAGAGGATATGTCAGCAGATTATAATAATCTAGGACTGGTTTATGACTCGCGTGGCGAGTTGGATAAAGCGATTTCTTTTCATCAAAAAGCTTTGGCGATCGATGAAAGTCTTGGCGACAATGAAGGAATAGCCACAGATTACAACAATTTAGGGCTGGTTTATGACAGCCGTGGTGAAGTAGCCAAGGCGATTGAGTTTCATAAAAAATCTTTGGCCATTAATCTGAGCATAGGCAACAAAAAAGGTATCGCCGCCAATTATGGCAATTTAGGCAGTATCTATGCCGAAAAAGGTGAGGACGATACCGCTAAAACCTATTGGGAGCAAAGCATCGACCTGTTTAAACAATTAGGCAATGCGGAGTGGAAAAAATATCAGGCGGTGCTGGATGAATTGCAGTAATTTGCTCAGGCTGCTTTCAATCCGCTATTTATGATAAACCGGCAATTACTTACTCTGGAACAGCAATTCAAAGCTTCGATTTTAACAGCGGTTCAGGAAGATTTTTTAAAGCAGAAGCAGATTGAATTACGGCTGAAACGCGATGATTTAATTCATCCGATTATTTCCGGCAACAAATGGCGAAAGCTGAAATACTGTTTAAATCACGCCTTATCATTAGATAAAACCACGCTCATCAGCATGGGTGGTGCCTATTCCAATCATTTACACGCGCTGGCCTTTGTCGGCAAATCATTAAATTTATCTACCAAAGCTTTTATTCGCGGGGAAAAACCCGCCATTTTGAATCCCACGTTGCAGGATTTGCTTGCCTGGGGCATGGAACTGGAATTTGTCAGCCGCAGCGATTACCGTGTGTTACGAAGCTTTAAAACTCACGACGGCTTGGCCAATTTAAAAAGCCATGAATACTGGATTCCCGAAGGTGGCTATTTGCCTTTGGCATTGCAAGGCGTGGCAGAACTGGTGACTGAAATCGACAGCGACTACCTGGTAATATGTGCAGCCTGCGGCACTGGCACAACCTTAGCGGGAATCATTGAGTCTGTCTCTGAACATAAACAGGTTATCGGTTTTGCGGCATTAAAGGGCGCGGATTTTTTAGCTGAAGAGGTTAGAAACTTGCTGCCAGAAACAGCAAAGCAAAAAAACTGGCAGATTAATCTGGACTACCATTTTGGCGGCTTTGCCAAAACTACGCCGCCGCTGCTGGATTTTATCGCTGATTTTGAACAGCGACAGGGCGTGGCCTTGGAGCCGGTTTATACCGGCAAAATGCTGTTTGGTTTGTACAGTTTAATTCAACAGGATTATTTTCCGCCCGGGCAAAAAATTATCGCCCTACATAGCGGAGGATTGCAAGGCAAACGCGGCTTTCAGTCATGATTTCAAATGCTGTTTTTTAATTAACTTGCGATTTTCAAACCAGCGCAAAATCACATAGGTCAGCCAGGCCACAAACACCAAACCGATAGTAAAGATGCTGTAGGAAATCTCCCAGGGAATATCTTTGGTCATCATCGAAAATTCTGACATGCCGCCAATTCCCGCCAACACATTCAGCGGCATAAACACCACGCTGACGATAGTCAGGCGCTTCACCACATTATTCTGGTTAATGTTAATAAAACCAACGGTGGCATCCATTAAAAAGTTGATTTTGTCGAACAAAAACGCGGTGTGACCGTCCAGTGATTCAATGTCACGCAAAATTTGCTGCGAATCCTCAAACTGGTTTTTTGACAACGATTTGCTGCGCACCAGAAAAGATACCGCGCGGCGGGTATCCATAACGTTGCGGCGAATCCGGCCATTCAAGTCTTCTTCAATGGCGATGTCGGTCAGAATTTTCTCGGCATCCTCATCGGTGACATGATTATTGAGGACGTGATTTCCCACTTCCTCCAAACCACGGTACACATCTTCCAGAGCGTCGGCGGAATATTCTGCATCAGCAGCATACAGGTCCAGCAATAAATCCCTGGCATCGGTAATATAGTTGGCCTGGGTTAATGCCCGCAACCGTTGCAGGCGGAAAACCGGCAGTTCTTCCTTGCGAATTGAAAACAAAATCCCTTTGTATAAAATGAAAGCCACCGCCACGTTGCGTGATATATCGTCTTTATCCAGCAAAAAATCGGAATGCAAATGAATTTCGCCATTCTCGGTTACATAAAAACGGGCGCTGGACTCCAGATCGCTTAATTTGTGCGGGTCAGGAAATTCAATGCTGAAAATATTGCCGATCCAGATCCGGTCTTCAAAGGTTGGATCCACCAAATCAATCCAGATCGGTTTGGTGTTGATTAAATCTTCGCGGCTGTTAATCGAAATTTCATGCAAACGCCCTTCAAATAAATCAAAAGCTTTCACCCTGGATTTTTCGGTCTTGTAGTCCCGCATTCCCAGCATTTGCAGCACTGAAATCGGAGCTTCCAGCAAAATCGGCTCCTTGCGATCATCATTAAGCTGGTCCCAAATGAACAACTGATCCTCAGGCGACAATTCTTCCAGAATATGAGCGACCTCACTGGGATATAAATGATTCAGAATTTGCTGTAATTTCGCCAGATTTTGTTTGCGAACCAAAGCTTGCACCAAATCATGGTGGGGCATGTCTTGTTTATCAACCAGGTTTTCCACCAGTTTGTGTTTTTGCAATAAATCCCGTATTGCTTGCAAGCTATCGTGAGGCTCATTAGGGCGAAGATTTAACATATTGATGTCAGAAAATGGATATTATCAAGAATGGATGAAAAAATAGCTCTGATAAACTGTGTGTAACTGTAGCAAAGATTCATAGTTTAAGCGGTTTTTATTGGTTTCTGTAATTTTGCACCATAATAGGGAAATTTAATTCTGCTGTTAGCAGCCAAAATCCCGTAAAATGAGCGGGCTTTTTTACAAATCATCAAAAGAGATTACATTTATGAGTACCACTAAATATCGTTCGGTTTTTACCCCTGCTACAGCCGCACAACGCAAAGAAAACTTTGAAGACTACTGGGTTTTTACCCAGCAACACGGTGGTGAGCTGCTGGAGCAGGAAAAAGATTTAGTGAAAAAACGCGCCCGCTTGCAATATTTTCAGGACAATCCGGTGAAATTGCGTACTCCGTTAGCTAATCCAGAGGCTTTTTACCGCAATTATGTCGATATGGTGGATGATCCTAAATCTTTGGATCGGATGACTTTAATGTTAACCGGTATTTATAAGTTTGCCCGCCATGAGTGGGTTGGAATTAAAGGGGCGTGGGATGCGGTGCCGGATATGGCAAATTCGCATACGGTGGAAGATAAAATCTCGCGGGTACATTTGGCCGAGGAATTTTGTCATGTCCGGTTGTTTGATGAAATGCTGAAAACCTGTGGTTTGGATAAAGTGGAATGGGTGCCGTTATCGCCCTGGAAAGAAAAAGTCTATGAACAGTTTCCCAAATTTCCGGGATTTTTAATGGATACGCCAGCCTTTGTCACCGAATTAATGGGAGTCACTTTTTATTGCCATTTGCATAATTTGTTTGATGATGTGTTAAAAGATGAGCCGGAAGTTCGCGATAGATTAAAAGCCTTGCTGGATGAAATTACCATTGATGAAGTGGCGCATGTCGGGCAACGGCGTAATTTTATCGGTGCAATCGGCATGAAAGTTTCAAAATGGCTGGTAAAACCTTTCTATACCTTATTTTTTAATGATATTCCAGAAGTCGGGCAATTGTTTGATGTGCCACAAATGATTAAAGACGGCGAGAGTTTTGACTTTAATAATCTGCCTGACTATATGATAGAAAAAAGCTGGATTCCTTCGTATTGCAAGGTTTAAAACTGTTAGTCCAAACTCAATATTGCAACTTGCAACAGATAAAAAAAGCCAGCTCATACCTGATGGTCTGGCTTTTAAATCAATTGTTTAGTGAGCTTATTTTTTCTTGAAGTGATAAAAAACGCCCATTTTGTCTTTCATGACCATCACATCGCCAGAACGTTCAACCAGTGAGTAAGCGTCAAACTTGCCCGGTCTGATATAAACTTTGAAAACACCATCTTCAACAGCGTAGTTTGCTGGCGCAGAATCGTAAGGACGGTTGCCGCTGTGTTCGATACCTTTTACCAGTAATTTGCCATTTTCAATCACCCAGGTATCGCTTCTTTCGGTAACTTTGGCGGTGTCGACATTCTTTTTGGAGAACTCTAGCCGCCAAGTTCCAACGATCTGCTGGTCTGAAGTCAACGCAACGTCAGCATGGACATTGGCTGCGCCCAACAATAAACATAATCCTAAAAAGTGGAGCAGAGTAAATTTTGTTTTCATAGAAATGTCCCATCAGGGTAACAGCCGTTTAAATTCGGCTGACCGGCAAACATTACCGGCTACTCATTGTACGCTTCCTGGACATTAAAAACAGTCTGAAATTAGTTATTGCTGACAATGGTTTTGCCGATGGGGGCGATGGCAATGCCGGCCAGTTTCAGATGCTGAATTCCAAACGGAATGCCGATGATGGTGACAAAACAGGCGATTGCAGCAAGGATGTGTCCAATAGCCAGCCACATTCCGGCAAAAATAAACCAGATAATGTTGCCGATAAGTCCTAAAGTGCCGGTGCCAATGTCGTCTTGGTGGAACAGTTCGCGTCTGCTGACAGCTTCGTTGCCGAACGGGAAAAAGGTGAATTCGCCTATCACGAAGCAGGCTTTTCCCCACGGAATGCCAACAATGGTGAGGTAGGCGAGTGCGCCGAGCAGCCACCAGCTTAGGCCCATCACCGCGCCGCCGAGAATAAACCACAGAAAATTTCCAATCGAACGCATTTTATTGATTCCGTGAAGTTAAGTTTATACGAAGGTAAATTTCTAATCGGATTCCTGATTAATCATGTGCGTGGCCAAATCCTGCAAGGCATTTTTGAGATTGGTTTCCAGTCGTGGATCCATCGGTGTTTCGGCAATGGCTTTATTCATGCACAGCATCCACTGGTCGCGCTCCGATGCGCCAATGACAAACGGCAAATGGCGGGCACGTAGCATCGGGTGGCCGAATTCCTGAACAAACAAATCGGGGCCGCCTAGCCAGCCGGACAGAAATTTGAACAGCTTGCTTTTGGCGGAAGCAAGGTCGGGTTGGTGGATGGCGCGGATGCCTTGCGCTTCGGGCAAGGTGTCCATATAAAAGTAAAAACGCTCGACCAGGTTGTGAATAGCCTGTTCGCCGCCGATGACATCGTATGGCGTGATGTTTGTCATGGTGCGCTCTTTAAGTTTGATTGCTATTTATTCTTTATCACAGTGTAGGTTTGGCTGAGGAACAAAGCCCAACCTGCGCATTGAGTTAGGTTTTATCGCCGATACCATTTCCAAGAAGAATATCTAATTGGTACAAGATCCTATCAGCTTGTTTAAATGGTAGCTTCTCCGATGAGATTGCATGTAATTTATCGAGATATTCAAAGTAGATGTTTATCGAAGTTTCTATATATTTATCCGTGATCTTCGCAGGTTTTGATGGGTATTTTGCTTTTCCTGGCAGAAGCACCCTATAAGCTCTGTCGTCAATAATTTGAAATACTTTCGGATTTAGAAATCTCAAGATTGTGGATGCCATTGGAAGGGCGATGCCAGATGATCGAAGCAGTTCTTTGATAGTTTCAGTAGCTTTTTTATGCTCTTTGGGCTTCAGCTCAGCAACACTTTTTAGTTTATCTAATAACTCTAGCTTTAAATACGGAAATCTACTTAATTTCCAAAGGACAATTTCGTAAAGAACTTCATTGTTAAAGTCTTTTGGGTTGAGATCATCAAGTTTTTTTGTGAGATCAGGGTGATAGTTGTATTTATCCAAAAGAGACATCGGATTGTTGCCCCAAATTTTTTCGTGCTTTTCTATAATGTTACACATGATATTCTCTGAAAAATCTGCCTTTTATTTTCTGTCCAGAATTACAAACTCGCTACCGCCGCTTCCGACTGCGCCAAATCCAAAAACCAGCCCCCATCAATCCCAACGGCACAACAAACAGAAAACCAAATCCAATCACCCCAATCGCTACCGGACTCAACTGCAAACTCTTCCCCTTGGCCTGCTTAAGCGGAATATCAATAAACTGGTCATCATGGGTCAGCCAGTTAAAAATCCGCATCCCCATATCCATATTTCCGACATTACCCAAAAACGTATTGGCTAAAAAATCCCCGTCACCAATCACCACAATCCGCTGTTGATGCGGATTATTGCCTTTAATCTCACGGGTCAAGGCATAGCCAATCGACAAAGGCCCTTGCTGTTCCTGAGTATTCGGGTCAAAACGGATTTCGCCCTTAATTTCTGAAGTCTCAGTCCAGGATTTCGCAATGCTGTTCAAAAAAGCGGTTGCCTTAAAATCGCTGTTTTTATCTGCGGTTAAAGCAGAGGCAACCGGATAAACGGTAATATTTTCCATCCCCTGTGTAATCGGATGACGCGGATATTGACTGACCAGCACAAAACTCGGATCTTCAATTTTATACAGTTTCGAGCTGGTATCGACCACGGTTCCCGGCAATTTGTGAACCCCCAGCTGCTTTTCAATCACAGCGAAATGCTTGTCGTCAGGATCAGTCAACAACAATAAATTTCCGCCCTGTTTGATGTATTCCTGAACCAAGGCCAATTCCCCCGCCAGCAACGGCACAGCGGGTGCAGCCAGTACCAGCAGTGCAGAATTATCAGGAATTCCGCCGACTTCGGCCAAATTAAGCGCTTGCGCCTTGATATTGCGTTGCGCCAGTTCTTTGCCGAAACTGCCTAAATCAAAATTCGCCACCCCGGTCGGCGAGCGTTCCCCGTGACCTGCCAAAAAACTCACCCAGCGTTCCTTGTTCGTTGCCAACTGCAATAAGGCATTGGTGAGGGTGGACTCATCGAGAAAATTGATTTTTTCAGACCGGCCTTTGTATTCCACCACAATCAAACCTTGCGAACCGACATTCAGCTCGCGGGCTTTTTCCAGATTGATTTCAGGATCAACAAAGCGGATTTTAAGATTGGCTTTATGATGCTGATAACGCTCCAGCAATGGCTTAATCTGCCGTTTCAGCGGGTGCATGGCTTTAATATAAACGGTAATTTGCAGCTCATCCGGCAGACTGGCTAAAACCTTTTGCGTTCCGGCGGATAAGGTATTGCTGCCATTGGCAGTAAGATCGATTTCCTGATGGTAGCGATAACTCAAAAACGCCAAACCGGATAAAGTGGCAAGAATAATTCCGGTAATAGCCAAATTTTTTAAATACAGATGCTGATGCAGGCGGGTTGATAATTTCATTTTTGCAGGCGGTCGTTGTCAAGGCGGCGGATGCTGAGCAGCAGAAAAGTCGCGGTAAACAGCAGAAAATAACTTAAATCGGCAGTATCCACCAGGCCGGTTTGCAGTGATTGAAAATGCTTCAAAATCGATAAGTATTCAAACAGTTCGCTGGTTTCCTCCCTGATTCCGGCACTGGCGTTTAACATCCATAACAGCAACAACAGGCCGAAAGTGCCGAGCGCGGCAATCGTCGGATGCGGGGCAATGCAGGACATATACAACCCCACCGCAGCAAACGCCGCGACCAGAAAAGTCAACGCCAGAATATTGCTGAAAAATTTTCCCCAATCCAGTTCTGTGCCGATGATTAAAGAAAGCGGCATTAAACTGGTTAAACCGATAATGACGATCAGCAATCCCAGAATGCCTAAATATTTGCCCAGAATGATGTCGCGGTTTGACAGCGGTGCAGATAATAATAAACTCAGGGTTTTGTTGCGGCGTTCTTCGCAAATCAAGCGCATGGTTAATAGCGGAATCACCAGTAATAAAATCACCCCGGCATTGGCAAACAGCGGGGTGACGACAATATCGGTCAATCCTGGCGCACTTTGAATTTCGGCCAGTTTCGCCTGAAAAGCGATAAAAGACTCAACCTGGGTTAAAAAAATATAAGCAAAGATAAGCTGTAAAATCCCCAGAATTGACCACGCTAACGGCGATAAAAACAGGGATTTAAACTCACGACTGGCAATGGTGATAATCATAAAGTAACGGGTTTGAAAAATATTTGGTGAATTTCTGATTCTGAAACATCAGCAGGTTATTTTGCCGCCATGCTGTTCAATCGCGCCGCCAATTCTTTCGCCAAAGCTGAAACGGCGGTGTTTTTGGCATTTCTTACCACCCGCGATGGCTCAATGAAAAATGCCGGGCGGGTTTCTGAGGCAGAACTTTCAGCTTCAACCGATAAATACAGATATTGATTGCGCACATCCCACATTGAAGCGTTCATCATGAAAATGGCATCTGCTTCTGACCCCGGCACAAAGAAAGGTGTAACCAGCAAAATATAACTGGCAGCCAGGGCGTTGTTGTATTCATCAATATCGCTGATGCCATGAACGATTAATACCGCATCGGCACCGGCACGTGCAGCGGCTAATCTGATGGCTTTATTGTCCGAGCCTTCCAGCAGCGCATCATTTAACACAAACATATCAGAAACAATGCGTTTGGCTTTCAGGTCTGCGGCAAGTTCCAGCAGTTTGTTTTTATCTTCGCCAAGCCAGCCCCAGCGGGTCGGGGCAAAATAAACCGCGAGTTTAAACGGCATTGTCAGTTGCGGCTTGATGTCGAACACTTTTTTGATGTCATCTTCTGTCACCTGTTTTTGCGAAGAAGTCAATTGGTTGCGCAAACTGCCTCGGTCAAAGCCGCGACTGCTAGTACAGGCAGTGATTGAGAGGGCAAGTAAGGCGATGAGAAATTTTTTCATGTTATGCTCCTTAAAAAATTGTTGCTGTTCTACTCAAGCGTTATTTAAGCTCAACGCCATGCCAGGGGCAAAACTTCCACGCCCCGCTTAACTTTTCGCCATCTACCGGACAGGTTTTAGGCGGAATAAGCGAACCTAAAGGCAAGCGCCATTTGAATTCAGTTTTGTCCAGCCACACTGAAAAAGCGCCTTCAGTCTTGGCATTTATAACATTCTCGCCTTTTTTATTTACCGTCGGGAACAAAAAGAAATTCATGTTTTGCCCCATTGCCCCAAGCATATTTGCAAGCACGGGTTTCATCATCGCGAGAAAGTTTCTGGCATCCGGGCTGATTTTTTCATCGCTTAGCGGGCGATAATGCGTACCTTTGGCATCGACTATCTGGATAGTGTTTTGTACAGTTGCTTGCGGTTTATAGGTAATTCCGCCTATTGTGCCAATTTCGCCATCAACAGCGACCAGCACTGTATAGGGACGAAGGGTTTTCATCACCGCTTCCGCCTGGGCTGCTGTCGCATTTGGATCCTGCTCAAAACTGGCCTGCCAGAACTGTTCCGGCATCCACCAAATCATTGCCACTTTATGGGCTGTATTGCTATGTTTCTGGGTTTCCGAGATGAGGGCGTTGACATCTGTTTTCCCTTCTTTAGCAATAGAGGTGCTGATAAAGCCGAACATAAGGATTAACAGCGTAAAAATATTTCTGTTTTTCACAGTCGCTGTTATTAATGATTTTTTCATCTTGTTTTCTCCTTTTCGCTATCTATTTAAACGCATTGTTTAGTTGTCTTTCCAGCTTGAAAACGGATGTCTGCTGAGATTATTGTTGTAATACCGCACATCATGAGTCACTTCTGCGCCCAGCCATGACGGTTTATTAAACGCTTCGCCAATTTCGGACAGCTCCACTTCTGCCACAATCAGGCCCTGATTTTCACCGGCAAACACATCAATTTCCCAAACATGCTGGCCATCATTGACAAAATGGCGGGTTTTCTCAATCAAGGGTTTGTGGCATAAGCTGGCAATAATCTGCTCTGCATCGGCAAGCGGAATTTCATATTCAAATTCCAGCCGATGAGTGCCGATAGTGGCACTTTTGATATTCAACCACGCTTGTTCGCCGGCAATCCGCACCCGTACCGAACTGGTTTCATCACTGTTCAAGTAGCCTTGCTTAAATATCGCAGAATGTGAAACCAACGCCCGCCAATCATCATTCGCGACTAAAAATTTATGTTCTATTTCGGTTGCCATGCTAAAAACTCCTTTCAAGTGGAAACTGGCCGATTAAGTGAATGGATATGCAGCATTGTCGCATTTAAGCAGCGGATTGGTAAAACCTCTGGCCATTTTTTGTAAAGCCGCAGTTTTATCGCTGAGTGCGCAACATTGGTTAAAGACTCTGAAAATCCAAGCCAAATTTTTGCAGATACTGTTTCAGCCGGTGCGAATCGTTGACACTGCTTTTTTGGCTGCGGCTGTGATTAAACAAAGTGCGTCCGGCTTCGGCCAAAGTTCTGCTTTCACGACACACTTTCACCACTTGCGCCAGTTGCAGGCGATCAAATGAATCCAGTTCCGCCAAAGCCTGTTCTGACAGCAGTTTGGTAAGGCCATCATCCTCTGTTTTGGGCTCAGAAAATCCTGACCAGGCATATTGCAAGCGCTTGATTTCTTCCGCCACCAGTTCTTCGGTAATCCGCCCGCCGCTTGCCAACGTTGCCATCCGGGTAATGCTGGAATTCAAATCGCGAAAATTGGCCCGCCACAAGGCTTGCGGGGAACGGGCAAACTGCAAATAGTGCTCCCGTGCGGCTTTGCTAAAACTGACTTTATGCCCGGCTTTAATGGTGAATTCCTGTAATTCGTGTTCGATATTGGGCTCCAAATCTTCCAGCCGCTGTTTTAACGATGGCAATTGATAGGTCCACAAATTAATCCGCGCCAGTAAATCTTCCCGAAATTGCCCGGCGCGAACTTGGGCAAATAAATCCCGATTGCTGCCGGCAATCAACTGAAAATCGCTGCTGACTTCCTTGTCGCCGCCTAACGGCATAAAGACTTTATCTTCAATCGCCCGCAGCAGCATGGCCTGTTCATCCAAACCCAGTTCGGCGATTTCATCCAGAAACAACAGACCTTTATTGGCTTCGCGCAGTAAACCTAAACGGGGATTCATTGCCCCGGTAAACGCCCCTTTCACATGACCGAATAACGCTGACATGGCATTATCCCCGCGCAAAGTCGCACAGTTCACTTCGACCAGATTTCCCGTTAATTGCCCACGTTGCTTTTTTAACGCATAAATCCGTTTCGCCAAACGCGATTTTCCGGCGCCGGTCGCCCCGGTTAATAACATTGGCTCGGTGGATTTAATCGAAACCTGTTCAATTTGGCTAATCAAAGCGTTAAACGCCGGATTGCGGGTGGCGATACCGCCTTTTAAATAGGCAATGCCGTCTTGGGCTTCTTTGGCAAAGCGCGAGGCAATCTGGTCATAACGCGACAAATCCAGATCAATAATCTGATAAGTCCCTTGTACCCCGTCTTTACTGGGGGAGGATTGAATTAGCTTGGCGGGAATGTAATTGGCTTCAGTCAGCAAAAACAGACAAATCTGCGCAACATGCGTGCCGGTGGTGATATGAACGTAATACTGATTTTGTTCGGGGTCAAACTGGTAGCGGCGGGTGAATTCATGCAGTTGGCTGTAAACCTGTTCAAAATCCCAGGGATTTTCATAATCAACAAGATAAGGTCTGAATTTCGTTTTTGGCGAAATAGCGACCATGTCATTCAAGGTTAAGTCGGCAAGCTGTTGTTCTTCGGC
>CAIQWF010000152.1 GCA_903875455.1 uncultured Pseudomonadota bacterium
TAATATGGCTGGAACAGTGACTCTTACAGAAAATGGATTGCCCAATCTTTATACACTCTCTGGAACCGGGCATTATTGTCATGGGGCCAGTGGCATATCACTGAGCCTTAGTAATTCGCAAACAACAGTATCTTACCAGCTCAAAAAAGGAGGTGTGGTTGATGGTTTGCCAATCACTGGAACAGGAACCACATTGACCTGGACGAACAAGACTGCCGGGACCTACACTGTGGAAGCGACCATTATCCTAACCGGTTGTACAAGGACCATGTCTGGATCTGCGGTGGTAACAGAAGATCCGGAATTTGCAGCATCGATTTCTCCAAATCCTGCTTATGTACTGCCATCTGTAAACCTGCAACTGAATGGGAACCCGACTGGAGGAACAACACCTTTAACTACTCATGTATGGACTGGTACAGGCTCCACGTCGTTGAATGCTGTTAATATTGTAAATCCTGTATTTAACAATGCTGTTATTGGAGATTATAACCTAACTTATACCGTTACCGACAGCCATTCTTGTTCTGTTACCAGCACTGTCACAGTGCATGTTACCTCTGCTGTAACCGAACCGGGCCTGGCGGATGCCATGCGCTGCGGGACTGGTACATTACTAATGACTGCTACCATTGGCAGTGGGGGCGACCAGGTTCAGTTCTCGCTGAACGGCAGTACAGTAGCTGCCACGGATCCTTCAGCTCCATTCGAATATTTGACACCTTCGGTGACGGTGGGAACCAACATACCGGTTTATGCCAGGACTTACAACAGCGCCTCAGGAATGTCGAGCAGCTGGGTTATGGCACATGCTTATGCCTACACATCTTCTGTAGGTGGTACACTAAGTGGTGGTAGTAACTTCTGCTTGGGAGGTGAAACGCAAATGTTAACATTGACAGGATATACAGGCAATATCAATAAATGGCAAAAAAGGGTCAACTCCGGGAGCTGGACTGATATTTCAAATACCACCAATACTTACTCTGAAACGCCTTCCTCTGCCGGTACCTGGGAATACAGGGCAGAGGTTCAAATTCCATCCTGTTCGCTTTCTTACTCTTCAGTTGCGACAGTAGTTGTGGATCCAATCAGTATTGGGGGGACGATAACTGCTTCTCAAACAGTTATTTGTATGGGAAGCAATACAGGTACAATGACACTCTCTGGTTACACAGGAACCATTCAATATTGGCAGAAAAGATTGAATAATACTTCCTGGCAGACCATTTCCTATACCGGAACAACTTATTCCGAAGCACCTGGGAACTCAGGGTTATGGGAATATCAGGCTGTAGTAAAAAGTGGAAGTTGTACATCTGCTGCTTCCAATATTGTTTCGCTGATTGTAGAACCCATTTCTGTAGGAGGACAGGTTAGTGGTGGCTCAAGCATTTGCCCCATTACAACTACTGCTTTGCTGCAGTTGACTGGCTATACCGGTATCGTTTTAAGATGGCAGAAAAGATTGAACGCAGGCAGCTGGACAGATGGCTGAACAATTTGATAAAGATGGTAACCCCATTAATACGGTGAGAAGTTTTAATCGCGAGAAATTTTTTCAGGCTTACCGGGCAGCATTTGGTGCCTTAAACTCAGCCCAGGTTAGCGGTTTGGAGTCACTGCTGGAATCAATGGAGGCGGAGCAAAATATCAGCAACCTTAAACAGTTCGCTTATATGCTGGCGACTTTAAAACATGAAACCGCGAACACCTTTCGGCCAATTACCGAATTGGGCAGTGTCAATTATTTCAATCGCTATGATCCCATACTCGCGGATACTGCGGCCCGCAGAGCCACCGCCAGAGCAAACGGCAATCTTGCCAGAGGCGATGGTTATAAATATCGCGGACGTGGCTATGTGCAAATTACCTGGAAAAACAACTATAAAAAACTCGGCGATGCCTTAGGTTATGATTTGGTTGACTTGCCGGATGAAGCGTTAAATCCAGCGATAGCTTATAAAATCATGTCTTACGGCATGAGAAAAGGTATCTTCACCGGCAAAAAACTCAGTGATTATCTTAACGATGCCGGAACGGATTATGTGAATGCCAGAAGAATTATCAACGGCACCGATCAAGCTGAAAAAATCGCAGGCTATGCCGAGAAATTTGAGAAAGCACTAAAAGCAGCGGTTTAAACTTTGTCTGAATCAGGATTTCCAGGATTAAAAGATTTCAGAATGATTATCTGTGTATCCTAAAACCTGCTAAATTTTGCTTCCGATTGTGAGAAAAGGCGGAAAAATATCCGCCTTTTTTTATGCAAAATATTATTGCCCTCTTTCACGGGCTTTTTGTTTGGCATCAGTCGCCGTTTGGTCAATTAAATCATTCACCGGATTGGCAGTTGGGATACTCACTTTAGGAGGTGTTGGAAGGGAAACGCTAACTCCGGGGATTTGCGGCAATGGAGCTACAGCATCTTTTGAATGATGTGAGCGAACACAGCCTTTGCCATCACAATCATGCTTTTTGTTAGGTTTGGAATGGCGTTCTCCAGCCCGTTCCAGACTGCGTGAGCTGTCGTCATTAGACTGCTTGTTGCTGTTTTCATTTCCATGCTTTTTTTCATGCTTCTCATGCTTTTGATGCTTTTCATGAGATTTACGCTTTTGATGAGACTTATGTTCGCCGCCCTGCGGTTTGCCGTGTCCTTTGGCCAATGCCACAGGCGACAATGCCCCCAAAGCGAAAGCAATGACGGGGATTAACAGATATTTCAACTTCATAATTATTATTTACCTGGTTTTAAAGTGCTTAAATAGACGCTCAACATTTTGATATCTTCTTCGCTCAAATTTGCAGCAATAGCGGACATCGGCCCGCCTTTACGGGTGCCTTTTTTAAATGCGTGTAACTGATTGACCAAATAGTCTGGATTTTGGCCGGCAAGGCGTGGAAAACCGCTGTTTCCTTCGCCGGTGCTGCCATGACAACCTGCACACATGGCAAATTTGGCGCTTCCCTCTGCCGGTGTTTTAACTCGGGTATTTACATTTTTATTGGGTACGCTGGCAAAATAAGCTGCAAGATTATTGATATCTGCTTCGCTCAATCCGGCAGCCATACCTTGCATAATCGGATTAACCCTGGCCCCGCTTTTAAAATAGGTCAACTGGTTAGTAAGATATAAAGCATGTTGTCCGGCCAGACTTGGATATTGGCCATCATAGCTGCTGATGCCTTTGGCACCGTGACAGCCAGCGCACTGCTGTGCTTTTTGTTCCCCGGCTTTTATATCAGCGGCGGATGATGGCGCACTCACTAAAGAAAAAAGTCCCAGAGCCAAGCAAGCGGCGGTTTTTATTGATATTTTCATGATAATAACTCCGTAAAAAGATGAACTACCGTAAAAGCAATCGCTCTTTGTCGTTGAGAGCAAATTTAATATACAAGAGTTATTTATAATTTACGAATTTAATTCTTCGCCCGCCTGTAGTAATGTGAACTGCTGTGCAAAATTTCTTTCTCAATTTAAGGTGACTGTTTATGGAGACCCGTTATAGCCGTTTTACTGATATTTCCATCAGCGAAAAAATTTTAAACACGGTTTTTTTATTAACCATCGGTTTGGGGTATTTAACTGCGCTGGCTAATTTGTATTACACCTATCAGGGGCGTGACGGTGTTGCAGGTCTATCCGTAAGTGATGTGATGGCGATGTATCATGGCTCGCATGAGCAAACCCGCCTGGGCGCGGCGATTAATGGCATTATGGAAGCCAATCTGAAATACAAATCGGATAAGGAAGTGATTTTAAAATGGATCAATGAAGGAGCTGATGAGTCGGGTTACAAGGAAAAAATCGCCCCGATTCTGAACCGTGATTGTATTCTGTGCCATACCCCAATGATTAATCCATCCTTGCCGGATTTAACTCATTATGCCGGAGTATCAGAAGTGGCGCACAGTGGCGGCAAACCGATTCCAGCGCTGATTCGGGTTTCACACATTCATTTGTTTGGCATTGCCTTTATTTTGTTTTTTATCGGCAAGATTTTTATTCTGTGCGATATGAATGTGATTGTGAAACGGGTGGCGGTGGTGATTCCGTTTGCAGCCATGTTGCTGGATGTGCTGTCGTGGTTTATTACCAAAAGCATTCCTGAGTTTGCTTATGTGGTGGTCGGCAGCGGTGCATTAATGGGATTTTCGATGGGAATGCAGATTGTGGTCAGCGTTTACCAAATGTGGTTTTATAAAAACAGGCAAGCTTAAAAAACTTTTGAACTCGCCTTGCCTTTGATGTTGAGAGATTTTGCTCAGATAATTTTGCAGTGAATAAAAGCATCTTCGTTGAACCGGTACACCGCGCATAGTCTGTGGTAGCCGTCCGCGATGATAACTTTGCCATTCTGCGGGTCTCTTACCAAAAGAAGTGGTGAAAGGCTGATGCCCTCTTCGATTTTGTTGGTGTCTTTTTCAACGTGCGAATTGCTGACCCCTAATAATGACAGCTGCGAAGCCCTGAAAATATCCTTGGCCTTGAATTGCACCAGCGGCGCGGCTCTTAAGTTTTCCACCAGCTCGGCAACCTGATTTTCAGGGTATAAAATGCACAGATACGATGCGGCAGCAGGATAGTTGTGTTCTGCGACATCAAACAGCCAATTGATTTCTTTGGGTTTAGACATTTTTTTCTCCGGTAAGTTTGGGATATTCCAAGTGACTCACAACTTATCACATTGGATTGATACTGCCAGCATTTAGTTTACACTGTAAAAAAATCTATGAAACTGTCACAAAGTGAACATCAGACAACCAAAAAAGCAAAAATCACAGCACAAGCATGAAGAAATCACAAGGTTCTAGCGACTCGAAAACCAAGGTTGCTATCCGCTACATCGGAGTGGAGCCAGTAGCGATGAGCTGAACGCAGGTTTTGCGAATGGTAGATAGCCCACGAACCGCCCCGAACCACTCGCCGGAAACTGCTGTCGTTATTGCTTATGCAATTTTTTTCACTGCCATTATAGACTTCAACATAC
This sequence comes from uncultured Pseudomonadota bacterium, assembly GCA_903875455.1. GTDB lineage: Bacteria > Pseudomonadota > Gammaproteobacteria > Methylococcales > Methylomonadaceae > CAIQWF01. The sequence continues at coordinate 4,995 of CAIQWF010000152.1, forward strand.
CCCGAACAAGTCCATTCCAGAACATTTCCTGCCATATCATACAAGCCCCAAGGATTAGCAGGATAAGAGCCTATAGCTGTAGTTTTTCCAACCACGCTATCAAAATTAGCTTGTTTATCAGTTATAAGCTGACCAGTATAAAACGGCGTTGTTGTTCCAGCCCGCGCTGCATATTCCCATTCTGCTTCGGTTGGTAAACGATAGTTTTTGCCAGTTTTCTGATTCAACTTTTCAATAAAATGTTGTACCTCGCTCCATCTAACGGACTCAACCGGTAAGTTTTCACCTTTAAACTGAGAAGGATTATTATCCATTAGAGCTTGCCATTGTGCTTGGGTTATTTCATATTCACCGATTTCAAAATTTTCCACACAAACTTCATGTTGCTTTTCGTCAGCATCCCGGTATTTTTCTTTTTTCGGGCTGCCGATTTGAAAACAACCGCCGGTGATGGCTACCATTTCTGGTTCAATCAGCTTAGTAGAGGGGATTGTCAATGATACATCTGCTGAATTGACTGTTGTTTTTTGCTGTTTCAAATAGGGCTGTAAGAACATGAACACAATAACACCAACCAGCATAAGCGACATCCAGGCCAAGGATTTTTTCCGTTTCCTAAGTTGCTCCGCTTTTTTTTGTGCCACTTTTTCCTGCTCTAGCTTTTGCTGTACGGCTTTTTCGAGTTCTAATTGCTGTTGGGTTGCTAGTCTTTCCTGCTCTAATTTTTGATGCTGAAGTTCTTGAGCTGCTTGCTCTTCCTCTTGCTTTTGCGCAAGGCTTGTTGTTGAAACGGGTAGAAGTCGCTTAACTGTCTCTAGCAAGTCTTTTATGTGACTCTCCACGGGCGGGGTCATTGCATCCAGCCAATGAGTTCCGCTTAGGTAATACTTAAAAGACTTGGATAATTCCACCTCTTCAATCCGAAACGGAATAACGATGACATCCTGATTGACCGCTTGCTCAATCTCGCGTTTGACTTGCGTTGACGCAATAGAACTTGATGATAAAATCAGAACCATCACCCGACTGGCACTGATCCCATCAATAATTGACTCCACCCATTCCATGCCCGGCACAATATCACGCGGCGCAATCCAGCAACGAATGCCATTGTTCTCAAAAATTGAACAAATGGCATTAGCAATCAGCTTGTCGTTGGTTGAATGACTAATAAACACGTCATGTGCCATCTTTTAACAACCTTGAGTGATAATAAAAAACAGTTTAGGGTATAAAAGTCTTATTCAAAACAGACGTTATTGATTTTAAGCTGAGTTACAACTCCATACTCGAACAATACATTTGGTTCCGCCATATTGGCGACAATAATTTAACGCAAGTTCCTGAGCCTGTTCTTTGCTCGGCGCCGTTCCCCAACCCCAGGCAGTGCCGCCTGATGCCTGGTCTGCGGCATAAGCCCCGCAGCCGCCATTAAAATTCTTCACGATATAGCAATTAGAGCCGCATTCTTTCAGTGCCCGTGCATCTGCTTCTGCTGCGCTAGGATAATTATAAGAATAACCATAAGAGGCGCCTTGATTGCTGTCAATCGCTAATGAGCCCCATAATGCTGTAGAGGTTGCGGGTGCTGTAGATGTTGCCGGTATTGCAGGTGTTGTAGCAGCAGGCGTTATCTCAGCTTCTGTGGCAAGTTTATCGCCTTTGGCCAAGCGAAAACCGATATATTCGCTGTGATCATTTTTGGCACTCCACCAGCGAATAGCAGGCCGTAAGCCATTAGCACCATAAGCCCAGCCGCCGCTACGCAAGACTCGTTGATTATTGCTTTGACTGGTAGAGCATCGTGTTTCATGGCCATCATAATTTTCCACATATTCCGAGCACATCCATTCCCATACATTGCCTGCCATATCATACAAGCCCCAAGGATTAGCAGGATAAGAGCCTACAACCCTTGTTTGACCGACACGCTTGCCGGTTTTTGCGCCGCAGTTAGTGTAATCTATCGCGGTTCCGTCATAATTGGCTTTATCAGTGTCAATACAATTGCCGGTATAGAAAGTGCTGGTGGTTCCGGCCCGTGCTGCATATTCCCATTCCGCCTCAGTCGGTAAACGATAATTTTCACCGCTACGCTGGTTTAACCGGGTCAGAAACAGTTGCACATCATCCCAACTGACCTGCTCCACAGGTAAATTATCTCCCGGGGATTTGGCTGGATTAGTGCCCATTACATCCCGCCACAAAGCTTGTGTGACTTCATATTTGCCGATCTGGAAATCCTGAACGCAAATCTGGTGCTGGGCTTCATTGTTATAGCGGCCTAGCTCACTAGCAGCGCTCCCCATTGAAAAGCATCCGCCCTTGATATCCGCCATCTCAATATTAAAGTTTTCCTTTTTTTCAGTCGTGGTTGCAATATCGGTAGCAGGATTGGTGGCACTGGCATCTGGACTGTTTTGCAGGTTTTTATACCAAACAAAGCCGGCTATCAGTGTGAGCACCAGTATGGAAAAAAACACGGCAAGCGCTATTAGCGATTCTTTTTTGGATTTTTCTCGCGCCGAGTCGTCGTATTGAGTTTTTTCCTTAAGCGGTTCGCGCTGCCATTTTTCTTGTGCGGCTTTTTCCTCGGCCTTTTTTTGTTGGACAAGTTTTTCCTGTTCTAATCTCTCACGTTCGCGCTTTTCTTGTTCAGCTTTTTCCCAAGCCGATTTTTCTTCGGTTTGTTTTTGCAGTGTCAGTCTTTCTTGGGCTGATTGCTCTTTCTTCGCAGTTTCCTGGGCAGTTTTTTCAGCATGTTCTATTTCATAGGCTAATTTGTCCCATTTTCTGACAAAATCCAAAGCGCCAAATTTACTATCAAACAAATCGTTTACTAGCACATATTGTTGCTGCTCCAATGCTGATAATTGTGATGGGTCTTTATCCAGCAATGCCAAAACCGCCATCAAAATATCTTTACTAATCCGTTTTTCTTTAGCCAGTTCGTAAAAATAAGTTTCTATTGAATCAGGGCCGTTTTTCGTAGCTTTATTTTCCTGCTTAACAGCGTTAGTTTGTTTTTCTAAAGCCACTTTTTCGCTGGCAACTTTTACATGGGAAAGCTGCTGTTCAGAAGAGGAATTTTCAGTTTGCCGAGCCAATAATAAAGGCTTGATTTCATCCACCAACACCTGGATATGGTTTTCGATGGGAGGAGTGAGCGCATCCAGCCAGTGTGTCAGGCTTAGCTGATATTCCAACGATTTGGATAGTTGTACGTTCTCAATCCGAAACGGAATAATGACAATGCTTTTATGCACCGCCCGCTCTACTTCGCGCTTAACCTGATCTGAGGTATTGGAACTGGATGACAGGATCAACACCATCACTCGGCTGGCGTTGATAGCGTCAATAATCGATTCCCCCCAGTCCATCCCGGGTAAAATATCACGCGGGGCAATCCAGCAGCGGATACCGTTGGCCTCAAAAATCGAACAAATCGCATCGGCTGTCAGTTTATCGTGAGTGGAATAGCTAATAAATACATCGTGCGCCATGTGTTAGCAGCCTTGAGTTTTGATGGTAAAGAGCAAAGTTTAGCGCGTAAAAATTCTATTTAAAAGTGACTTTTGGTCAACGTGTGTAAAAAAAGCGATTCTGTAGATGATGACTAATCCGCGATCTAGCGCTTAAGTTGATCGGGAGCAAAAATTGGGGTTGTATTCCTGATTTTTAGTTGCCAGAGGGCGGTGGGGTCTATTTCAAGGTAATATCAGTCAAATAATCCTCAAGCGCTTGTAGCAGTTTAGAATCAATATCCGGCTGCTGTTTCAGCTCATTAATTCGTGCCAAATAATCCTCTTTCTGTTCATTTATCCGCATATAACAAAATGCTTGCCAGCGCTGCTGTTCTTCAGCCGTTAAAATCTGCGGATAATTACGAGCTTTATAGCGAAAAAACATTTCATTTAATCGCTTATCGACGAATTTGACTTTTAAATTGGCTAATTCTGAAACCGGGGTAGTCCTGATTTTTAGCATTGCGGCTTTATCCTGATTGCCAAAGAAACCGCCGCTATAAATCATCAAATCAGGGTCAGTATGTGGCTCATAGTCAGCACGGCTGCCAAATACCAAAGCCAGTTTTGCGGCCAACTGCGGCGCGGCTTTGATCTTCTCGGCATTTGCCAGGCATAAGCTTAAATCCAATTCCAAACGCTCAGCGGTTCCTGCTGTTTTCAGCACTGAAAATGGAGCCAATGCCGGACACTTATTAATATGCACAGTTTTTAATGGAACCCGTTCCACACCTGCCGGCAAATTCTCGGTTGCAATGAAAAGTCGTTGCTTGATCTCCTCTGCATCCAAGTCCAGCAACGGTTGCGGGTCAACCGACAAGTCATAAACCACCACTTCGTTAGCATTGGTGGGATGCGGGCAAATCGGCAATATTACTGCCAGGCAATTTTTCCGTGCCGGATATTTCCCCGAAACATGTACAACCGGTTTAAAACTCCCCAGCTGCAATAATGCCAGAGCTTTATCTTTCAGGCGATTTTCAAACAAAAAGTTAAACAATTTCGGTTGAACCTGCTTAACCAACTGCGCCAGTGCAATGGTGGCATAAACATCCGACAGCGCGTCATGGGCTGATTCGTGGCTAATATTATTAGCTTCAGTTAAATCGGTGAGCTTAAAGCTAGGCCGAGCTTCCTCTTCATTGTCTACCCAGACAATTCCGTCAGGGCGCAAGGCTCTGGTTGCCCGTACCACATCAATCAAATCCCAGCGGGAATTGCCATTCTGCCATTCTCGCTGGTAAGGATCATAAAAGTTTCTATACAAGGCGTTGCGTGTCACTTCGTCATCAAAACGCAAAGTGTTATAGCCCAAATTACAGGTATTAGGCTGCGCCAGTTGCCGATGAATCGCGGCAATAAATTCAGCTTCACAGACTCCTTTTTCAATGGCCAACTGCGGGCTAATGCCAGTAATTACACAAGCATCAGGCTGTGGCAAATAGTCGGCACTGGGTTTGCAATACAAGGTGACAGGTTCCTCGACTCTATTAAAACCATAATCGGTGCGTATCCCTGCAAACTGGGCGGGGAAATGACGTTGCGGGTCAATCCCAAACGTTTCGTAGTCATGCCAAAAAAAAGTCGGCTCAGCCATTGGGCGATTTCCTTATTTGACTGACACTAAAGCGCGTAATACATCAGTGCGACTGACTAGACCTACCAGTTGGTTATTTTCATAGACAGGATAACTACGTACCGATGAGGCTTCAAATTTTTCTGCCAAATCCACGATACTGGCATTCGCTTCCACCGTAACAACATCAATTGACATGAATTCGCCGACTTTGCCGCTCATGCTTTGGTTATAGGTGCATTCTAGGGCGACTTTCATCCCGTCTTTTTCAGAAAACATTCCAACTAAATGTTTCTGTTTATCTAAAACCGGTGCGCTGGTGATTTTGTGATCCAGGAGTTTTTTTATCGCTTCTAAAATATTGGTGTCCTCTGTCAATGTGACCAAGTGTTTTGTCATATAGTCTGCAATTCTGATTTTAGTTAGCATGATACTTCTCCTTAAACGTATTTATTATAAGTAGAACAGAAAAAACCAGGATTGCCTAAGCTTTGCAAGCTTGAGAGGTTTATCCCGTATTTAGAGAATTTTTAGCTGCGTGGTGACTTTTCCAGCATTTCAAGATTAATCACTGAGCTGTCGCCCCGTTCCTGCGCTTCCTGCTTCTTTCTTTTATCACATTTTTCCGTGCAGATACAATCGCCTTTGCTTGAGCCGCCGCACGAACCTTTAATGGCTTGTCTGCCAAAAATAACGCCAATTGCCATAATCACAATTACAATCAGCATAACTGCAAATGTTGCCAAAAAATACATCATAATAGACCTCCTATTTTTGCAAAAGAATAAGCTTAAACTTGTACAAAAAGCTGATTATTTGTCATAAATCCTTTGCAAGGTTTAAATAAAAAAAGGGGAGTAGCGATTAAGCATACTCCCCTTTGCTTTGTCGGTAACTAAACAATCCGACTAGCCACCAAAATCATCTAACATAATGTTTTCAGGTGGAACGCCGTTATCTTCCAGCATTTTGATAACCGCGCTGTTCATCATTGGAGGTCCGCACATGTAAAACTCACAATCTTCGGGAGCCGGATGGTTTTTCAGATGCTCTTCATAAACAACATTATGAATAAAGCCGGTGTAACCAGTCCAGTTATCTTCAGGCAGCGGGTCAGATAATGCGCAGTGCCAAGTGAAGTTTGGATTTTCCCGCGCTAACATATCGAAATCTTCCACATAGAACATTTCGCGTTTGCTTCGCGCTCCATACCAAAACGTGATTTTGCGTTTATATTTCAACCGACGTAGTTGGTCGAAAATATGCGAACGCATTGGAGCCATACCCGCACCACCACCGATGAACACCATTTCTGCGTCAGTATCTTTGGCAAAAAACTCACCATAAGGTCCTGAAACATAAACTTGATCGCCAGGTTTCAAACTGAAAATAAACGATGACATGATGCCAGGTGGCACAGTTTCAGGTGCACGCGGTGGGGGTGTTGCAACCCGTACGTTCAACATGATTTCTTTTTCTTCAGGATAAGAAGCCATCGAATACGCACGCAATACGCCTTCTTTCACGTTAGAAACATAACGCCACAGATTGTATTTGTCCCAATCTTCGTGGAAACGCTCTGCAATATCAAAGTCCGAATATTTCACCACATGAGGAGGGCATTCGATTTGAATGTATCCGCCTGCACGATAGTTAATCGCTTCACCTTCTGGCAAACTTAACACCAATTCTTTAATAAAGGTTGCTACGTTATCGTTTGATTTAACGGTGCAGAGCCATTTTTTCACCCCAAACACATCATCTTCGACATGAATGCTCATGTTTTGTTTAACCGTGACTTGACAGCAAAGACGCTCACCTTCTGCGGCTTCACGTTTGGTGATGTGTGATGTTTCTGTTGGCAGAATTTCACCGCCGCCTGAGTGAACTTTCACACGACATTGTCCGCAAGTACCGCCACCACCACAAGCAGAGGGAACGAATAAACCGTTATCTGCCAATGCGGTTAATAATTTTGAGCCAGAGGGTACATGAATTTTTTTCTCATCATTGA
>CAIQWF010000153.1 GCA_903875455.1 uncultured Pseudomonadota bacterium
ACCTACCAGGTAGTAAGTCATCCCTTTACCCAAATTGGGGTCTGTTTCTGATGCCAACAAACCGGTTGCCTGTGCCAAAGCCTCCAAGATCAACACGCCAGGCATAATCGGCATGTGCGGAAAATGGCCCTGAAAAAAAGGTTCATTATAGGTAACATTTTTCAGCCCCAGTAATCTGACACCCGGCTCACATTCGACCACTCTGTCAAGCAACAGAAAAGGATACCTGTGGGGCAAAAATTCTTGTATTTGTAAAATATCTAACTTTACGGACATATTTAATAGTATGGGGTGGGCCAAAAGAATGTATGCAACATACACACTGTGTGGATGCAAACCTAATTAGTCAGCAGATTTTGCCAGCTTGTTCTGTACTCTGGCGGTGACATCAATTTCGTCATTGCTATAAATAACACCATCTGTCAGCAGCAAATCAAAACCTTCTTCCTTGGCCAATTCTTTAATCGCAGCAATAATACGTTGTTGCAATTTGCCTAACTCTTCATTACGGCGTAAATTAAAATCTTCGCTAAAATCTTTTTGTGCCCGCATCGCTTCACGTTTTTTGCCAATGATCTCAGCTTCGAGCTTTCTTTTTGCGGAATCGCCCATCACGCTGGCATCTTTGTTAAATTTCTCTTCAAGTTTTGCAATTTCCTGCTGTTGGGCAACAAGTTGTTTATCTCTTGGAGCAAACTCTTTTTCCAGGCGGTCTTTAGCTTTAGTCGCTTGAGGTGCTTTTTCCAGCACTTTAGGTACGTTCACAAAACCTATTTTTAATTCTGCGTGACTTATGTTTGCTGCAAACATAAGAGCCAAAAACAACGCTACTTTATTTTTCATAGTTAAATTTATCTCCAATATTTTTAAACTTTTCGGAGCCCGCAAAAAGCTGCTCCGCGAAACTACTCGGCAATTATAGGTGAAAAAGCCAGTCAACTAAAGAATCTTTGCTTAAAAGCCCTGACCAAAAGAAAACTGAAAGCCCTGGGGTCTATCATTAGTGTTAGCATTAAATGGATGGGCAAAACTAATCGCCAATGCTCCGAAAGGCGATAGCCACTGTGCTGACACGCCTGCTGAGTATTTCATATTGCTTACTGTAAAACCATTGTTGACGGTGCCTGCATCAACAAAAGCCCCCAATCTAACAGACTTAACCTCATCAACAAAAGGCACAGGAAAAAATAACTCGATATTGCCAAGAATCTTGGTAGATCCGCCATAAGGATAGCCATTTGAGTCCCTAGGTCCGAGGGTGTTATTTCTAAAGCCCCGTACTGATCCTGTTCCACCCGCATAAAAATTCTCATAAAAAGGCAATCCTTTAGTATTCCCGTAACCAGAGGCATATCCAACGTCCGCATTTAGTTTTAAGGTGAAATCTTTAGTCAGTGGAAAAAAATGTTGTTGCTTATAGCTGGCTTTATAATAAGTCAAGGTACTGCCTGGCACTGTAGCTAAAGCTGAAAAGCGTTGCTGGCCACCCGAAGTCGGTAAAATTGCTCTATTTAATGTATCGTGAGACCATCCGGCTGAAGCAGAAAGGGTGTTGTATTTATTTCCATGCAAAGCAACAAAATCCTGGATCTGCAGTGATGAATAAATCGATGTTTTCAGGATGGTTTGGTTCACATCCAGGTTAAAACTCAATCTGTCGCTTTCATTCAAAGGAATGCCGAAATTGAACCCTGTATTGGCGACATTGGTTGAATAATTGGAAAGATTCGCTGCTGCCGCGTTTCTTGCAGTATATCCAATATCGTAACCCATACTTACCCCGTCAGAACTAAAATAAGGATCAAGATAGGCAAACCGGTACTGGGTCGTAATATTGCTGTTATTAAAAGTAAAATCAACCCGCTTCCCGGAACCGAATACGTTATCCTGCGAAACGTTGGCATTGAAAATAATCCCTTGGGTTTGCGAATAACCAACACCTGCAGTTAAATTGCCAGAGGATTTCTCAACCACGGTATAGTTCACATCGATTTGATCAGCTGTTCCTGGCACCTGCGGGGTTTCGACCGTAGTGCTTTCAAAATAACCCAGTCTGTCCAGCCGTTGTTTGGAACGCTCAATTTTTGAACTTGAAGCCCAACTCGATTCCATTTGCCGCATTTCCCGCCGCAAGACTTCATCGCGGGTTTTAGTATTGCCGTGCATATTGATATGGCGTACATAAACCCGTTTCCCCGGGTCTACAAAAAAAGTCATATCAACGGTTTTCTCTTTCTCATGAATGTCAGGAACCATATTGACGTTAGCAAAAGAATAGCCTTCATCGCCCAGTCTGTCGGAAATATTTTTCGATGTTTCAGTAGCGTTTTTACGGGAAAAAATTTCTCCCGGCCCAACTTTCACCAGTTTAATCAGCTCTTGCGGGTCAACCACCAGATTTCCGGCCAGCTTGACTTTATCCAGGGTAAAAACATCGCCTTCCTTAATATTGACCGTGACATAGATTTCTTTTTTATCCGGTGTCATGGCAATCTGTGAAGACTCAATGGAAAAATTGATATAACCCCGGTCTAAATAAAATGAACGTAAGCGTTCCAGGTCAGCGGCCAGCTTTTGTTTGGAATACTGATCGTCTTTGGTATAAAAAGACAACAGATTAGAAGTATTCAGCTCAAAGTTTTTCAGCAAATCCTGGGTTTCAAAACTATTGTTGCCAACAATATTGATATGTTTGATTTTTGCCGCCTGCCCTTCAACCAGGACAATTTGCAAACTCACCCGGTTTCTACTTAACTCAGTCACTTTCGTGTCAATTTTTAAGCCATATTTGCCGTGGCTAAAATATTGCCGCCGTAATTCCTGTTCGACTTTATCCAAAATCTGCCGGTCGAAAACCTTGCCTTCAGACAAGCCGATTTTTTTTAAAGCCTTGGTTAATTCCTCTGTGCTTAAATCTTTATTGCCTTCAAATGCGATTTTGGCAATCGAAGGCCGTTCCACCACCGTTACCACTAAAGTCGATCCATCTCTTTCCAAGGCCACATCTTTAAAAAAGCCGGTTTTAAATAATGCCCGAATGGCATCTGCCACCTTGTCAGTAGAAAACTTTTGCCCAACCCGAACCGGCAGGTAATCATATACGGTTCCCACCGGCGTTCTTTGCAAGCCTTTGACTTTAATATCCGTGACCACAAAACTCTCGGCACTTTGCACAACAGGAGAGAACAATAAGGTCGTCAATAATAATTGAGAAATGAGTGGATTTTTCACAGAATTACCAGATGTAGAAGCGCGAACATATTAATGATTGTTTTTGGGCATTGTATCATGGACTGTCTTTTCCCAAGCAATTAGAACTATCTGAAAATCAGGCTCTGGCAATCGGAAATGTCAGAACATCATCAATAGATTGACTGTTATCCAGCAACATCAGCAAACGGTCCACACCGATTGCTACGCCGCTGCAATCAGGCAGTCCGGCAGTCAAAGCGGCTAATAAATACTGATCTTTTTTGACTTCTGGCAAGCCTTTGGTTTTGCGTTCGCTATTTTCCTGGTCAAAGCGACGTTCCTGTTCTTCGCTATCTGCTAACTCAAAAAAACCGTTTCCCAGTTCGAGTCCATCTACAAAAACTTCAAATCTATCGGTAATAGCGGGATTTTCTGGATTGACTCTTGCTAGCGATGAAAGCAAGGCAGGATAACCATACACAAGACAAACACTTTGCCGTCCTAATTCGGGCTGGATTATAAAACTAAACAGAAAGTCCAGCCATAACCCATGATCTTCGCCACATAAATCAGCTGCTTCAGGAAAGCCTTGTGCGGAAGCATAGGTTTGATAAGCAGTCGGTGAAAACAGCAGCGGATTTAAGCCTGTTATTTGTTCAAACAGGTTGACGTAGCTATGTTTCTCAATGACTTTAAGCGGAAAGCGGGGAGCAAGAATGGTGCTGATAAGCTCACCGACTTCGTCCATCAACTGAAACAAGTCAAAATCCAGCCGATACCATTCCAGCATGGTAAATTCAGGATTATGAAAACGTCCTGACTCACTGTTTCTGAACGCTTTACAGATTTGATAAATTGAACCGCTACCGGCAGCCAATAGTCGTTTCATCGCAAATTCGGGCGAAGTTTGCAAAAACATTTTTTGCAGCTGCGGCAAAAAACGATAATCTGAGCTAAAAAAATCCAGCAGCGGATCAGTGCCGGTGGTATGACACAATAACGGCGTTTCAACCTCCAACACCTGCCGTTTTGCAAAAAAACGGCGAATGTCCGCTAACAATTGCGCCCGCAGACGCAATTGCTTAATACCGCAAGTTGGCTGCCAATTAATTTCAGCCACTATTCTTTAACGCGGGAAATGTATTCACCGGTGCGGGTATCAACACGAATTAATTCACCGATTTGTACGAATAACGGTACACGCACCACCGCTCCGGTTTCTAGCGTAGCCGGTTTGCCGCCACCGCCAGAAGTATCACCTTTCAAACCCGGGTCGGTTTCAGTAATCACCAAATCCACAAATTTGGGCGGAGTTACCGCTAAGGGTACATCATTCCACAAAGTCAGGGTGCAAATATCCTGGTCTTTCAACCATTTCACCGCCTCATCGACCACCGCAGCAGTGGCCTGATATTGTTCATACGAACCGTCAGTGACCATAAAATGCCAAAACTCGCCGTCGTTGTACAGATATTGCATGTCTCTATCAACTACGTCAGCACCTTCTACTGTGTCGCCAGATTTAAAGGTGCGCTCAATCACGCGACCGGTTTTCAGATTGCGGATTTTCACCCGATTGAATGCCTGACCTTTGCCGGGTTTGACAAACTCATTCTCAATAATTGCGCAAGGGTCTGAGTCTAAAATAATTTTCAAACCGGATTTAAATTCGTTGGTGCTAAAAGTAGCCATTTTTTCCTCAATGAAGACAAACAAAACAATAACCGCCCATTATAATAGAGTGCGGAACCGATATAAACTAAATCCATTATTTTAAATAGAAAAAACGTGAATCATCAAAACCTGTCCTGGCAACAACAACTTAGTACCGCTTTTACCAATATCAACGATTTGTGCCGTTATCTTGAACTTTCCTCACCTGAAAATTTATCTCCAGCCGCAGCAATAAACTTTCCACTGCGGGTTCCATACAGTTTTGTAGCCCGAATGGAAAAAGGCAATTCTGATGATCCGTTATTGAAACAGGTGTTGCCTATTCAAGATGAAATGCGGTACTTCCCCGGATTTAGTACTGATCCGGTCGGCGATTTGGCGGCGATTACCGAAGTTGGGGTAATTCATAAATATCACGGGCGAGCGTTGTTCATTATGACCGGTAGTTGTGCGATTAATTGTCGGTATTGTTTTCGGCGCAATTTTCCATACTCAGAATTTCAATTATCTAAGCAAAAACAGCAACAGGCGATTGCCTATCTTAATAATAATCCTGAAATCAGCGAAATTATTTTAAGCGGCGGCGACCCGTTGTTATTAAGTGATAACAAACTGGCTGAGTTATTCGGCCAACTTGAGGCTATTCCACATTTAAAAAGAATTCGGATTCACAGCCGCTTGCCGATTGTGTTGCCTGCGCGAATTACTTCTGAGTTTATTGATGTATTAAAACAAAGCTCTAAACAAGTGGTGCTGGTGGTGCACTGCAATCATGCGAATGAGTTGAATGCAGAGGTGAAAACCGCTTGTGATCGCATTCGTGCTAGTGGAATTGCGTTATTAAATCAGGCGGTGTTGTTGAAAGGCGTGAATGATTGTGCAGTGCAATTACAGAGCTTAAGCGAGAAATTGTTCAGCTTTGGTGTATTGCCTTATTACCTGCATTTGCTGGACAAGGCACAGGGAGCGGGCCATTTTGAAGTTTCTGAAACTGAAGCAACAGCTTTAATGCAGCAAATCCAAGCCACTTTGCCAGGCTATTTAGTGCCGAAGCTGGCAAGGGAAGAGGCGGGGGCGGCTTCCAAAACGCTGATTTTTTAAATATAGCTAACACACTTTAAATTGATTACAAAACCTTTCGCCCTGAGCTAGTCGAAGTGCTGTGATGGTTCGACAGACTCACCATGAACGGTAATTATTTTATGCTGCGTTGGCTATAAAAGTTGAAGTTCGAGTATGGGGTTAAAAAGGCTATAAATCTGATTAGCGTTTTTCTGACAGACAACAAAAAACCCTGGCCGATTTCTCGACCAGGGCTTTTTTACTGCTTCAATCTAAAAAGATAGACTGTTTTTTATTTGTGGCTAGGTAATGCGAACACAGTGAAAACTCCACCTAATTTGGTGTAAGAGCTTAAACTTCTGTATGCACCTACTGCACCCAAACCTTCAGAGCTTGATTTGTCTGTACCGTCGTCAATACCTGCCGCGATACCGATACCAGCCCAGCCGCCGATACCTGACAGAACGCCAACATATTGTTTGCCGCCGTGTTCCCAAGTATTAACGTTGCCGATGATGCCTGATGGCGTTTTGAATTTATACAATTCTTCGCCAGTTTTTGCATCAACTGCTTTCAGGTAGCCTTCCAAAGTACCGTAGAATACTACGCCGCCTGCTGTTGCCACTGAACCTGACCATACTGAGAACGGCTCTTTTTTAGACCAGGCGATTTTGCCGGTTTTAGCGTCGTATGCAGTGAATTGACCTAAGTTGGTTGATTTGTCTGGCTCACCGGTCATCACGTCAGCACCCGCTGGCATCATGGTTAAGGTTGCGCCTACATAAGGTTGGCCAGCTGTGTATGAAACCTGGAATGGTTCATAAGTCATACACAAGTGGTTGCCAGAGATGTAGAACAAACCAGTTTGTGGAGAGTAAGAGACTGGTTGTTGGTTTTTAGAACCTAATGCCGCTGGACATGCACCGACTGTGTTAACGTCTTCGCCGTTATGTTCGGTTGAGTATTTCAGGTCAAGTTCAGGACGGCCTGATTTCAGATCAACTTTGGTTGCCCAGTTGACAGATTTATCGAATTTTTCAGCAACCAACAATTCGCCAGTGACGCGGTCTAAAGTATAGCCAAAGCCGTTACGGTCAAAGTGAACAATGGTTTGACGCATTTTGCCGCCAACTTCTTGGTCAACCAATACAGTTTCGTTGATACCGTCATAATCCCACTCATCGTGTGGAGTCATTTGGTAAACCCATTTTACTGCGCCAGTGTCAGCATCACGCGCCCACAAAGACATAGACCATTTGTTGTCGCCTGGACGTTGTACAGGGTTCCAGGTAGATGGGTTGCCTGAACCGTAGTAAACCAGATTCAGTTTAGGATCGTAAGAATACCAGCCCCAAGTTGTACCGCCACCGATTTTCCATTGGTCGCCTTTCCAAGTGCTGGTGCTTGAGTTTTCGCCAACAGGTTGAACTTTACCATCTTTCCAGGTTGTAGTTTTTTTAGGGTCAATTTTTGTATCTTTATCTGGACCCATGCTATAGCCTTTCCAAGCTAATTTGCCGGTTTTAATGTCGTAAGCAGCCAAGAAACCACGCACGCCAAATTCACCGCCTGAAATACCAGTGATAACTTTATCTTTTACAACTAAAGGAGCGTTAGTGTTAGTCATGCCGAATTTAGGCTCGCCGTTTTTTACGCTCCAAATTCTTTTGCCGGTTTTAGCATCTAATGCGGTCAACACAGTGTCAGATTGTTGCAGGAAAATTTTGCCATCGCCATAAGCCAAACCACGGTTAACCGTGTCGCAGCACATGACAGGAATGGTCACATCAGCATTTTGTTGTGGAGTGTATTCCCAAATTACCGCGTGAGTTTTTGGATCTAAAGCATAAACAGTGTTAGGAAATGGTGTGTGAATATAAATAACACCATCCACCACTAATGGACCGCCCTCATGACCGCGTAACACGCCAGTAGAAAAAGTCCACGCAGGTTGCAAGTTTTTAACGTTTTCAGTGTTAATTTGGTTCAGCTTGCTATAACGAGTGCCGGCATAATCGCCGCCCCAAGAGGCAAAGTTTGCAGGATTTGCCATTGCTTTTTCAAGGCCTGCGTTTGCAGATGACAAAGTAGGCGCAGCAAGCAATGTCGCCACAGTTGAAGCAATCAGTAAACTTTTTAGAGGCTTCTTCATATATTTTTCTCCTTAGTGTTTAACCTATTTCTGTTAATCAGACAGAGTACGGTCATTATTTTTTTTAAGACTAATTAGTATTAAAGCATTATGGGCGGCTTTATCATTGAGTAATTCCTGATAAGGAACATCCCGAAAGCTACTCCAGATGCGTAAATTGAATGATTTTGCCCTAAAAGTCAACCTTTATAAGGAACATCTGCATGAAAGCATTTTTTTGTTTGCTTTGAGCTTTAAACTATATCAGAGACTATTAGGCAAAAAGTGTTTATGCTTTCAATTAGGTAAGAAATCATAAGTAGAGCCAATAACGTTATTAAACCGACCATCAAGTAAAAATTTTATCGCATACTTAATGATTTTAACGTGTGATTATTGCCCTTTATCCCGATTGGATTGGTTTAGTTATTTTCGCCAAAATGCCGGGGTAAAAATAATCAACAACGAAAAAATTTCTAACCGGCCTAAAAACATCGCAAACGAACAAACCCAGGTCTGAAAATCGGTTAAGATGCCGTAATTGGTGGCAGGCCCTACCACATTTAACCCAGGCCCTGCATTATTAATGCAAGCAATCACTGCGGTAAACGAGGAAATAAAATCCAAATCGCTTGCCAGCAGTAAAAATGTCAAGCTGACCACACAGATAAAATATAAAAAGATAAAGCCTAATACCGAAAACACAACATTATTAGGAATCATTTGGCCGTCAATTTTCAAAGGGTCAACAATGTTAGGATGCAGCATTTTCACCATATCCCTTAAGCCTTGCTGGTATAGAATCCGTGTTCTAATCATCTTAATTCCACCTCCGGTAGAACCCGAACTGACCGCAATACTGCTTAAAAACAGCATCCACAACGGCGCAAAAATCGGCCATAAATTAAAATCAACGGTCATAAAACCGCTGGTGGTTGCCACAGAAACTAAATTAAACGTCACATGCCGCAATGTGACCCAAAAATCGGGGTACGTTCCTTTCCAATAGAGAAAAACCGTAATCCCGATAATACTGAGAAAAATCAGTTGTAAAAATTTCACCGCTTCACCGTCATATCGATACACGGAAAAACTGCGATGGCGAATTGCCAAAAAATGGGTCGCAAAATTCATCCCTGAAATCAGCATAAAGACGGTTAAAATCATTTCCACCGCTACAGAATTGAAAAAACCGATACTGTTATCATGGGTGGAAAAACCGCCTAAACTCATCGTAGCAAAAGCATGGCAAGTGGCTTCAAACCAGTCCAAGCCCGCTAACATTAAGCACATAATGCACAGCAAGGTAATTCCAACGTACACCAGCCATAAATTTTTTGCAGTTTCGGTAATGCGCGGCGTGAGTTTGCTGTCTTTCATCGGGCCTGTGCTTTCGGCTTTAAAAAGCTGCATTCCGCCCACACCCAATAAAGGTAAAATCGCTACAGCTAACACAATGATACCGATTCCGCCCAGCCAGCTTAATTCATGCCGCCAAAAGTTTATTGCTTTGGGCAAATGATCCAATCCGCTTAATACCGTAGCACCGGTGGTACTTAAGGCCGACATCGTTTCAAACAAGGCATCGGTAAATGACAACCCGTGAATGCCATACATCAGCGGTAAGGTGGCAAAACTGGGAATGCCTCCCCAGGTAAAAACCGCCAGTAAAAAACCGTCACGATTTTTTAATTCCCGTTGAAATCGACGGGTGCTAATCCAAATTAAATAGCCTGGACAGAAGGTTAAAAAAAACGATTTAAAAAAATAGTGATAACTGTCTTCGTGATAAATAAAAGCAACGGCAACGGGAAACGCATAGCAAAGACTAAAGACCATCAGCACTTTACTTAAAACGTTTACAACAGGTAAAACTTTGTGCATTTAAAAAACTCCGGCTGAAACCTGAAACAAACTTTCAACTTTTGGAATGTTCGCTTTACCAATCACAAAAACCACCAGATGGTCGCCAGACTCTATCACCGTATCATGATGGGTAATCAATACCTCGGCAGTAGCAGGATCAGCAGTTTTATTGCGCACAATCGCCCCGACAGTCACATCTTCCGGCAAATCCAATTCATCAATGCGTTTGCCAACCACTTTAGAGGTGCGGGTATCACCATGTATAACCAGCTCCAAAGCTTCCGCAGCGCCGCGTCGTAGAGAATGCACTACCGTGACATCAGCTTGCCGGACATGGGTTAATAAAGAGCCAATCGTCACTTCGGCGGGCGAAATCGCCACATCAATTTCTCCACCTTGAATCAGATCCGCATAAGCGCTACGGTTCACCAAAATAATGACTTTTCTTGCTCCCAGCCGTTTTGCCAACAGCGCTGACATAATGTTATCTTCATCGTCATTAGTCAAAGCACAAAACAAATCCATTTCATCGACATTTTCATCACTTAGCAGGCGTTCATCGGTGACATTACCGTGCAACACCAAGGTATTGGACAGTTGTTGCGCCAAGCGTTGGCAGCTGTCTTTGTTATGATCAATCAATTTAACCTGATATTTGTTTTCTATCGCTTGGGCTAATCGGCTGCCAATGTTGCCGCCGCCTGCCAGCATAATCCGTTTAATCGGCTTTTCCATTTTTTTAAGCTGCTGCATCACGCTTTTGATATCTTCGCTCGCCGCAATAAAAAATACCTCATCCCCTTCCTCAATCACCGTGTCGCATTTGGGTTTTATCGGCCGATTGCGGCGAAAAATAGCAGCAACCCTCGTATCAACATCGGGCATGGTTTCACGGATATGTTGCAACTCCCGGCCTACCAGCAAACCATCTGCCCGAACCCGAACTCCCACCAGCTTTACCAAGCCAGCGGCAAAATCAAGAACTTGCAAAGCCTCCGGGACATCAATTAGCTTTTTTATGTAATCGGTGAGAATTTGCTCAGGGCAAATGGTGAAATCGACGTTAAAGTTTTCAGGAGAAAAAATGGCAGGGTGAGCCAGATAATTGGCTTGCCGGATGCGGGCAATTTTTGTAGGGGTGTTAAACAGCATCGCCGCTAGCTTGCAGGCGACCAGATTAATTTCATCGCTATGGGTCACCGCCAGCAATATATCAGCATTTTCTGCTCCGGCTTGTTCCAGAATTTGCGGGTGCGAGGCATTGCCAACGATAGTTTTTAAATCCAGCCGACTTTGTAACTTATCTAAGCTTACTGCATCGACATCAACAACCGTAATATCATTGGCTTCACCCACCAGATTTTCCGCAACCGAAGTACCAACCCGTCCAGCACCTAAAATAATGATTTTCAATATGCCAACCTCTTGTCTTTAAGCAAATGAGCTATGCTGCTTGCAAAAAGCAGAGTATTTTCTTAGATTTAGTCTGGTAGTGCAATTTATTAGCGTTTTTATCCAGGAAACAGCAATTGAATGGTTGTTCCAACCGACCAGTCAGGAGCTTGGTCCGGTCTGTCAACATTGTAATATCCTTCGACACGGGTGTTGATTTTGTAGTCTCCCATGACAAATAACTTGCCAACCCCACCACCAACAGGGACTGTCCATTGTTGACCGGGTGCGGCATTCCAGTTGGCGATGATATTCATGTTGGAAGTCAGATACCAGCCGTCCGGCAAGTTGTAGTTAATCATAGGCTTGACTTGCATTTGACTGACTTCACCCCTGCCGCTGCTGCCAAACACCGACCAAATTTGACTGGCTTGAACACCTAATGTCCATTCCTTGGTCTGGAAAACCCAGGTAGCTGCCGGACCAAAACTGAATTTGCCGCTGCCTAATTCCCGCGATGGCGCATCAGACGGCATCGTCGCTGTTACCCCAACCCCCCACATCAGTTTGCCTTCCTTATGCTGTGCTGGAGAAATCAAACTGGTAAAACTAAGATCTGCAAGACCAGCCGCCCCTTTCGGACCAATTAGCGGGTTTTTAGCGTAAGGATTTGGCAACTCGGCAATCCCGGTTACGCCACCCGGCGTACCAATAAAATTTAAACTTAACTGGTTGATTAAATTCCAGTCTTTTCCTAACGCCACAGGAAAAATCGGCTGAATACTCCCCACAGAAACACCACCGCGATTGGCATTGCCATGATAGACATATTTCAACGGCAGACTGTACATTGGAGTCAGCGGATTTTGTGCCGCCGCCCTCAAATCGGAAAGGCTGGTAATTTTATTAGCTGAGGTTTGTCCATCAGTTGAATCTGTTTGAATAGAACTCTCGGCATACGCCAAAGAATGACTCAAAAGAAAAACTGCCGAAACAAGCAGATGCAGATTATTTTTTTTATTTGAATGAATCATGATTTTATAAGCTCTCTATTTTTTGAAATTTGAGCAATGAACAAAAACTCTTAGAATTGCCAGCCTTTATAACCTTGGCAAGCGTTTAAACAGTTACTTCTTTTTGTTTTTGATAGCGTGACTGGCAAGGGTTTTGCCCAAATCCCAAATAGAGCCGGGAACTTGATGCGTATCCGCAATCACTTTATCAAATGAGCTAACAATATTGTCACGGTCTTTTGCGGTTAAATTCAACGGCGGCAAAAGTTTAACCACATTCATACCATGCCCTGCCACTTGAGTGAGAATATGATGCTGTTTAAATAGTGGAATTGTTACCATTTGGCAGAACAAGCCTTTATTCGCTGCTTCCAGCATTGCCCAGGCCGCTTTTAAGGTTAAACTTTTCGGCGCTTGAAATTCCACCGCAATCATCATGCCCTTACCGCGAGCTTCCTTCAAAAACTCATATTTTGGCGTTAAAGCGTTAATGCTACTGATAATTTGATTGCCAATCAGTGCGCTGTTTTCAACCAGTTTTTCTTCGCGCATCACTTCCAGCGTCGCAAGTCCTGCGGCCATCGCCATATTGTTTTTGGAAAAAGTAGAGCCATGCACCACCGCTCTATCCATACGATTAAATACCGTATCCATGATTTTGCTGGTTATCGCCACAGCGCCAACCGGTACAAAACCTCCCGATAAGGCTTTTGCCATGCAAATCATATCAGGCTGGACATTCCAGTGTTCAATCGCCCAAAACTTGCCAGTGCGTCCCAAGCCGGTTTGCACTTCATCGGCCACAAACAGTGTGCCGTATTTTTTACACAGTTTTTCCACTTCCGGCAAATAAATATCATCAGGAACATTAACACCCT